>NZ_JBSFUT010000018.1:0-176813 GCF_053591935.1 Streptomyces sp. NPDC002851 | reverse complement strand
TGGCCGGTCCGGTCGTCGACGTGGTAGGCGACGACGTTGTAGAGCTTGCCGGAGAAGTTGATCTTCATGCCGTGGGTCAGGTGCCCGCCGTGCGCCAGGTCGAGCCCGAGGATCGTGTCACCGGGCTTGAGCAGCGCGAACATCGCTGCGGCATTGGCCTGGGCGCCCGAGTGCGGCTGCACGTTCGCGGCCTCGGCGCCGAACAGCGCTGTGATCCGGTCGATGGCCAACTGCTCGATGACATCGACGTGCTCACAGCCGCCGTAGTAGCGGCGGCCGGGGTAGCCCTCGGCGTACTTGTTGGTGAGGACCGAGCCCTGGGCCTCCATGACCGCGACCGGGGCGAAGTTCTCCGAGGCGATCATTTCGAGCGTGGACTGCTGGCGGTGCAGCTCGGCGTCGACGGCGGCGGCAATGTCCGGGTCGAGCTCGTAGAGGGGCTGGTTGAGAACGGTCATCGGCGGGCTCCTAGGCGCAAGGGAAGGGGAGACGGACGCTTACGGGACGGCGGCTGTCGCGGCGGGCGTGAGCGTGCGGCGGAGGCGGTTGAACAGCTTCGGCTGGTTCATGGCGAGTACGGCTACGGGGGCACCCTCATGCCGGTAGACGGCCGCGAAGGAGCGGCTGTCGGTGTCGCCCTCGACGATCTCGGGCTCGGCGCCGGGAGCGACGTGTCCGGCGAGCTGGATGCGCACCCGGTACTGGTCGGACCAGAAGTGCGGTGGGGAGACCGGGGCGGGCGCCGACGTACCCGAAAGCAGCGTGCGGGCGGCGGTCCTCGCCTGCTCCGTGGCGTTGCTCCAGTGCTCGATACGGGCGTGCCGACCGGTGAACGGGTTGGGGCAGCGGGCGACGTCACCGACGGCCACCACGCCCGGAACGCTGCTCGCGCACCCGGCGTCGCACACCACACCGTCGTCCACCTCGACGCCGGAACCGGCGAGCCAGTCCGTGGCGGGCCGTACGCCCACCCCGAGTACGACGACGTCGGCGGGCAGCAGGCGGCCGTCCGTCAGGTGCACCCCGGTGACGCGGTCGTTCCCGGCGAACCCTGTCACGCCGGTACCGCACAGCAGGCGCACGCCGTGGTCGGCGTGGAGCGAGGAGCACACCAGGCCCATCTCGCGGCCAAGGGTCCGTTCGAGCGGTACCTCGAGCGCCTCGACGACGGTGACGTGCAGACCGAGGCGGTGGGCGGTGGACGCGACCTCGGCGCCGATGAACCCGGCACCGACGACGACGACCCGGGGCAGGCCGGTCAGCAACTCGGCGCGCAGGGCCACGGCATCGTCCAGCGTGCGCAGGGTGTGCACCCCGGCGAGTCCGTCCGCGCCGGGCATCGTCCGGGCACCGGCGCCGGTCGCGATGACGACTCCGTCGGTGCGCAGCTGCTGCCCACCGGCGAGCGTGATCGTCCGGGCCGCGGGGTCGAGCCGCAGCGCGCTCTCACCGAGCAGCCACCGCGCCTCCAGGTCCTCGAAGTCCTCCGGGTCGCCCAGGGCGAGCGCGTCGGTGTCGAGGTCGCCCTTGAGGAAGTCCTTGGACAGCGGCGGGCGGTCGTAGGGGAGGTGGCGTTCCCGCCCCACGACGGTGATGTCCCCGTCGAAGCCCTCCGCGCGCAGCGCGCGGACCGTGCTGAAGCCGGCCAGCGAGGCGCCGACGACAGTGATGCTCTTCACGCCGGCTCCGCGACCGAGATGTGGAGCACGATGTGGCCGTCTTCCACGGAGACCTTGTGGGTGCGCACCGGGAACTTCGCCGGGAGGCAGGTCGGCTGGCCGTTCCGCAGGTCGAAGAAGGCCGCGTGCAGGGGGCATTCGACCCAGCAGCCCTCCAGCCAGCCGTCGGACAGCGAGGCGTCCTGGTGCGTGCAGGTGTCGTCGATCGCGTAGACCTCGCCGTCCTCGGTGTGGAACACCGCGACGGGGGCCGCCACGCCGTCGGTCACGCGGATGGACTCGCCGGGGGGCAGGTCCTCGATGCGGCACACCGTGATCATGGGAAAACCTCCAGGGGCGGAGAGATCGAATCCAAAGGCGTTTCGTAATGCACAACGCGGCTTGCTATGCGCAACAAACTGTTCCTTTGGTTTGAGGGGCTGTCAAGAGGGAATTGGCACCGATTCACCGCGACCCACGGCGGCAGCCACCCCGTCGTCGCGACGGCCCTCCGTCGGCAACACAAAACGGCTGGTGACGCAGCTTTTTCGCGGCGACACCAGCCGTTGATCGGCCCGTCCCCCTGCTGGAAGGGCTGAGGGGCAGGGGGACGGGTGTATGGGGGGCGGGGACGGGTCAGGCGGAGGCCCGGGGGCTCAGCGCCCCGTCAGCGCCGGATACGGGACATCTGCGGGTCGAACAGGGGCTCCGCGGCGGTACGGGCCGGAACCCTGGCGCCGAAGTACTCGATCTCCACCCGTGTGCCGGGAGCGGCGTGCTCGGCGGGCAGCCAGGCGTAGGCGATCGGGGCTCCCACCGTGTAGCCGTACGCGGCGCTGGTGACATAGCCGACCGCCCGGCCGTCCACATGGACCGGTTCGTGGCCCATCACCACGGACTTCTCGTCCTCGATCACCAGGGCGGTGAGCCGGCGCCCGACGGTCTCCTCGCTGACTCCCACCAGCGCCGGGCGGCCGGTGAAGTGCGGTTTGCCGCGGCGGACGGCGAAGCCGAGCCCGGCCTCGTACGGGTTGTGCTCGGTGGTCATGTCGGTGCCCCAGGAGCGATGCCCCTTCTCCAGGCGCAGGCTGTTCAAGGCGCTGTGACCGGCGGCGATGATGCCGAGCTCCTGTCCGGCTTCCCAGAGGGTGTCCCACAGGTGGGTGCCGAGGTCGGCCGTGGTGTGGATCTCCCAGCCGAGTTCACCGACGTACGACCGGCGGATGGCGGTGACGGGGACGTCGCCGAGGTGGGCCTGCTTGGCGGTGGCGTAGCCGAAGCCCTGGTGGGAGAAGTCGGTATCGGTCAGCGGCTGCAGCAGGTCGCGGGCGCGGGGGCCCCACACGCCCAGGCAGCAGGTACCGGCGGTGCTGTCGCGCACCTGCACGGAGCCGTCGCCGGGCAGGTGGCGGCGCAGCCAGTCGAGGTCGAGGCTGCCATGGGCGGCGACCTGGAAGCGTTCGGGGTCCAGGCGGGCGACGGTCAGGTCACCGCGGATGCCTCCGGCCTCGTCGAGCAGCAGGGTGTGGGTGACCGATCCCGTCCGCTTGTCCAGCTGGTTGGTCGTCAGTACCTGGAGGAAGGTGAGCGCTTCGGGGCCGGTGACCTCAAGCCGTTTCAGCGGCGTCAGGTCGTACAGGGCCACGCGCTCGCGGGTGACCAGGGCCTCGGCACCGGCGATCGGCGACCAGTGGCGGGCGGCCCAGGCGTTGCGGTCGGGGATCCGGTCCACCTGGGGCAGCGAGGCGTTGGCCTCGTACCACTGTGGTCGCTCCCAGCCCGCCTCATCCCGGAAGACCGCGCCGAGATCGGCCTGCCGGGAGTGGAAGGGGCTGACCCGCAGGGGGCGGCGGGTGGACTCCGTCGGTTGCCACGGGTGCCGGATGTCGTACGCCTCGACGTAGGTACGGCAACTGCGTTCTCGTACGTACGAAGGGGCCAGTTGCGCCTCCTCGAAGCGGTTGAGGTCGCACGCGTGGACGTCGGTCGTGGACCGGCCGTCGACCAGCCACTCGGCCATCGCCCTGGCCACCCCGGCGGAGTGGGTGACCGACACGGCCTCCGCCAGCCAGTACCCCTGGACCTTCGGCGACTCGCCAAGCAGGGGCATGCCGTCGGGGGTGAAGGAGACCACGCCGTTGACGCCCTCCTCGACCTTCGCGTCGGCCAGGGACGGGAGCAGGTCGAGGGAGTCGGCCCAGGCGTGCTCGAAGTCGAGCGCGGTGAATTCCAGGGCGGACGGCGGCGCGGCGGTGTCGCACGGGTGCGGAATGTCGTCCAAGGAGACGGGTATCGGCAGGTGCGCGTAGGAGCCGATGCCGATCCGGTCGACGTGTGCGCGGTAGTACAGACCGGCGTCCGGGTGGCACAGGATCGGCAGGGATGCCTCGGCGCGCTCGTCGCCGCGTCCTTCGAGCGCCGGGAGCGGGGTGGTCCTGGCGTACTGGTGGGCCAGCGGCACCAGCGGTACCGCCTGCCCGACCATCCGCCCGGTCTTCGGCCCCCAGAACCCGGCGCAGGAGACCACGAGGTCCGCGGGGAAGGTGCCCTGGTCGGTGACGACCGCGCTGACCCGGTCCCCGCTCGTCTCGATCCCGGTCACGGTGTGATGACCGTGGAACCGTGCCCCGCGGGCCATCGCCGTACGCGCCTGCGCCTCGCTCGCCCGCAGGGCATCGGCGAGGCCGTCACCGGGGACGTGGCACCCGCCGAGGATCCGCTCCGGGTCGAGCAACGGGTGCAGCGCGGCGGACTCCTCGGGCGTCAGGAGATGGCTCTCCACGCCCCAGGAGGTCAGCCACCCGTGCCGACGCCGGAGCTCCGCGAGCCGCTCGGGGGTTGTCGCCACCTCCAGGCCGCCGACCTGCCGGTAACACGGCCGTCCGTCCAGGGTCAGCCGACGGTACTTCTCGGCGGTGTAGCGGGCGAACTCCGTCAGGGTCTTCGAGGCGTGGGTCTGGAACACCAGACCGGGGTCGAGCGAGGTAGAGCCGCCCGTGGCGAAGAGCGGGCCTTGCTCCAGGACGGTGACGTCCGTCCAGCCGCGTGCGGTCAGTTCGTCGCTGAGCGCGCACCCGACGATCCCGGCACCGATGATGACCACCCTGGTCAAAGGATCACCACCGAGCGCAGCACCTCACTGCGGTGCATCTTCTCGAACGCCTTCTCCACTCCGTCCAGGGCGATCTTCTCGCTGACGAAGGCGCTCAGGTCGAAGCGGCCTTGCAGGTAGAGGTCGATCAGGGCGGGGAAGTCCCGGGACGGCAGGCAGTCGCCGTACCAGGAGGACTTCAGCGCACCGCCGCGCCCGAAGACGTCGAGCAGGGGCAGGTCGACGGTCAACTCCGGGGTGGGGACGCCGACCAGGACGACGGTCCCGGCCAGGTCGCGGGCGTAGAACGCCTGCTTGAACGTCTCGGGACGCCCCACCGCGTCCACGACGACATCGGCACCGAAGCCGCCGGTGAGGGTACGAATGCCCTCGACGGCATCGGTCTTGGCGGCGTTGACGGTGCCGGTGGCGCCGAACTTCTCGGCCCGGTCCAGCTTCCGCTCGTCGATGTCGACGGCGATGATGCGGCTGGCCCCGGCCACCTTGGCGCCCGCGATGGCGGCCATGCCCACGCCTCCGCAGCCGATCACCGCGATCGAGTCGCCCCGGCCGACGGCGCCCGTGTTGACCGCGGCGCCGAACCCGGCCATCACCCCGCAGCCGAGCAGGCCCGCCGAGGCGGCCGAGGCGGCCGAATCGACCTTGGTGCACTGGCCCGCGGCGACCAGGGTCTTTTCGGCGAACGCGCCGATGCCGAGGGCCGGGGAGAGCGGGGTGCCGTCGGTGAGTGTCATCGACTGGGAGGCGTTGTGGGTGTCGAAGCAGTACTGCGGGCGGCCGCGCCGACAGGACCGGCAAGTGCCGCACACCGCACGCCAGTTGAGGACGACGAAGTCGCCGGGGGCGACATCGGTGACGCCCTCGCCGACGGCCTCCACCACGCCCGCCGCCTCGTGACCGAGGAGAAAGGGGAACGCGTCGTCGATGCCGCCCTCCCGGTAGTGCAGGTCGGTGTGGCAGACGCCGCAGGCCCGCACCTGCACCAGCGCCTCGCCCGGCCCGGGGTCGGGCACCAGGATGGTCTCCACCGAGACCGGAGCGCCCTTTTCCAGGGCGACAACGGCGCGTACCTCTTGTGTCACGGTCGTGCTCCTACATGACGGACCGGCCGATGGCAGGCCTCGGCCGGATGTTCTGGACGGTGGGGCCGTCGATCGCGCGGCTCTGCGGTGATCGACGGGGGAGCGGGGTGCAATTTCTGTTGCTCGTGGGCGTTCCGCGCGAACAACGGGCGATGGCCGCGATGGCTCGCGCAACAGATTGCGGTGTGGTGCGACTTCGGCGTGACGGGCTGTGGCTGAGCTGGCTTCCATGTTGCGCACTGCACATCTTGATTCGCTTTGCGCAACAATCTGTCCTCTGGTGCCCCGCTGTCAAGAGACGTCCGGGTCCGCATGTCCGATCTCTTGACAGTCATCTTCGAGTAGCCAAACTGTTGCTGATCGCGGAATAGGAGACGTCATACGCAACAACAGGCGGGTGGCAGCTTCGGATGCTCCGGGCCGGACCATCGCAAAACTGGCCGAGGATACTGAACGTATGGGCACATCCAAATCCCGGGCGTCTTCCATGTCGCCGTCCCACCTGTTCGCCGACCGGCGTACGCGGAGTCGGCGTGAGGTGCGGCGCCGGTCGCCGGGCGGGCGCGTGCGCTCCCTGCTGAGCACGCGGAGCGTCGCCGGCCAGGTGTTCCTGCTGCAGCTGGTGGTCGTCATCCTGCTCGTCCTGGCGGCCGTGGCCGCCCTCGTACTGCAGGAACGGCGCGACAGCCTTCAGGAGGCCTACGACCGCTCGCTCGTCGGTGCCCAGACCTTCGCGCACGCCCCGGGGACGCTGGCGGCCATGCGGTCCGACGACCCCACGGCGCTGCTCCAGCCCCGGGCGGAGGAAGCCCGGAAGGCCGCCAAGGTCGATTACGTCATCGCGTTCAATACCAACGGCATCCGTTGGACCCACCCCGACCCGAACCTGATCGGCAAGCACGTCGTCGGCTCCTACTCCGAAGCGCTCGCGGGCAAGACGCACCTGGAGACGTACAACACCCCCGGGGTCGGCCGCGCCGTGGACGCGATGGTCCCCGTCTTCGACGCCGACCGGTCGGTGGTCGGCCTGGTGTCCGTCGGCGTCACGGTCGAGAGCGTGAACGCGCGGGTGGCGGACCAACTGCCGCTCCTGTTCGGCTTCGCCGGTGGCGGTCTGGTGCTGCTCACCGGCGGGTCGGCGCTGGTGAGCCACCGGCTGCGGCGCCAGACGCACGGTCTCGAACCGGCCGAGATGACGCGGATGTACGAGCACCACGACGCGGTCCTGCACTCCGTACGCGAGGGCGTGCTGATCGTCGGGGGCGACGGGCGGCTGCTGCTCGCCAACGACGAGGCGCGCCGCCTCCTCGATCTGCCGCCGGACGCGGAGCGGCGGCAGATCACCGACCTGGGCCTGGAAGTGGGCACCGCCGAGCTGCTCGCCTCGGGCCGGACGGCCACCGACGAGGTGCATCTGTCCGGGGACCGGCTCCTCGCGGTCAACCTGCGGCCGGTCGACAACGACGGCGGCGAGGCGGGCAGCGTGGCCACGCTGCGCGACACCACCGAACTGCGGGCCCTCGCGGGCCGCGCCGAGGTGGCCCGGGAACGCCTGCAACTCCTGTACGAGGCCGGGGTGCGGGTCGGCACCACCCTGGACGTGGTGCGCACCGCCGAGGAACTGGCCGAGGTGGTGGTTCCCCGGTTCGCCGACTACGTCACCGTCGAGCTGCTCGAGGCCGTCCCGCGCGGCGAGGAGCCGAACAGCGCGAGCACCGAAATGCGCCGCACCGCGATCGGCGGCATCCGCGACGACCAGCCCTTCCTGCCGGTCGGCGAGCTGATCCAATTCGTGCCCGGCCACCCGATCGCCGACAGTGTGGCGACCGGCCAGGCCATCCTCGAGCCGGACCTGACCGCCACCGACGGCTGGCGCACCCAGCACCCGGAAGTCGCCCAGCGAGTCCTGGACTACGGCATCCGCTCGCTGATCTCGGTGCCGCTGCGGGCCCGGGGCGTGGTCCTTGGAACGGCCAGTTTCTGGCGCTCGGAGAGCGTGCCCTTCGAACCGGAGGATCTGCACTTCGCCGAGGAGCTGGCGGCCCGGGCCGCGGTGTCCATCGACAACGCCCGCCGCTACACCCGCGAGCACACCATGGCGGTCACCCTGCAACGCAGCCTGCTGCCCCACGGGCTGCCCGAGCATCCCGGCATCGAGGTGGCCCACCGCTATCTGCCCGCGCAGGCCGGGGTGGGCGGCGACTGGTTCGACGTCATCCCGCTGCCCGGTGCCCGGGTGGCCCTCGTGGTGGGCGACGTGGTGGGGCACGGCCTGCACGCCGCGGCCACCATGGGGCGGCTGCGCACCGCCGTACACAACTTCTCCGCCCTGGACCTGCCGCCCGACGAGCTCCTCAGCCACCTGGACGAGCTGGTCGCCCGCATCGACCAGGACGAGGGCACCGAGGGCGACAGTGCGGGAATCATGGGCGCGACCTGCCTGTACGCGATCTACGACCCGGCCTCCGGAAAATGCTCACTGGCCCGCGCCGGCCACCCGGGACCGGCCGTGGTGCGCCCCGACGGCACCGTGGAGTACCCGCATGTGCCGGTCTCCCCACCGCTGGGCCTGGGCGGCAGCCTGCCGTTCGAGACGGCCGAGCTGCACCTGTCCGAGGGCTCCCAGCTGGTGCTCTACACCGACGGCCTCATCGAGGACGAGCGCGATATCGACGCCGGTCTGGAACGGCTGCGCAGCGCCCTGGCCCACCGGGACCGCAGTCCGGAGCAGACCTGTAAGGCGGTCTTCGACACGGTGCTGCCCACCCGCCCCCGAGACGACATCGCCCTGCTCGTCGCCCGCACCCGGCTCCTTGAGCCGGACCAAGTCGTCGACTGGGACGTACCGAAGGAGCCCGCCGCCGTCGCCCAGGTCCGTGCCGACGTCACCCGTCAGCTGGAGGCCTGGGGCCTGGACCAAGTGGCCTTCACCACCGAGCTGCTGATCAGCGAGCTCGTCACCAACGCCATCCGCTACGGCGCCGACCCCATCCGGCTCCGCCTGCTCTACGACGGCGCCAGCCTGATCTGCGAAGTCGCCGACGGCAGCAGCACCTCCCCGCATCTGCGCCGCGCGAAGACCACCGACGAGGGCGGGCGCGGCCTGTTCCTGGTCGCGCAGTGCGCTCAGCGCTGGGGCACCCGCTACACCGCGCGCGGCAAGGTCATCTGGACCGAACAGTTCCCGCACGACCCGGCGGCCGACTCCGGTGCGGCCCTGGGCGACGCGCTTCTTGATCAATGGGACGACGTCGAGTTCTGAGGTCGGTGCGCCGAATCCTTGACCACTGGTCGGCACTCGATGATGCTGTGTTGCGGAACGCGAGATGCGTACCGTAATAAGCAACAGAAGCAACAGAGATTCAGGTCTCGTACCAGCCGAGGAGTGGCCATGACACACCAGGTCCGTGCTGTTGTCGCGCGGGGGAAGGGCGCCCCCGTCAGCTTGGAAACGATCCTCGTGCCGGACCCGGGTCCGGGTGAGGCACTGGTGAAGATCGAGGCCTGCGGGGTCTGCCACACCGATCTGCACTACCGCGAGGGCGGCATCAACGACGAGTTCCCCTTCCTGCTCGGCCACGAGGCCGCGGGGGTCGTGGAGTCCGTGGGAGAAGGCGTCACCGACGTCGCCCCCGGTGACTTCGTCATCCTCAACTGGCGTGCGGTCTGTGGGCAGTGCCGGGCCTGCAGCAAGGGACAGCCCCAGTACTGCTTCGACACCCACAACGCGAAGCAGAAGATGACCCTGACGGATGGCACCGAGCTGTCACCGGCCCTCGGCATCGGCGCGTTCGCGGAGAAGACGCTGGTGGCGGCCGGGCAGTGCACCAAGGTCGACCAGGCCGCGTCGGCGGCCGCCGCCGGTCTCCTCGGGTGCGGGGTGATGGCGGGCATCGGCGCGGCCATCAATACGGGCAAGGTCGGACGCGGTGACAGCGTGGCGGTCATCGGCTGCGGAGGCGTAGGGGCCGCGGCGATCGTCGGCTCGAACCTCGCGGGCGCGGCGAAGATCATCGCGGTGGACATCGACGACCTCAAGCTGGAGACCGCCAAGGAACTGGGCGCGACCCACACCGTCAACTCCAAGAACGCCGATCCGATCGAGGCGATCCGCGAGCTGACCGGCGGCTTCGGCGCCGATGTGGTCGTGGAGGCGGTGGGCCGCCCGGAAACGTACCAGCAGGCCTTCTACGCCCGCGACTTGGCGGGCACGGTCGTCCTCGTCGGTGTGCCGACCCCGGAGATGAAGCTGGAACTGCCGCTGCTCGACGTCTTCGGCCGGGGCGGCGCGCTCAAGTCCTCCTGGTACGGCGACTGCCTGCCGAGCCGGGACTTCCCGATGCTCATCGACCTCTACCTCCAGGGCCGTCTGGACCTGGACGCCTTCGTCACCGAGACCATCGCGCTCGACGAGGTCGAGAAGGCCTTCGAGCGGATGCACCGCGGCGACGTGCTGCGTTCGGTGGTGGTCCTGTGATGGCCGGGGTCCGTATCGAACATCTCGTCACGTCGGGGACGTTCTCGCTGGACGGCGGCACCTGGGACGTCGACAACAATGTGTGGATCATCGGCGACGACGACGAAGCGATCGTCATCGACGCCGCACATGACGCCGAGGCGATCGATGACGTCCTCGGCGGGCGCACCCTGCGGGCCATCGTCTGCACCCACGCCCATAACGACCACATCGACGCCGCGCCCGAACTCGCCGAGCGCACCGGCGCCCCGATCCTGCTCCACGGCGACGACCTGCCGCTGTGGAAGCAGACCCACCCCGAGCGGCTGCCGGACGGCGAGCTGGTCGACGGCCAGGTCCTCACGGTGGCCGGTGTCGAGCTGATCGTGCTGCACACCCCCGGCCATGCCCCCGGTGCGGTGTGCCTGCACGCCCCGGTCCTGACGGCCCTCTTCAGCGGTGACACGCTCTTCGCGGGCGGCCCGGGCGCCACGGGAAGGTCGTACAGCCACTTCCCGACCATCGTCGATTCCATCCGGGACCGACTCCTCACGCTGCCGGGCGGCACCGTCGTGCACACCGGCCACGGGGAGACGACCACCATCGGGGCCGAGGCCCCGCACCTGCAGGAGTGGATCGACCGCGGCTTCTGACCGCGCCCGTTCCGAACAACGCACGCCCGCCTCGTTGGCCCGTACGGCCGACGAGGCGGGCGTGTGTGTGTCCGCCGGTGCGGCCCGTCTCTGGCCGTTGCGGGAAGCGACCTAAGTTGCGTGATGAGAAACGCAATCCTGCGGCTCGGCCGGCTTCCTGAATGCCTTGACACGGGTTCTGGGCGAACCTCAAACTGATGTTGCGCTTACCGCATCCCGTTTCGTTATACGCACTGAGGTGTGATGATGATTCTCGCGTGCCGTCTCGCGGACCTCCCGCGAGGAGAGGCCCTCCGGCTCGACATCGACCCGCCGGTCTCGGTGTTCCACACCGACGACGGCGAGATCTTCGCCATCGACGACACCTGCACCCACCAGGACGCCTCGCTCTCCGACGGCTGGCTGGAGGGCTGCTGGGTCGAATGCCCGCTGCACGCTTCGAAGTTCAACCTGAAGACCGGTGCCGTCGACGCCCCACCGGCCAAGCGCCCCGTCCGCACCCATGAGGTCCTCATCGAGGACGGCATGGTCTACGTGGAGCTGTCCACGTCCGCCCCCAACCTGCCGCCCTGCGTCGCGGCCCGCCTCGTCGGGGCTTCCGCGTGAGGACGGTGGCCGTGGTGGGCGCCTCGCTGGCCGGTCTGTCGGCGGCGCGCTCGCTGCGGAATCAGGGGTACGACGGGCGGCTCGTCGTCATCGGGGACGAGCTCCAACGCCCGTACGACAGGCCCCCGTTGTCGAAAGAGTTCCTCCTCGGCACCATCGGCGAAGCGGAGCTGGCGCTCGAGGGGGACGACGAGGGCCTGCGAGCGGAATGGCTGCTCGGCACCCGTGCCACCGCACTCGACCCCACGGACCGCGCCGTCCGGCTCGCCGACGGCCGGGAGGTCCGCGCCGACGGCTTCGTCATCGCGACCGGCGCCGCCGCACGCACCTTGCCCGGCACCGAGGGCCTGGCCGGTGTGCACACCCTGCGCACCCTGGACGACGCTCGCGCCCTGCGGGACGAACTGGCCCGCGGCGGACGGTTGGTGGTGATCGGCGGCGGCTTCATCGGCGCCGAGGTGGCCTCCACCGCGTACGCCCTCGGGCTCGATGTGACGGTGGTCGAGGCAGCCCCGACGCCGCTCGCCGGGCCGCTCGGCGCGACCATGGGCGGCATCGTCTCCGCTCTCCACACGGACCACGGCGTACGGCTGTTGTGCGGTGTGGGCGTCAAGGGGCTGAGCGGGGAGCGCCAGGTGGACGCCGTGCTGCTCGAGGACGGCCGGAGCATCCCCGCCGACATCGTCGTGGTCGGGGTCGGCGCACGCCCCTGCGTCGAGTGGCTGGAAGGATCCGGCGTCGAGCTCGACAACGGGGTCAAGTGCGGCGCGGACGGCCGCACCAGCCTGGCCGGAGTGGTCGCGGTCGGTGACTGCGCCAACTGGTACGACCCCCGTACCGGTGCCCATCGCCGTGTCGAGCACTGGACCGGTGCGCGGGAGCGCGCCGATGCGGCCGTGGCGACGCTGCTGTCCTGGGGCGCGAAGGAAGCGGGCGTGCCCCGGCCGCCGTACTTCTGGTCGGATCAGTACGGCGTGAAGATCCAGTTCGCCGGTCATGCGGCCGGCGCCGACAGCGTGACGATCGAGGAAGGTGCCGCGGACGACCGTAATGTCCTGGCCGTCTACCGGCGGGCCGGTCTTCCGGTCGCTGTGCTCGGCATGAACCAGCCGCGGCTTTTCACCCGCTGGCGCAAGCACCTTGCGCTGACGGCAATTTGACGGCCGGTGCGGTCCGGACCGGGCCTCGGCCGGACGGGCCGCTCAGCCCAGGTACCCCATCCGGTGGCTGATCTCCTCGGCACCCTTGATCAGCATGGGTGCGAGCTCGTGCAGGCGGTCCTGGGTGAGCCGGTACGCGGGTCCGGAGGCGCTCAGGGCCGCGACGACGTCCCCGTCCCGGTTGCGGATCGGAGCGGCCATGGCGTGCAGACCGAGCTCCAGCTCTTCCAGGGCCCAGGCGTAGCCCGCCTCGCGGATCTCGACGAGGTTCTTCTCGAGCTTCGTCTTCGCGGTGAAGGTGTGCGCGGTGATCTTCTTCAGGCCGGTCTCGGCGAGGAGCGTCGCGCGCTCCTTGGTGGGCAGGTGGGCCAGGAGGATCTTGCCGCTCGAGGTGGCGTGCAGCGGGGTCAGTTGGCCGACCCAGTTCTGTGCGGCGACGGCTCCCGGGCCGCGGACCTGGTAGAGGTTGACCGCGTAGTGCTCCTGCATCACGGCGATATTGACGGTCTCGCCGATGGCCTCGGCCATGTCCTCGCAGACCGGTCGGCCCTGCTGGGTGATGTCGATGCGTCCCGTGACGGCACCGGCCAGGCGCACGATGCCGAAGCTGAGGCGGTACTTGCCGCGCTCGCCCGCCTGTTCCACCAGGCCGCGCACTTCCAGGGCGCCGAGCAGGCGGAAGGCGGTGGATTTGTGAACATCGATCTCGGCCGCCACCTCGCTGACGCCTGCCTCGCCGCGGTGGGCCAGGATCTCGAGGACGCTGATGGCGCGGTCGACCGACTGCACTCCGCCGGCGTGTGGAGTTGAGGTTTCGGTATCAAGGTAGTAGTTGCTCACAGCGAAACTATACCCACAGGAAACAACGCCATTACAAATATCATTGCCGGAATGTGAATCTTGAAGGTTTCGCATAACACAACGTGACGCAAATTACGCTACTCCTTGGAGTGCTCCCACGTATCTACGGCATGAGCGTGGACGGGGTGCTATGAGTCTCCGTAATACGACTTCGTCATCGTCGGCGGCGGATCGGAAAAAGCCCGGTGGGCGGTGCGCACAGTGTGCACCGCCCACCGGAAATTTCCGTGTCCGCCTATGTGGTACGGGAGTTGACCAGGGCGTCCTCGGCTTCCTCGCTGTCCTCGGCGTCATGCGACGGAACCGCGTGGGACGTGGCCCCGTTCTCCAGGCCCTCCTCGAACGCCGTGACGGCCTGATCGATGAGCCGTTCCTCCTGCTTCTTCTGTCGGGCGGCCAGATAGGCCTGACGTTCCTGACGGAAGGACCTGAGCATGGCGATGCTCATCCCGATCATCACGAGGCTGAAGGGCAGCGCCGTGATGATGGCCGCTGTCTGGAGCGTGGTCAGCGCCGCGGTTCCCGTACCGCTGGCGATCAGCAGCGCAATGGCCACGGCCCCCTCGGAGAAGGCCCAGAACACACGGCTCCACACCGGCGGCTCCGGATCGCCGCCGGAGGCCAGCATGTCGACCACATAGCTGCCGGAGTCGGAGGAGGTGACGAAGAACAGCACGATCAGCAGGAGTGCCGCTCCGGCGACGAAGGCCCCACCCGGCAGGGTGTGGAGCAGCTCGAAGAACGCGCTGCTCGTACCGACGGTGCCGTCCTCGCCCACCAGTCCGCCGTCACCGACCGTCTCGCGGTGCAGCGCCGAGCCGCCGAAGACGGCGAACCAGACGAAGGTCAGCAGAGTCGGTACGAGCAGCACACCCGTGACGAACTCGCGAACGGTACGCCCGCGGGAGATACGCGCGATGAAGATGCCGACGAACGGGGCCCAGGAGATCCACCAGCCCCAGTAGAAGACCGTCCATCCGCTGATCCATTTGGTGCCCTCGGCGCCTTGGTCGGCACCGGTGTCGAAGCTCAGCGAGAGGATGTTGTGGAGATACGCGCCGATGTCCTGGACGAAGACATTGAGGATGAACAGCGTCGGGCCGGCGATGAGTACGAACAGCATCAGGACGCCGGCCAGCGTCATATTGATGTTGGACAGCCACTTGATGCCCTTGCCGATGCCCGAGACCACGGAGACGGTGGCGATCAGGGTGATGCCGGCGATGAGGGCGATTTGCGCCGGCTTGCCGGGGTTGGTCACCCATCCCTGGGACTCGAGCCCCGAGGCGATCTGGAGAACGCCGAAGCCGAGCGAGGTGGCCACGCCGAAGAGGGTGCCGACGATGGCGATGGTGTCGATGGCGTCGCCCCAGGCGCCCTTGATCCGCTTGCCGAGGATCGGCTCCAGGGCCCAGCGGATCGAGACGGGACGGCCCTTGCGGTGGATGGCGTACGCGACGGCGAGGCCGACCACGACGTACACGGCCCAGGGGTGGATGCCCCAGTGCAGGAACGTCTGGATCATGGCGAACTCGCTGCGCTCGGCCGTGCCCTCACCGACACCTGGCTTCGGCGAGGCGAAGTGGGTCAAAGGCTCGGCCACACCCCAGAAGACAAGCCCGATGCCCATCCCCGCGGCGAACAGCATCGCCAGCCACGAACCCAGACCGAACTCGGCCTTCTCGCCGTCCTTGCCGAGCTTGATGTCCCCGTAGCGGCCGATACCGACCCACAGGACGAAGATCACAAAGAGCGAGACAAGGGCCATGTAGTACCAGCCGAGGCCGCCGACGATCTCCTCCTGGATCGTGCTGATCGTGCTCTGCGCCGAGCCACTGAAGACCGTGGAGTACAGCACGAAGCCGAGAATGATGATCGCGGAGGGCCAGAAGACCCGCGGTGCGATCGATCCCGTATGGGACCGGGTCTCCTCTCTCACTTGATCCGTGCTGTCATCCGGAGATTTCGTCGTCTGGTGGGCGGCCATGCTCACATTCCTTCTGTCGTCGGGCTCGGGCATGGACGGCCGGACACGGAGGCCCGACCTCGGCGATCCCAGCGGTTTCCACCGGCCCGGACCACCGTGAGTCGTTGCGTAGTAAGAGACTGTTCTCTATAGGCGCAACAGCGAACACTCCCTTGTGCCCCACCGTCAAGCCCCTTCTCACCAGTCGTTGGGATCGCCGCCACCATGGGGATGCGTACGGGCTCACGCCGTGGCTGTGCCTAGGAGCTGGCCCGCGAGCTTGTTGAGGCGCTGTACGGTGCGCCCCTGAGGGCGTACAGGGGCAGCGGGCCGGTCTCGCAGGCGCCCGGGTGTACGGGACGGCGATCATGAGTGGGTCGGCCGCGAACACGGTGAGCGCCCGCTGGGACTGGGCGTAGGCGGCGAGGCGGAAGTAGCGGCGGGCGCGGTGCGGGTCGCTCCACTGGATGGCTGCGGAGCACTGTGCGCGCGTACGAACTGGATACTGTACAAAGGGAGTTGGCAAGCCATCGCGACCGGACGGCGACGAGCCGACGCGAGCGCCGGGTGTCCGTCGGTCGCGGCGCCCGCGCCGGTGTGCGGAAGCTGTCTCAGCGCGAGGCGGGCATCTCCGGACAGCGCGGCGTGCGGTCTCCACCGCCCTCGGCCCTCCCCGAGGTCAGGGTGGGTCAGGCGCTTCGGGCGCGGCGCAGGAGCAGGTACATCTCGCAGCCGAGGCAGTAGCCGAAGGCCGCGTTCAGGAAGGCCGCGGCGAGGGCGAGTGCCGTGGCTGTCAGGCCGAGCCAGTCGGCGCCCACGAAGTAGCCGACGGTGCCGACCAGGGCGAAGGTGAAGCCGACGCCCTGGGCGAAGCGGGGTGGGCGGGCGTCCTCCAGCTCGCGCGGCGGGGCGAGCCTGGGGCGGACTGCCACGCGGTACAGCCAGCCGTACGGCGAATACCGCAGGCCGAAGAACGCACCGAGCGCGAAGACCACGGCCTGCACGGCGAGCAGGGTGCCGCTGCCGGTGATCAGTACCGCGCAGAGGACGAGGGTGGTCAGTACGGCGGCGAAGCGGGGGCCGCGCGGGTCTGTCTGCATGAGGGGGCTCCGGGAAGGGGGGAGGACCGTGACGGTGATCGAGGCGGCGGCGGTGGTGTCGGCGACAGCGGCAGGGTAAAGGGGTACGGGCCGGTGGGGCAGACTGGCGGCATGACCGGGTTGGTGGTGTGCGTCGTGGTGCTCGCGCTGGCGAGCGTCTTCGGGGTGGTGCGGACGGCGCGCAACGGCCGGTTCCGGAGCCGGGCCGCGGATGGTGAAGTCCGCCTGTCGGCGCGGGACATCGGGGCCGAGTTGGGGGAGCGGGTCACGCTCCTTCAGTTCTCGACCGAGTTCTGCCAGCCGTGCCGGGCGACGCGACGGCTCCTGGCGGAAGTCGCCGGGTCGGTGCCGGGGGTGGCACACGTGGAGCTCGACGCGGAGGACCGGCTCGAGCTGGTGCGGCGCCTGGACATTCTGCGCACTCCTACCGTGCTCGTACTCGACCCGAGCGGCCGGGTCGTCCGCAGGTCGTCGGGGCAGCCACGGCGTGCGGACGTGATCGAGGCCATTGGGCAGGGCGAATAGGCCCGCGGAGGCGTCGAGGGCACGAACTTTGACCCGGAAAAGAGGCCCCCAGTACGGTTCGGAATCTCGTACTCCGGTAATCCTCGAACAAGTGGAGAGACCTCCAGTGGAAGCACCCACGACACCGCCCGCACGCACGCAACACCTGGCGATGGAGGTGCCGGGCTGGTTGCAGGACAATGCCGAGACGATCACCGGCTCGCTGCTCCGCATTCTGCTCGTCATCCTGGCGGCTCTCGTCGTCCGTACGCTGACCAAGCGGCTCATCAAGCGCGTGGTGGCCCGCATCCTGCAGACCGGCGGGAACGGCGGGAGCGGCGGGAATGGCGGGGACAGCGGGGACGCTGCCGGGCGCGAGCCGCGCCGCAACGGGCGCGGTCCCGCCGTCCTGCAGCGTGACCCCAGCCGCGCCGCGGAGCGCCGCGAGCAGCGCGCCAAGACCATCGGGGCGGTGCTCGGCAGCATCGCCACGGTCGCCATCACCACCATGGCCCTCGCCATGATCCTCGGCGAGATCGGCATCGCCCTCGGCCCGCTCCTCGCCAGCGCCGGTGTGGTGGGCCTGGCCATCGGCTTCGGTGCGCAGAGCCTGGTCGCCGACTATCTCTCCGGTCTGCTGATCATGGTCGAGGACCAGTACGGCGTCGGCGACACCGTCGACCTCGGTGAGGCCGTCGGCGAGGTCGAGCACGTCGGCCTGCGGCTCACCCAGGTCCGCGACCTCAACGGCGGTCTGTGGCACATCCGCAACGGCGAGATCATGCGGGTGCGGAACGACAGCCAGGACTGGGCGCGCGCCGTCCTCGACGTCGGCGTGGCCTACGACTCCAACCTGGACACCGTGTACGAGGTCCTGGAGCGGACCGGAAACGAACTGCACGAGGACCCGGAGCAGGGGCCGCTGCTCCTCGAGGAGCCCTCGGTCTGGGGCGTGCAGTCCCTGGACGCGGACGCGGTCGTCGTCCGCATGGCCGTGAAGACCCAGCCGCTCAAGCAGTGGGCCATCACGCGCGAACTGCGCCGCCGGGTCAAGGAGAACCTGGACGCGGCGGGCGTCGAGATCCCCTTCCAGCAGCGCACCGTCTGGATGCGCCATGCCGATGTGTCCGCCGGCGACGGCAGCGACGCGAAGGCCACCGTCCCGAAGGGCCGGGAAGCGGCCTCCACGCACTGACCCCCGCGGCCCGGCCCGCACCACGGCCTTCCGTCCGGACATCACGCCGGGCGGAAGGCCGTTGTCGTTGCGAGGATCGTTCAGCGGAGCCGCTCGGAGGAGCAGTTCAGAGAAATCGTTCAGAGGAAGCTGACGTTCTGCGCCAGCGCGAGGTGGCTGGAGTAGTTGATGGTGTTCGTCGCCGGTCGCATGTAGGCGCGCCAGGAGTCGGAGCCGGACTCGCGACCGCCGCCGGTCTCCTTCTCGCCGCCGAAGGCACCGCCGATCTCCGCGCCGGACGTACCGATATTGACGTTGGCGATGCCGCAGTCCGAGCCCTCGGCGGACAGGAAGAGCTCGGCCTCCTGCTGGTCCCGGGTGAAGATGCTGGAGGAGAGGCCCTGGGGCACGTCGTTGTGCAGGGCGATCGCCTCTTCGAGGGTGTCGTACGTCAGCACGTACAGGATCGGGGCGAAGGTCTCCTGCCGTACGACATCGGTCTGTTCGTCGACTCGGACCATGACGGGCTCGACGTACGCCGCCTGCGGTGCCGATTCGGCAAGCCGACGGTTGCCACCTGCGAGCAGTTTGCCGCCCTCGGCCTGCGCCCGGGTCACGGCGTCCTGCATCCCGTCGAGCGCCCGGGTGGAGATGAGCGGGCCGACCAGCGTGGCCTCGTCGAAGGGGTTGCCGATGGGGAGCTTGGCATACGCGGCGGTCAGGCGGGCCACGAGCGTGTCGGCGATATCGCGGTGGACGATGAGACGGCGCAGCGTGGTGCAGCGCTGCCCCGCGGTACCGGCCGCGGCGAAGACGATGCCCTGGACGGCGAGATCGAGGTCGGCGGAGGGCGCGACGACCGCGGCGTTGTTGCCGCCGAGCTCCAGGAGGCTGCGGCCGAAGCGGGCCGCGACCCGGGGCCCGACCTCGCGGCCCATCCGGGTGGAGCCGGTCGCGCTGACGAGCGCCACACGCGGGTCGTCGACGAGCTTCTCGCCGACGGCCCGGTCACCGAGCACCAGACGGTGCAGGTCCCGCGGCGCGCCGGCCTCTTCGGCGGCCCGGGCGAGCAGCCGGTCGCAGGCCAGGGAGATCAGCGGGGTGAGTTCGGAGGGCTTCCAGACCACGGTGTCGCCGCAGGCCAGGGCGACGGCGGTGTTCCACGACCACACGGCGGCCGGGAAGTTGAACGCGGAGATGACCCCCACCACGCCGAGCGGGTGCCAGGTCTCGGCCAGGCGGTGACCCGGGCGCTCGGAGGCGATGGTGCGGCCGTACAACTGCCGCGACAGGCCCACCGCGAAGTCGCAGATGTCGATCATCTCCTGGACCTCACCGAGCGCCTCCGAGCGGATCTTGCCCGCCTCGATGGTCACGAGGTCGGCCAGATCGCTCTTGTGCTCGCGCAGCAACTCGCCGAGGCGGCGCACGAGTTCGCCGCGGCGGGGCGCGGGCGTGCTGCGCCAGGTGCGGAACGCCTCGTGGGCGGCGGCGATGGCCGCCTCCGTGTCGGCGGCGGTCGCGGCGGTCAGGCCGAAGAGGTCGTCGCCGGTGATCGGGGTACGGGCCTGGAAGTCGCTGCCCTCGGGCACGCGCACGCCGACGCGCTCGAGGGCGGTACGGGCCCGCTCGCGCAGCTCTTCGGTGGTGGGAAGGGCGGTGTTCGTCATGATGCTCCCTTGGGATGGGGGGATGGAGTCAGGTGAGCGTGCCGGTCAGGTTCAGCTCGCGGGCGGCCCGGGTCAGGGACTCGGTCTGCTGCCGCTCGTACAGCGCGAAGGGGTCGAGGACCTCCCGGCCGATGGCGCCGGAGAGCCACTCGCTGTCGTACGCGGTGCCCGTCCGGTCGTTATCGCGGGAGCCCTCGCTGGTGAGGTTGGACTGGAAGATGCCGGCCGCCGAGCGGGGCAGGAAGTCCTCGTAGACGATGGGTCGGGCGCGCACCCAGCCCTGTGCCACCAGGTCGCCGAGGGTGGCGGGTGGCTTGCTGCCGTCGCGGGGACGGTCGGGCGCCACGTCGTACGTGAAGTAGGCCAACTGCTGGGCGGCGAGCTCGTGTTCGTGGGCCGGAACGTGCGCTTCCCATAGGGGGCGCGCGAGTTCGCCGCGGTCCGCCTGCGGGTTCGCCGCTGCCTCCTTGTCGACGAGGGTGAGCAGGTGATCGTAGAGGGCGCGGCCCTCGCGGGTCAGGGCGATGCCACGGGCCTCGACCTCGCCGAACCGCACCCGCAGCGCGCCGCTGACCACGCTCCCGTCCGGGGTGCGCAGCGCCCTCGGCTCGGCAAGGGCACGGAAGGACGTCTGACGGAGCAGCAGGTCGGGGCCGCTCCAGCGGGGCGGGCCCTGGATGGCGTCGATCATCTCGATGCCGCGTGCGGTCATCCGCCGGTAGAGCTCGTCGATGTCCAGGACGCGCGGGGTGAGGTGGTTGATGTGGGTGCTGCGCACGCCGCCGATGTCCGCGGCGACGGCGGAGACCCGCTCCAGGGTCTCGTACCACGCCTTGTCGATCGGCTCGGTCGACAACTCGAAGGCCCGAACGGCGAGGTGGAGGAACCGCTCGGCGTCGGCGTCCGGCAGTTCGCGTTCCGCCTCGGCCCGGTCGGCGAGGGCGAGCAGCTCCGGCGGGAACAGTTCACGGCCGGCGAGGAAGGTCTCCAGGCGGGCGCGGAGGTCGGTGTCGAAGAACCGCGGGTCCGTCGGGGTGAGCATGGAGGTGAAGACCCGGAACGGGTTGCGGGCCAGTTCTTCGCCGTCGGTGGGGCGGAAGGCGGTGGAGACGACGGGGACCGCGCTGGCCGCCGCCTCGCGCAGGTCGTAGAAGCCGACGGGGTGCATGCCCAGGGCTCCGAAGACGCGGGCGACCTGCTGCATTTCCTGCGGGGTGCCGACCCGGATCGCGCCGTGCCGCTCCGCGGTGACCCGGCTGATGGAGCCGAGCCGTTCGGCGTCGGCGCCCTGGGCGCGCAGGACGTCCTCGTTCACCTCGCGCGAGACGTCGACCAGGGTGGTGTAGGCGGGGACCTCCCGCCCGTACATATCGGAGAGCCGCGCGGCGAAGGCGGCGCGCAACTGCCACTGGCTGATCATCGCGGGGTTGCCTTTCTTTCGTGGGCGGGGGTGTAGGGCGTACGGGTGTGAGGGGCGAGGGCGAGGGCGAGGGCGAGGGCGAGTGGAGGTCGGGTCAAGGGCGGTCACACCACGTGGGCTTCGGGGCGGATCTCGGCGCCGCTGGTGAAGCGGTCGGCGCTGAGCGGTGTGATGTCGACGCACGGGGTGCGGTCCAGATACAGGTCGCGGACGATCTCGCTGACCGCGGGGGCCTGTAGGAAGCCGTGCCCGGAAAACCCGGTGGCGTAAAGGAAGTTGGGGACGTCGCCGGAGCGGCCGATCAGGGCGTTGTGGTCCGGGGTGATCTCGTAGAGTCCGGCCCAGCCGTCGACCGTCTCCATGTCCGCGAGGGCGGGCGCCCGGCGCCGCGCGACGTCGCGGAAGAGCTCCAGCCACTCCGGGGTCCAGGTGGTGTCGAAGCCGTCCGCCTGATCCGGGTCGGCGAGGCCGAAGAGGAGCCCGTCGTCGCTGTTGTGGAAGTAGGCCGAGGACGAGAAGTCGATGGTGAACGGGATGCGCGGGGCGGGCGGGGTGAGCGGTGCGGTGAAGGACAGTTGGCGGCGTACCGGCCGGACGGGCAGCGGGGCCCCGGCCATGTCCCCGATCTGCGCCGACCAGGCGCCCGCGGCGCAGATGACCGTGGCGCAGGCGATCGGCCCGTGGTCGGTGTGGACGGTCGTGATCCGGTCGCCGCGGGTGTCGAGGCCGGTGATGGCGGTGTGCGTCGCGAATGTGACGCCTGCCCGGGCCGCGGCGCGGGCGTAACCCTGGACGACGAGCCCGGGGCGGGCGTGGCCGTCGGTGGGGGAGAAGACCGCGGCCACCAGGCCGTCGGTGCTGACGTAGGGACACAGCCTGCGGGCCTCGCGCGGACCGACCATGCGGCTGGGCACGCCGAGTTCGTTCTGGATCCTGACGCTGGTCGCGAAGTCGGCGACCTGCTGTGCGTCGGTGAGCAGAAAGAGGTAGCCGACGTTGTCGAGCCGGATGTCCGCGCCGGGGCGCCGCGGGAAGTCCTGGAAGGCGCGCAGACTCCGGCTGCCCAGCTCGATGTTGAGCGGATCGGAGAAATGCGCCCGTACGCCGCCGATCGGCTTGCCCGAGCTGCCGCAGCCCAGGTCGCCGCGTTCGACGACGACGATGTTCCGCACCCCGGCCTCGGCCAGGTGGAAGGCGATGCCGGTGCCCATCACGCCACCGCCGACGATGACGACATCGGCGGTCGGCGGAACGGTGTGGAAGGTGGATGAAGAGGTCATGCGGCCGATCCCTTCCCGGGGAGCCGTCGCCGCTCCCGAAGGTGCCGCGAGGGCATCCGTTCGGCGGGCGTCGGCTCGGGCTGTCAGTGCGTGCGGTGCTGATCAGCTGTCTGTGCGTCATCGTGCAGCACCCGACAGTTGACGTCCATGAACAGTTCATCGACTGGATCTATTAGAGTCGCTATATGGACTGGACAGGTGCCCAGCTGCGCTCACTGGTGGAACTGACCCGGCGCGGGACCGTCACCGCGGTCGCGGAGGCGCTGGGCTACACGCCCGGCGGTGTCTCGCAGCAGATCGCCGCCCTGGAGAAGGCCACCGGCATGGAGCTGTTGCGGCGGGTCGGGCGCCGGGTGGAACTGACGGACGCGGGCCGGACCCTGGCCCAGCACGCCGAGCGGATCCTGGCCACCGAGGCCGAGGCCGTCGAGGCCCTGGAGCGCACCCGCAACGAAGCCTCCGGGACCCTCCGGGTCGGCCTGTTCACCACGGCCGCCGCCGAGATCCTGCCCCTGGTCCTGCGCACCGCCCGCGAGACCCACCCCGGTCTCCTCGTACGCAGCCGCGATATGGACGTGGACGAGGTGTACGACGCCGTCACCTCCGGCTCCGTGGACCTCGCGCTCGGCCTCGACTACCCGGACATGCCCATCCCGCGCGACCCGGCGCTGCGGGTGATGCGCCTCTACCGCGAGCGTTTCTCCCTCGCGGTGCCCGCCGGGTCGATGGCCGGACGCAAGCGGATCTCTCTGGCGGACACCCAGGACCTGGGCTGGATCCTGCCGTCCGCCGACAGCCACTACGGCCGCGCCGTGCGCGCCGCCTGCCGCCGCGCGGGCGTCGAACCCGAGGTGCAGCACGAGGTGACCGACACCGCGGCCACGCTCGCGCTCGTCGAGGCGGGCGTCGGCGTGAGCCCGGTGACGGAACTGATGCTCCGCCTGCGCGCCTCCCGCTTCGACGTGGTGGAACTGCGCGAGACGATCGAACGGCACATCGTCGTCGTGTTCCGGTCGGCCGCGGAACACCGGCCTACGGTGGCGGCTCTGGTCGGTGTCCTGCAGACGGTGGCGAAGGCGCGGCAGGGCGGTGCGGGGTAGGGCCCGCGAAGATCGGGGAGACGGGCCCTGGGGCTTGGGCCGTCGGTAAACGGCCCCAGGGCCTGGGCCGTTCGGTATCACGCCTCATCGGGCGTCCTACTCGGTCTCGGCGGCCGGGTGCAGCGAGGGCTCGTCGGTGGGTACCGCGTGCCGCAGGGCGGCGAGCATCGTGGCAAGGAGCGGGTTGCCGCTCTCGGCGCGGTGGACCGCCATCACCTGGCGGTGCGCGGACCGCTGCGTCAGGCGGGTGGCCTCGATGGCGTCGCTGGGTACGTGTCCGAGCGCCGGTACGACGGCCACGCCGAGCCCGGCGGAGACCAGCTCCCGTACGACGTCGTAGTTGTTGCTCCGGAAGGCCACCGTGGCATCGAAGCCCGCGGCCGCGCACAGCCGGGTGAGCGACCGGGCCCCGGCCGTGCCTTCCCGGCTGGTGATCCACCGGGCCCGGGACAGCTTGCCGAGCTGCGCGCTCAGGCCGCTGTCGTGCGGCCGCAGCAGGATCAGGTCTTCGCGCAGCAGGGGATGCCGCGACAGCCCGTCGGGCCACTGCCGTGGGCTGAGCCCGTACTCGTACACGAGGGCGAGGTCCAGATCGCCGGTGCCGAGCGCGGCCACGAGCTCGTCGGGCTCGCCCTCCTCGAGCTGGATCTGCGCGCGGGGGTGGGTAGCGCTCAGCGCGGAGAGGGCGGGCGGTACGAGGCGCACCCCGGCGGTCGGGAAACTGCCCAGCCTGAGCCGACCGGTGGCGCCGGTGGCGAGCTCGTGCACCTGGTACGTCAGGTCGTCCATCGCGGCGAGCGCGCGGGTGCTGAGGTCAACCAGGCGGTGGGCGGCCGCTGTTGGGCGGATGCCGTGCGCCTCGCGTTCGAAGAGGACGAGGCCGCTGTCCTTCTCCAGGGCCGAGATCTGCTGCGAGATCGCGGAGGCGGTGTAGCCGAGCTCGCGGGCCGCGAGAGCGAACGAGCCGCTGCGGACGACGGCCTTCAACGTGAGCAGATGCAGTGGCTTCAGCACGGCGGGCTCCAGGGGCTCGGGGCAGGCCGAGCATAAGCGCCGGCGCCCTGGCGAGCGTAAGGAAATGTTGGGCTTGTGGGTCATTTCTTTCGTGCTGCTTGGCCTTGTGGGGCGGGCCCCGGCGCCCACATCGTTGTCCCGTACCTCCGTAGAGAAGGAAGAACTCACGTGACGGACGCACTCTCCCTCGTCGACGACTGGGGTCCCGAGAAGATCGTCGTTGTCTCCCACCGGCGCACCGGTATGAAGGGCGTCCTGGTCATCGACAACACGGCCCGGGGCGTCGGCAAGGGCGGCACCCGCATGAGCCCGACCGTGACCGTCGACGAAATCGCCCGCCTGGCCCGGGTCATGACCTGGAAGTGGGCCGGTGTCGACCTGTTCTACGGCGGCGCCAAGGCGGGCATCGTCGCCGACCCCGCCTCCCGCGACAAGGAAGCGATCCTCCGCGCGTTCGCCCGGGCTCTCTCCAACGAGGCACCCCGCGAGTACGTGATGGGCCTCGACATGGGCCTGACCGAGAGCGACGCGGCCATCATCCAGGACGAGTTGGGCGACCGCGGCGCCGCCGTCGGTACGCCCGAGCACTTGGGAGGCGTCGCCTACGACGAGCTCGGGGTCACCGGTTTCGGCGTCGCCGAAGCGGCCGACGCTGCTGCGGGGACCCTCGGCCTGCCGCTGTCCGGGGCCCGGGTCGCCATCCAGGGCTTCGGCGCCGTGGGTGCGGCGGCCGCCGCACGCTTCGCCGAGCTCGGCGCCGCCGTCGTCGCCGTGTCCACGGCTCACGGCGGGCTCCACGACCCCAGTGGCCTGGACGTACCCGCCTTGCTCGCCGCCCGCGAGGAGCACGGCGACGCCTTCGTCGACCGGCACCCGCACGGCACGGTCATCGCCCCCGGTCTGGAACTCACCGTCGACTGCGACATCCTCGTGCCCGCCGCCCTGCAGGACGTCATCGACGACGAAACCGCCCACCGGATCAAGGCCCAACTGGTCGTCGAAGGCGCCAATTTGCCCACCTCGCCCCGGGCCCAGGAGATCCTCGCCCAGCGCGGCATCACGGTCGTACCGGACTTCGTCGCCAACGCGGGCGGCGTCGTCGCGGCCGCGTTCGCCATGGATGCCCGCTACTCCGGGTTCCGGCCCGAGACCCCCACCATCTTCGAGACGATCTCCGGCCGACTGTGCGACAACACCGTCACCGTCCTCGAAGAGGCCAAGCGCCGCGACACGACACCGCACACCGCCGGGCGCGGCCTGGCCGAGGACCGCGTGCGCGCCGCGATGCGCAGCAAGGGGCGGATTCCTCCAGCGTGAACCGAGGACGGCTCACTCGGCGGCGCCGAGGAAGTGCTCCATCAGCCGCGCCGCCGTGATCGCCCCGACCGTGCGGCTCTGCTGCCCGTCCGACTCCACCACCGCCACCAGCGGCGTATGCGTACGCACCATCAGGGCGGCGATCTCCATCACCGCCGCGTTCGGGCCGACCACGGTGGGCAGGCTGCGGCGCGGCAGCCACTGCGCGACCGTCAGACCGCCGAGCCGCTGCGTGATCAAGTCGGCGTCCTCGGGCGGCAGGGAGCCCGCCATCGACGGGTTCTCGAGGACGAAGTCCGGGACGAGGACCCTCAGGAGCTGCGATCCCGGGACGATCGTGTACGGGCGGTGGTCGCTGTCGAGAACAAGCAGCGCGGGCAGCCGCCGCCCGACGAACATCCGGGCCGCCGCCACGGCATCGTCGTTCGCGAACACCGTCGGGTACGGCTCGGCCAGGTCATGGGCACGCATCACGGTCTCCTCGGCCTGCCCGACCACGCCGCCCACGCCGCACGGCGTGCCACGAACTCCGGCCTACAGGGCGCTCGTTGGGACATTGCATGCCGACCAGACTTCCCGGCTCACCATGGCGGACCCTACTAGCCGCAGGGCGGTTCCGCCCGGGTTGTACGGGTGGCGGGCGAGGCGGAAGCCCCTTGGAGCTTCCTCCGGTGACGTACGCACCTGCCATGGGTCATCAGCCAAAAACCTTGCACATGCCAGCTACGGAAGCTTAAGTTTCCGCACATGCAGTCCTACACCATCGGCCAGGCGGCCCGGCTGCTCGGCGTCAGCCCCGACACCGCGCGCCGCTGGGCGGACGCCGGACGGCTCGCGACCCACCGGGACGACAGCGGCCGCCGCCTCATCGACGGCCGCGACCTGGCGGCGTTCTCCGTGGAGCTCGCTCAGGGCGGTATCGGCGACGAGGACGCGGGCTACACCTCGGCCCGCAACGCGTTCCCCGGCATCGTCACGGCCGTGAAGCTCGGCGACGTCGCCGCCCAGGTCGAGATCCAGGCGGGCCCGCACCGCCTCGTGTCCCTGCTGACCCGAGAGGCCGTCGAGGAGCTCGGCCTGGAGGTCGGCGTCCAGGCCACCGCCCGCGTGAAGTCCACCAACGTGCACATCGACCGCGCCTGATCCCGTTTACGTCCGGTTCCGTACGTCCGGTTCCGTGCGTCCGGCCCTTCCCCGCTCCAGGAGTACCGCCCATGCCGATCGCCCCCACCGCCGCGCAGGCGTCCGCCCGGCGTCGCCGTACCGGGTACGCCGCCGGCGCCATCCTCGTCGGCGCCCTGCTCGCACCGCTCGCCGCCTGCGGCACCGGCACCGAGGCGGCCGGAAGCGGCGGCGCGGGGCAGGGCGGGCAGGAGACGCGACTGACCGTTCTCGCCGCGTCCTCCCTCACTGATGTGTTCAAGGCCGCCGGTGCCGCGTACGAGAAGGAACACCCGGGCACGAAGATCACGTTCTCCTTCGCCGGTTCCCAGGAGCTCGCCGCCCAGGTCAGGCAGGGCGCCCCGGCCGACGCCCTGGTCACCGCCGACACCCGGACCATGAACGGCCTCAAGGAAGACACCGGCACCCCCACCGTGATCGCCCGGAACCGGCTCGTCATCGCGGCGGGCGAGGGCAACCCCCGGCACATCAAGGGCCTCGACGACCTCACCAGGAGCGGCCTGAAGGTGGTGCTCGCGGCGCCCGAGGTCCCGGTCGGCCGGTACAGCAAGCAGATCCTGGACAAGCAGAACCTGACCGTGCGGCCGGTCTCGCAGGAGGCCAATGTGCGCGCCGTCCTGAGCAAGGTCGAGCTCGGCGAGGCGGACGCGGGCATCGTCTACCGCACCGACGCCGCCACGGCGACCGACAAGGTCGACACCGTCGACATTCCCGACGCCCAGAACGCCATCGCCGCCTACCCGGCCGCCACCCTCAAGCAGTCCGCACACGCCGACGCCGCCGACGCGTTCGTGCAGTGGCTCTCCGGCGACAAGGCGCAGAAGATCCTCAAGGACGCGGGCTTCCAGCGCCCGTAGCAGTTCGGCAGGTAACCCGCCGTGGCCGAGACAAACCCCGCCGTGGCCAAGACGAACCCGCCATAGTCGACACGAACCCGCCATAGCCGATACGACCCCCAGCCCCGCCCCACGCCCGCCCCGCCGAGCCACCGGAACCCCGATGATCAGCACCCGCACCAGCCCGCGTACCGGCAAGCGCCCGGGCACCGGACCGCACCCGGACGCCCGCCCGCGCACCGGCTTCCGTGCGCCCGTCGCGCTGGCCGTGCCCGCGGTGCTCGCCATCGTGTTTCTGCTCGTGCCGCTCGCCGGGATCCTCGCCCGCACCTCCTGGGGCGACCTGGGCGGTCATCTGACGGCGCCCGGCGTCACCGAGGCGCTGCGGCTCTCGCTGCTCGTCTCGTTCTGGGCGCTCGGCCTGTCCCTGCTGCTCGGGGTGCCGCTGGCCTGGCTGCTCGCCCGCGTCGACTTCCCGGGCAAGGCGCTCGTACGGTCCTTGGTCCTTTTGCCCATGGTCCTGCCGCCCACCGTCGGCGGAGTGGCGCTGCTGCTCGGCTTCGGGCGGCGCGGGCTGCTCGGGCCGTGGCTGGAGAACACCTTCGGGATCGTGCTGCCCTTCCACACCTCCGGCGCCGTGCTGGCGGCCACCTTCGTGTCGATGCCGTTCCTCGTCATCAGCCTGGAGGGCGCCCTGGCCGGGCTGCGGCCCGCGTACGAGGAGACCGCCGCCTCGCTCGGCGCGTCCCCGCTGCGCGTCTTTGCCACCGTCACACTGCCGATGGTCGCCCCCGGCCTGGTCGCCGGGGCCGCCCTCACCTGGGCCCGCGCGCTCGGCGAGTTCGGCGCCACCATCACGTTCGCGGGCAATCTGCCCGGCACCACGCAGACGCTGCCGCTCCAGGTCTATCTGCTGCTCCAGGACCGGCCGGAAGCCGCGACCTCCGTCTCCCTGCTGCTCCTCGCCATCGCCATGGCGGTCCTCGTCGCGCTGCGCGGCCGCTGGAGCGGTGGCGCCCCGGGCGGCCGTACGACCACGGCACGCGACCGTCGTACGCCCGACACCTCCGAGGAGCCACCGGCCACACCCGAGGAGCCACCGGCCACACTCCAGGAGTCACCGGCCCCCACCGACCCCGAGGCGGCTCCCCCCGCACCCCCCGACGCCCCCCGCTGGCCCCTCCACGCCGACGTCACCGGCTTCAACCGCCTCACGCTCGACGCCGACCCCGGCACCACCATCGCCGTCGTCGGCCCCAACGGCGCCGGAAAGACCACCCTGCTGCGCGCCCTGCTCGGCCTCACCCCCCGCGCCCACGCCGCCGTGCACCTCGCCGACCAGGACGTCACCGCTCGGCCCCCGCACCGCCGCGGCATCGCCTGGGTGCCGCAGGACGGCGCGCTCTTCCCGCATCTGACGGCGCTCGCCAACACCGCGTACGGGCTGCGCGCCCAGGGCGTCCCGCGGGCCGAGGCCCGTCGCGCCGCGGAGGACTGGCTCGACCGGCTCGGTGTCCGGCACCTCGCGCACCGCAGGCCCGGTCAGCTCTCCGGCGGTCAGGCCCAGCGCGTCGCCCTGGCCCGCGCCCTCGCCGCCCGGCCCCGGCTGCTGCTGCTCGACGAGCCCCTGGCCGCGCTCGACCAGACCACCCGCGCCCATGTGCGGCACACCCTGCGCACCCACCTGTCCGGCTTCGGCGGCGTCTGCCTGATCGTCACGCACGACCCGGTCGAGGCGGTCTCGCTCGCCGACCGCGTCCTCGTCCTGGAAGACGGCCGCGCCCTTCAGGACGCCCCGCCCGCCGAGGTCACCCGGCACCCGCGCTCGCCCTGGGTCGCCCGCATGCTGGGCCGCAACGCCCTGCCCGGCACGGCCACTTCGGGCGGCAAGCTCCGGCTCGCCGACGGCGGCGAACTCGTCGCCGCCGACCCGCTCGACGCGGACACCCCGGCCCTCGCGATCATCTCGCCGGAGGCGGTGTCCCTGCACCGCGAGCACCCCGAGGGCAGCCCGCGCAACGTCTGGCCCGGCACGGTGCGCGAGATCACCGCCGTGGGCAGTCGACTGCGCGTCCTGATCGCCGGGAGCCCCGGGAACGCCGAGAACGCCGAGAACGCGGCCCCCGACCTCGTCGCCGAGATCACCCCGCAGGCAGCGACGGAACTCGGCCTCGCGGACGGCGTATCCGTCTACGCGAGCGTCAAGGCGACGGAAGTGACGCTCATCGAGAGCTGAGCAACCTGAGCAACTTGAGCGACCTGAGTGACCTGCGCCGCAGCTCACCCCGCCCGAACCCACCTCCGCCCACTGCGAGATACTGCCCCCATGCGGATCTCAGCCAGAGCGGACTACGCGGTACGGGCCGCCCTCCAGCTCGCCGCGAGCCCGGGCGACGACCCGCTCAAGGCGGAAGCCATCGCCGCGGCGCAGGACATTCCGCACAAGTTCCTCGAGGGCATCCTCAACGACATGCGCCGCTCCGGGCTCGTACAGAGCCGCCGCGGCGGCAGCGGTGGCTACCGGCTCGCCCGGGACGCCGACGCCATCTCCCTCGCCGACGTGATCCGCGCCGTCGACGGTCCGCTGGTGTCGGTGCGCGGCGTCCGCCCGCCGGAACTCTCCTACACGGGCCCCGCCGAGGCGCTGCTCCCGCTCTGGATCGCACTGCGCGCCAACGTCCGCGAGATCCTCGACGGCGTGACCCTCGCCGACGTCGCCACCGGCGAACTGCCCGAGCGGGTCCTCACCCTCGCCGAGGCCCCGGAGGCCTGGACCAACCCCTGACCCCCGCGCGTACCCGCTCGTACCCGCTCGTACGGTCCAGCAAGACGCGCCGCCGCACCACCCGCCGGGTTCCCATGGACGGGTGACCGCGCCCCCGGACGACTGCCTCGCGCGCAACGAGTGGATCTGCGGCGACTACCTCGACACCCGCCGCGAGATCCTCGCCGACGCGGTCCTTCAGCACCTGGAGCTGACCGGGCTCTCCATCCTCATCGCCGTCATCCTGTCCCTGCCGCTCGCGCTGCTCGCCCGCCGCTGGAGCATCGCCGCCGGGCCCGTCCTCGCGCTCACCACCGTCCTCTACACCATCCCGTCGCTCGCGATGTTCTCGCTGCTGCTCCCGGTGTACGGACTCTCCGCCTCGCTCGTCGTCGCCGGTCTGGTCCTGTACTCGCTGACGCTGCTCGTGCGGAACATCCTCGTCGGGCTGCGCGCCGTCCCCCAGGAGACCCGCCAGGCCGCCAAGGGCATGGGCTACGGGCCGATCCGGCTGCTGCTCGCCGTGGAACTGCCGCTCGCCCTGCCCGCCGCGATGGCCGGACTGCGCATCGCCACCATGCGGTGCGGAGCACCACAGCACCCTGCTAAAGTGTGAACATCAGCCAACAACAGTCAAGTTGGCGAAACTTGGCGGGTCCCCGACCTGCCCGGCGGTCGGGAGGATCGTCGTACGGACGTCCATGAGGCGTCAAACCCTTCGGAGCAATCCAGAAGGGAATCTCCTCCCCGAGCTTGCGAGGGGAGGAGAGAGCTCCAAGCCGGGATGAACACGTACTTCAAGGCACAGTTGCTCATCGCCTCGGTGCTCTGCGTCGCCTGTCTCGTCCTGAGCTGTGTGGTCGCGCAGCCCGTCGCCCTCGTCCTCGGCAAGGGCGGCGCGCTCGCCGTGAACCTCTCCAACGTGGGGCGCGCGGTGCCGACCTTCGCCGTGCTCGTGCTGCTGCTCCTGACCCCGATCGGCCGGTACGGGCAAGGGCCGACGGTCGTCGCGCTGGTCCTGTTCGCCGTGCCGCCGCTGCTCACCAACGCGTACGTCGGAATGCGCGGCGTCGACCGCGACGTGGTGCGGGCCGCCCGGGGCATGGGCATGACCGGGCGGCAGCTCCTGGGGCGCGTCGAACTGCCGCTCGCGCTGCCGATGATCCTGGGCGGCGTCCGGATCGCCGCCGTGCAGCTCGTCGCCACCGCCACCATCGCCGCGCTCGCGGGCGGCGGCGGGCTCGGCCGCGTCATCACCGCCGGATTCAACCTCGCGTCGACGCCGCAGGTGGTCGCGGGCGCCGTCCTGGTCGCCGGGTTCGCCCTCGTCGTCGAGGGGTTCTTCGAGACCGTGGAACGCCTGGCGCCCGCCTTGGCACGGGGCAGGGCCCGGGTATGAGGCGCCTTCTCCATGGCCCCCTCGCCGCCTCGGCCCTGCTCGCCGCGACCGCCCTGCTGCTGCCCACCGGTTGCGCCACCGGACCGTCCCTGGAGGAGCAGGGCGAGGTCACCGCGCCGCCCGGCGACCGCCACCAACTCACCATCGGCTCCGCCGGGTTCACCGAGAGCGACCTGCTCGCCGAGATGTACGCCCGGCTCCTGCGCGAGTCCGGCTACCGCACCCGCATGCTCTCCGTCGCCAACCGCGAGCTGTACGAACCCGCCCTGGAGAGCGGCCAGATCGACGTCGTCCCCGAGTACGCCGCCACCTTCGCGGACTGGCTGAACGCCAAGGCCAACGGCCCCGACGCCCCGCCCGCCGGCTCACCCGACCTGGCCGCCACCATGACGGCGCTGCGCGAGCTCGCGGCCCCGCGCGGCCTCACCGTGCTCGACCCGGGCCGCGCCGTCGACCAGAACGCCTTCGCTGTGACGGAGAAGTTCGCCGCCGAACACCAGCTGAAGACCCTCAGCGACCTCGGCCGCACCGGCATCCCCGTACGGCTCGCCGCGGGCGACGAGTGCGTCCAACGCCCGTACTGCCAAACGGGGTTGGAGAAGACGTACGGCATCGAGATCACCGGCATCGACCCGAAGGGCGTCGGCACCACACAGGCCAAGCAGGCCGTGCAGAGCGGTCAGGACCAGATGGTGCTCACCACGACCACGGACGCCACGCTCGACGCGTTCGGCCTGGTCCTCCTGGAGGACGACAAGAGGCTCCAGAACGCCGACTACATCGTGCCGGTCGTCAACCGCGCCCGGGCGGGCGGCGAGAAGGTCGCCAAGGCACTCGGCAAGCTCAACTCCGTACTGACGACCGAGGACTTGGCCTCTCTCAACGAGCAGGTGGACAGCTGGCGGCGGCTGCCGGAGGACGTGGCGGAGACGTACCTGAAGGAGAAGCGGCTCATCACATAGGCAGGGACATGGGCAGGGACATAGGCAGGGCTATGCATCGGCGACGGAGTCGAACCCCACCTCGTCCCGCCCCACGCCCCGCGCATCCGCGTCCACCGACCGGCGCAGCGCCTCGTGCAGCTTCGCCGGGGTGAGCACCCCGAGGAAGCGCGCCCCGTCAAGGACCGCCACCCAGCCCGCGTCGTGCTGCAGCATCACGCCGAACGCCTGCTTCAGCGGGGCGCCCACCGGCACCCAGGAGTTCATCCGGTGGGCCAGCGCGCCGACCGTGCCGCCGCTGCCCGCGAGCGTCAGCTCGTCCACACCGGCCCAGCCGTGCAGCTCCCCGGCCGCGTCCAGGACCACGGTCCAGCGGGCGCCCTGATCGCGCAGCCGGGCGCCCGCGGTGGCGGCCGGTTCGTCGACGCGGGCCAGCGGCGGCTGCTCCAGATCGTCCGGCTCGATCGCGGTCACCGAGAGCCGCTTCAACCCCCGGTCGGCGCCCACGAATTCGGCGACACAGGGCGTCGCCGGGTTGCCGAGCACCGCGCCCGGAGTGTCGAACTGCTCGATCCGGCCCTGCCCGTACACGGCGACCCGGTCCCCGAGCCGTACCGCCTCCTCGATGTCATGCGTGACCATCAGGACGGTCTTGCGCACCGCCGCCTGCATCCGCAGGAACTGCTCCTGCAACTGCTCGCGCACCACCGGGTCGACCGCCCCGAACGGCTCGTCCATCAGCAGGACCGGCGGATCGGCAGCGAGCGCCCGGGCCACGCCGACCCGCTGCCGCTGGCCACCGGAGAGCTGCTCCGGGTAGCGGGAGCCGAAGGTCTTCGGATCGAGGCCCACCAGGTCGAGGAGTTCGGCGGCGCGGGCCCGCGCCTTGGCGCGCTTCCAGCCGAGCAGCGCGGGCACGGTCGCGGTGTTGTCGAGGACGGTACGGTGCGGGAAGAGCCCGACCTGCTGGATGACATAGCCGATGTGACGGCGCAGCCGCACCGGATCGACGGCCGAGATGTCCTCGCCGTCGACGTCGATACGGCCTTCGGTCGGCTCGATGAGCCGGTTCACCATCATCATCGTGGTGGTCTTGCCGCACCCGGACGGTCCGACGAGCGTGACCAGCTCGCCCTCGGCGACCTCGAAGGAGAGGCCGTCCACGGCGACGGTGCCGTCCGGATAGCGCTTGGTCACCTGATCGAACCGGATCATGACGTCACGCTAGCCGCGCCGGTCACTCCCCGCTCATCAGCACCACCTCAAGGGTGCGCGGGCCGTGCACGCCCTCCACCCGGTCGAGTTCGATGTCGCTGGTGGCCGAAGGGCCCGAGATCCAGGTCAGCGGGCGCGTCGGGTCGAGACGTTCCAGCGCCTGCGGCACGGAGGACACGACCTGGCCGGGGACCCGTACGACACAGATGTGGTGGTCGGGGACGAGCGTGATGCGTCGCCTGCCCTGCTCCGGTCCGCCGTCCAGGACGATCGTGCCGGTCTCGGCGATGGCGACCGCGCAGCCGGTGACGACGCTGTCCACGCGGTCGAGTTCGGCCGGTGTCTGCGCCTGTCGGTCGTGGACGCGGACGGGGTCGGCCGCGGCCAGCCAGTGCGGCGGCAGTTCCGGCGGCACGGCGACGGTCTGTGCGCCGCGCTCGGCGAGCAGCCGCATCAGCAGGTCGGAGATCTCGGCGTCCGTGCAGCGGTGCACGATCGCCCGGTAGTCGGCGAGGTTCTCGGCGAGCAGGTTCACGGTCTGCTCGGGGGTGCGGTCGCCGTGGGTGCGCAGATAGTCGCGGGGGATGGCGTCCTCGTACGGGGTCTCGCCCGGAGTGTCGTCCGAGGAGTCGTACGAGGTGCCGTCCGAAGAGTCGTACGGGGTGCCGTCCGACGTGTCGTACGAGGTGCCGTCCTGGCGCACATCCGCGAGGGCGCGGCGGACCCGGCCCAGGATCTTCTCCCTGCTGCTCGCTTCCCTGTTGCTCACTGCGGATCTCCCTTCCCGCCACGGGTGCGCTGCCACCAGTCACGGAACGGCTCCGGGGGCACCTGCGGCAGCTCCCGCGTGTTGCTCCATGCCTTGCCGGGGCCGGGCAGGCGGCGCGGGTGCAGCCGCCGGGTGCGGGATGCGAGGCGCTGGCCGGTGCGCAGCGCCGCCGGGTGTGTGAACGTCCAGCGCGCCGCCCGCATGGCGGCCCGCTCGGCGGCCTGGCCCTTCGCGGGCTTGAGGGTCACCTTGGCGCCGCGCCGGGTCACCTCGCCGCCCTCGGCCACGCGTTCGCGCAGATGGACCAGGACCTCGGGGATGTCGATGGCCACCGGGCACACCTCGTAGCAGGCCCCGCACAGCGTCGACGCGTACGGCAGTGAGGCGTCGATCTCGCTTGCCGTGCCCCGGAGTTGAGGGCTGAGGATGGCGCCGATCGGCCCGGGGTAGACCGAGCCGTACGCGTGCCCGCCCGCCCGCTCGTACACCGGGCAGACATTGAGACAGGCCGAGCAGCGGATGCAGCGCAGCGCCTGGCGGCCGACGGCGTCGGCGAGGGCGTCGGTGCGGCCGTTGTCGAGCAGGACCAGGTGAAAGGTGCGCGGGCCGTCTGCTGTCTCGGAGTCCGTCGTGCCCGTCCACATCGTCGTATACGGGTTCATCCGCTCGGCCGTGGAGGAGCGGGGCAGCGTCTGCAGGAAGACTTCGAGGTCCCGCCAGGTGGGCACGAGCTTCTCGATGCCGACGACGGAGATCAGCGTCTCGGGCAGGGTCAGGCACATCCGCCCGTTGCCCTCGGACTCGACGACCACCAGGGTGCCGGTGTCGGCGACCATGAAGTTGGCGCCGGAGATGCCGACCTTGGCGCGCAGGAACTTCTCGCGCAGGTGAAGGCGGGCCGCCTCGGCCAGCTCGGCGGGCGTGTCGGTCAGGCCGTCCGGTGCCGGGCGGCCCCAACGACCCATCTCTCTCTCGAAGATGTCGCGGATCTCGCCGCGGTTGCGGTGGATGGCCGGGACCAGGATGTGCGAGGGGCGGTCGTGGCCGAGCTGCACGATGAGTTCGGCGAGGTCGGTCTCGTATGCGCTGATGCCCGCGTCGGCGAGGGCTTCGTTGAGCCCGATCTCCTGCGTGGCCATGGACTTGACCTTGACGACCTCGGACTCGCCGGTGGCGCGCACGAGTTCGGTGACGATCCGGTTGGCCTCGGCGGCGTCGGCCGCCCAGTGCACGGTGCCACCGGCCGCGGTGACAGCCTCCTCCAACCGTACGAGGTAGTGGTCGAGATGACGGAGCGTATGGTCCTTGATCCGCTTGCCCGCCTCGCGCAGCTGAGCCCAGTCGGACACCTCGGCGACCGCGCGGGCCCGCTTGTCGCGGATGGTGTGCGTGGCGTGCCGCAGATTGCCGCGCAGGGTCGCGTCGCGTACGGCGTCGTGCGCGGCCTTGGGAAAGGCGGGCATGCCTACGAATGCCCGCCCGTCGCCCGGCCGCCACCCCTCAACGAGCGCTGGCGCGCGCACCTTCTGGTCATTCATGCCGTCGGCCCCTCCTCCATGCTCTCCTCCGCGCTCTCCTCCGTACGAGCCAGGATCTCCGCGATGTGCACCGGCCGCAGTCCCGAGCGCAGCCGCGCCAACGTGCCGCCGATGTGCATCAGACAGGAGTTGTCCGCGGCGCACAGGACATCGGCGCCGGTCGACCTGGCGGCCCGCACCTTGTCGGCCCCCATCGCCGCCGACACATCGGCGTTCTTGACCGCGAACGTGCCGCCGAACCCGCAGCACTCCTCCGCCCCCGGCAGCTCGACCAGCTCAAGTCCCTTGACGGCCCTGAGGAGTTGGAGCGGCCGCTCGCCCAGGCCGAGGGAGCGAAGGCCGTGGCAGGTCGGGTGGTACGTGACCGTGTGCGGGTAGTACGCCCCGACGTCCGTCACGCCGAGCACGTCCACCAGGAACTCGGTCAGTTCGTACGTCTTCGGCACCACCGGCGCCACCGTACGCGCGAGGCCGTCGCCACGCCCCTCGGCCCGCGCCCGCTCGCCGATGCGCGGATACAGCTCACGGACCATCGCGCCGCACGAGCCGGACGGCGTCACGATCGCGTCGTACCCGCCGAAGACCTCGGCGAAGTGCCGGGCGAGCGGCTCGGCCTCGTGCCGGTAGCCGGTGTTGTAGTGCGCCTGCCCGCAACAGGTCTGCGCCGCCGGGAAGTCGACCTCGACGCCCAGCCTGCGCAGGAGCTTCACCACGGCTCGGCCGGTGTCCGGATAGAGCGTGTCGTTGATACAGGTCAGGAACAGGGCGACACGCATCGCGACTCCTCCTTGGCGATCATCGGACGGGTGCAGACTACGCGGCCGGAGCTGGTCCGGGGAGTGCCGTGCACCATCGGCATTGATACGTTTCATGGACCGGTACGCCAGTGGTACGTCAGGCCGTGACCGCAGGCCGATGAGGCCGGAACGAAGTGGCCCGCACGGTGCGCGAGGTGATGAACTGGGCCGGGAAACGACCAGCCCAGGAGCACCCTTGACCACCACGGCCCGCCGCGCCACCACCCGTCACGCCACCCCCAGCCACACCCTGGCCTCGGCCTCCGCCTCGTACCGCCAGCCCGGCGTCGTCCTCACCGACCACCGCTTCACGGTGCCGCTCGACCACGCGCGGCCCGACGGGGAGACGATCGAGCTGTACGCCCGCGAGGCCGTGGCGGCGGACCGGGCCGACCGGGCGGACGAGCTGCCCTGGCTGCTCTACCTGGAGGGCGGGCCTGGCTGCGGGGCCCGTCGCTTCGTCGGTACGCAGGCGTGGCTGGGGCGCGCCGTCGAGGAGTTCCGGGTGCTCCTGCTCGACCAGCGCGGCACCGGCCGCTCCACGCCCGCCAACCGCCAGACCCTTCCACTGCGCGGCGGCCCACGCGAACAGGCCGACTATCTGGCCCTGTTCCGCGCCGACGCCATCGTCCGCGACTGCGAGCTGATCCGGCGCCGGCTCACCGGCGGCGCCCCGTGGACCGTGCTCGGCCAGAGCTTCGGCGGCTTCTGCCTCACGCACTATCTGACGGCCGCGCCCGAGGGCCTGCACACCGCCTTGATCACCGGCGGCCTGCCGTCCCTGGACGCGCACGCGGACGACGTCTACCGGGCCGCGTACCCGCGCATGCGCCGCAAGACCGAGGCGCACTACGCGCGCTACCCGCAGGATGTGGAGCGCGCCCGCCGGATCGCCGAGCACCTCGCCGAACACGGTCCGGCCGACCTCGGCGGCGGCCATCTCCTCACCGTCGAGTCCTTCCAGTCGCTCGGCATCCTGCTCGGCGCCGGCGAGGGCAGCCACCGCCTGCACCACCTCCTGGAGCACGCCTTCGTGCCCACGCCCGGCGGCCCGGTGCTCGCCGACGCCTTCCTCGAGGAGACGCGCGGCGCGCTCTCCTTCGCCGCCCGCCCGCTCTACGCCGTACTCCACGAGGCGATCTACGCCCAGGACGCGCGGCCCACCGACTGGGCGGCCGAGCGGGTACGGAAGGAATCCCCGGGGTTTCCGGAGTTCGACGCCGCGCGGACGCTCGCCGGGGACGAGCCGCTGCTCTTCACCGGCGAGACCGTGCACCCCTGGCACTTCACCACCGACCCGGCCCTTCGCCCGCTGCGCGAGACCGCCGAGCTGCTCGCCGCACGCGCCGACTGGCCCGCGCTGTACGACGCCGGGGCCCTGGCCCGTAACGAGGTGCCGGTCGCGGCGGCCGTCTACCACGACGACCTTTACGTGGACACCGCCCACTCGCTCGCCACCGCCCGTGCGGTACGCGGCCTGCGCACCTGGGTCACGGACGAGTTCGAGCACGACGGGGTGCGGGCGGGCGGCCCGCGCGTCCTTGACCGGCTGCTCGGGCTCGCGCGCGGCGAGCTCTGACGACCAGCGCCACGCAGCGTTCTATAAGAGTTGACTTATATAAGTGGGGGGTGGCACAGTCGTGACTGTGCACGCGTTCGATGTGCTCGGAGACCCGGTCCGGCGCCGCATTCTGGAGCTGCTCGCCGAGGGCGAGCGGAGCTCCGGTGAGGTGACCGCGACCGTCCGCGAGGAGTTCGGGATCTCTCAGCCCGCCGTGTCGCAGCATCTACGGGTGCTGCGGGACAGCGGGTTCGCGACCGTACGGGCCGAGGGCGCGCGCCGTCTGTACGCCGTCGACGCGGCGCCGCTGCGTGAGGTCGACGCCTGGCTGGAGCGCTTCCGGGGCTTCTGGAACCAGCGCCTCGACGCCCTGGAGACCGAACTGGCCCGGGGCAAGCGCGCACGCCGCACCGCGACCAAGAAGGCAGCCACCGAGAAGGCAGCCACCGAAAAGGCGGCCCCCGACAGGGCCGCCGACTGAGCCATCAAGAGAGCCACCGGGAGAGAGGCCGCACCATGAGCAGCACCCCCCACGACCTGGTCGACCAGATCAACGCCGTCCACCGCGAGGTCCGCGATGCCAAGACCCCCTCGGGCGAGGGCCGTACGGTGCTGATCCGGCGCACCTATGACACCTCCGTCGAGGACGTCTGGGACGCCATCACCACCCCGGAGCGGCTCGCCCGCTGGTTCCGGCCGGTCAGCGGCGACCTGCGGGTCGGCGGCCGCTACCAGCTGGAGGGCCAGGCGGGCGGCGAGATCCTGCGCTGCGAGCCGCCGAGCCTGCTGCGGGTCAGCTGGATCTTCGGCGAGCCCAAGGAGGACGACTTCAGCGAGGTCGAGGTGCGGCTCACGGCCGACGGCGACGCGCGCACCCAGCTCGAGCTCCAGCACGTGGCCAAGGTCGACCCCGAGTTCTGGGGGACGTACGGTCCGGGCGCGGTCGGCGTCGGCTGGGACCTCGGCCTGACCAGCCTCAGCCTGTACCTGGCCGGTCGCGGCATCGACCCGGCCGAGGGGGAGGCCTGGCAGGCCTCGCCCGAAGCCGTGGAGCTCACGAAGCTCAGCAGCGCGTCATGGGGCCGGGCCTACGCGGCGTGGGGCGCGAGCGAGGAAGAGGCCACCACGACGGCGCGGAACACGCTGGAGTTCTACGCGCCCGGGGCGGAGTAGCCAGCCCGTCCGGCGTTTGAGGACGAGGCCGTTGAGGCCGTTGAGGCCGATGGGGGTCTGGGGGCACCGCATCCACTAGCGGCTTCGCCGCGGGCCCCCAGTTCCGGTCACCGAGCCGACGGCTAGATTCCCGGTATGACTGATCAACTCAAACCTATGCCGGAAGGCTGGTCGCGCGCCCTCGCCGTGGTCGCGCACCCCGACGACCTCGAATACGGCTGCGCGGGCGCCATCGCCGCCTGGACCGACGGCGGCCGTGAGGTCGCCTATCTCCTCGCCACCCGCGGCGAGGCCGGTATCGACTCGCTCGCGCCGGACGAGTGCGCCCCGCTGCGCGAGCAGGAGCAGCGGGCCAGCGCGGCCGTCGTCGGCGTCTCCACGGTCGAGTTCCTCGACCACAAGGACGGCGTCATCGAGTACGGGCTCGGGCTCCGCCGGGACATCGCCGCCGCCATCCGGCGCCACCGGCCCGAACTCGTCATCACCCTCAACCACCGGGACACCTGGGGCGGCGTCGCCTGGAACACTCCCGACCACGTCGCCGTCGGCCGCGCCACGCTCGACGCCGCCGCCGACGCGGGCAACCGCTGGATCTTCCCCGAGCTCACCGAGCAGGGCCTCGAACCCTGGAACGGGGTGCGCTGGGTCGCTGTGGCCGGTTCGTCGATGCCCACGCACGCGGTCGCCGCGGAGCCGGGCTTCGAGCGCTCGGTGCGCTCACTGCTCGAACACCGCGCCTACATAGAGGCGTTGACGGACGAGGACCCGGAAGTCTACGTCCGCAACCACCTGCGCCAGTTCGCCGACGGTGCCGCCGAACGCTTCGGCGGCACGCCCGCGGTGACGTTCGAGGTCTTCAGCCGCTGAGGCCGAGCGGGCGGTGGTGCGTGGCCGCACAAAGGTCCATGTCCAAGACAAAGGTCCATGTCCAAGGACGGAATGACCATGGACAAGGCGTCAGGTCACCTGGCAAGGCTGGGGAGTTGCACAAGTCGTGGGTTCCTCTCGTGCTCTCTCGGTTCTCCTGGAGGACAGGTGACACACCGCCCGCCCCGCACCACCCTCGTCGGCGCGCTCTCCGTGCTCCTCGCCGCCCTCGCCCTCGGCCTGCCGGGCCCGGCCACCGCCGAGCCACCGGGCGGCGGCGAGGACCCCGGACCCCCGGCGCCGATCAGCCCGACCCCGCAGTCGTACGAGCCACGCACCGACCGGATCACGATCACCCGCACCGTCACCGTCGTGACCGGCGACCGGACCGACCCGGCCGCACTCAAGGCCACGGAGCAGGCGCTGCGCCGTGCCGGTGCCGAGCGGCTCGTACGCGGCCGGGGCCCGGCCGACGGCGGCGGCCTGACCGTCTACGTCGGCGGGCCGGGGGAGAACCCGGCCGCCGCGGACGCCCTGCGCGGCCTCGGCCTCGACGGGCCCCAAGGGTTGGCCCCCGGCGGCCATGTCCTCGGCATCGGCCACGGAGACGGCGCCGGGCGGATCGTCCTGTCCGGCGTCGACCCGGCCGGGACGTACTACGCGGCCCAGTCCCTGCGTCAGGTCCTGCCGCACCGCGACCGGCCCGGCGCGCAGGTGCGCGGGCTCGCCGTGCGCGACTGGCCGGCCGCCGAACTCCGCGGCGTCATCGAGGGCTTCTACGGCACGCCCTGGTCGCACGAGGCCCGCCTGGACCAGCTCGACTTCTACGGCGCCCACAAGATGAACCTCTACGTCTACTCGCCCAAGGACGACCCGTACCTCAGGGAGAAGTGGCGCGACCCGTACCCGCCCGAACAGCTCGCGAAGATCAAGGAGTTGGTGGACCGGGCCCGTGCCCGGCACGTCGACTTCACCTACGCGCTCTCGCCCGGGCTCTCCGTCTGCTACAGCTCCGACGCCGATGTCAAGGCGCTCATCGACAAGTTCCGCACCATCTGGGACATCGGCGTGCGCACCTTCGCCGTGCCGCTCGACGACATCAGCTACACCGACTGGAACTGTCCCGAGGACGAGGCCCGTTGGGGCACGGGCGGCGGGGCCGCGGGCGCCGCGCAGGCGCATCTGCTCAACCGGGTCAACCGTGAGTTCATCGCCGAGAACCCCGGTGCCGAACCGCTCCAGATGGTGCCGACGGAGTACTACGACGTCACCCCGTCCCCGTACAAGAAGGCCCTGGGCAAGGAGCTCGACCCGGACGTGCTCGTGGAATGGACCGGCATCGGCGTGATCGCCCCCACGATGACCGTCGCCGAGGCCAGCAAGGCCCGCGAGGTCTTCGGCCACCCGATCCTGACCTGGGACAACTATCCGGTCAACGACTATGTCCCGAACCGGCTCCTGCTCGGGCCGTTCAACGGCCGTGAGGCCGGGCTCACCGACGAGCTGGCCGGTATCACGGCCAACCCGATGATCCAGCCGTACGCCTCCAAGCTCGCCCTCGCCACCGTCGCCGAGTACACCTGGAACGACCGCGACTACGACCCCGCCGCGTCCTGGAACACCGCCCTCGACGAGCTCGCGGGCGGCGACCCGGCGACCACCCGGGCCCTGCGCGCCTTCGCCGACGCCAGCTACGGCTCGCTCCTCAACGAGCGGCAGGCACCCGAACTCGCCGCCGCCTTCAAGGAGTTCTGGAGCGGGGGCGGCGACGCGGCGCTCCTTGACCGGACCCTGAAGCGGTTCGAAGCGGCGCCGGGCGTGCTGCGCGAGCGGCTGCCCGAGCGCGGCTTCCTCACCGACGCCGAGCCGTGGCTGGACTCCGCCGAAGCCTGGGGCACCGCCGCCCGCGCCGCCCTCCGCCTGGTGGAACTGGCCCGCGCGGGCGAGGGCGCCGCAGCCTGGCAGCAGCGCCAGAAACTGCCCGAACTGGTCGAGAAGGCACGGTCGTTCACGACCACGACTCCGGACGGGCGCACCGTCCGGGTCCTCGTGGGCGACGGCGTCCTGGACGCCTTCGTGGCCGACGCGATCGCCGAGCACAACAAGGCACTCGGCGCGCCCGGTCGCCCCAAAGCCCACTCCAGCCTGGGTACTTACCAGGACAACCCGCCCGCGCGCATGGCCGACGGCGACCCCGCCACGTACTACTGGAGCAACGCGGCCCCCAAGGAAGGCGCCGAGGTCGGCCTCGACCTGGGCGAGACCCGCGAACTCGGCGAGATCACCCTCGCCATGGGCAAGCCCGACAGCCCCCGGGACTATCTGCACCAGGGCGTCCTCGAGTACTCGGCCGACGGCGAGCACTGGACCCGACTGACCACCTTCTCCGGCACACCGGAGGTGACCTTCACCCCGCCCGAGGGCACGCGGGCCCGCCACGTGCGGGCGCGGGCGACGGCCGCGCAGGACAACTGGTTGGTCGTCCGCGAGTTCGCCGTCGCCGGGGCCGGTGGTGCGCAGGTGTCCGGTGGCCCGCCCGCCGCGGAGGGCGGCACACTCGGCGCGGCCGCGGACGGCGACCCGGACACGGCCTACCGCGCCGCCCGGCCCCCGGAACCGGACGAGACCCTCACGGTCGACCTCGGCAAGCCCCGCGACGTGTCGTCCGTGACGGTCCTGCAGCCGGGCGACGACTCGGCGGCGGCCGGTGCCGTGGTGCAGGTACGGGATGCCGACGGCTGGCGCGAGATCGGTGAAGTGGCCTCCGCGTACGAGAAGTTGGCGGCGACGGGCGCGATCGACGCCGTGCGGCTCACTTGGCGGGACGGGGCACCGGCGCCGCGTATCGCCGAGGTGATCACACGGTAGCGGCGGCCCTCCCGGCACCAGAGCGATTGCCTGATTGACAACTGGCCTTGCTGCTTCTGCAATAGGAAGGCATGGAACGCAAGACGCAGGACAACAGCGAGACGCAGGACAACAGGCAGGGCAAGGGGCAGGGCAAGGGACGCGACGCGCAGCGGGACGATGCCGGGGCGGCGGTCGACGGCATGGGCGAGGTGCTCGCCGAGGTCGGGCCCCGGCTGCGCCGGATCCGGAAGGGGCGCGGCGCCACCCTCGCCGGGCTGTCCGCCGCCACCGGCATCTCCGTCAGCACCCTCTCCCGCCTGGAGTCCGGCCTGCGCCGCCCCAGCCTGGAGCTGCTCCTGCCGATCGCCCGCGCCCACCAGGTGCCGCTCGACGAACTGGTGGGCGCGCCGCCCGTCGGGGACCCGCGAGTGCGCGCCAAGCCGATCGTGCGCGACGGCCGGACCCTGGTGCCGCTGACCCGCCAGCCCGGGGGCCTTCAGGCGTACAAGGTCCTCATCTCGGAGCCCGACGAGCACCCCGAGCAGCGCGTCCACGAGGGCTACGAATGGCTGTACGTCCTCTCGGGCCGCCTCCGGCTGCTGCTCGCCGAGCACGACGTGGTGCTCGGTCCTGGCGAGGCCGCGGAGTTCGACACGCGGGTGCCGCACTGGTTCGGGCCCGCGGGGGACCGTCCGGTGGAGTTCCTGAGCCTGTTCGGGCCGCAGGGCGAGCGCATGCACGTACGGGCGAAGCCGAAGGGGCGGTGAGGCTGACCATGAGCTGACCGAAAAAGGCGCGCCAAATGGTTCCCGAGTGGGCAAGCGACCGCTTAGTATGCGGCTGCGCGGCCACGCGGCGTCAGCCGCATGCCGACACAGACCACACCCCCTGGGAGGCCCCCGCATGCAGGCATGGCGAGTGCACGAGAACGGCGAGCCGGGTGAGGTGATGCGGCTCGAAGAGGGACCCGCGCCCACCCCGGGCGACGGCCAGCTGCTGCTCAAGGTGCGGGCCGCCAACATCAACTTCCCGGACGCGCTGCTCTGCCGGGGCCAGTACCAGGTCCGCCCGCCGCTGCCGTTCACGCCCGGCGTGGAGATCTGCGGCGAGACCGAGGACGGGCGCCGCGTGATCGCCAACCCCGCGCTGCCGTACGGCGGTTTCGCCGAGTACGCCATCGCCGACCGGGCCGCCGTGCTGCCCGCGCCGGACGCGCTCGACGACGCCGAGGCCGCCGCGCTGCACATCGGCTACCAGACCGGCTGGTTCGGCCTGCACCGCCGGGCCGCTCTGCGGGAGGGCGAGACGCTGCTCGTGCACGCCGCGGCCGGTGGCGTCGGGAGCGCCGCCGTCCAGCTCGGCAAGGCCGCGGGCGCGCGGGTCATCGGCGTCGTCGGCGGCGCCGACAAGGTGCGCGTCGCGGAGGAGCTCGGCTGCGACGTCGTCATCGACCGGCGTACGGATGATGTCGTGACGGCCGTGAAGGACGTCACCGGCGGGCGCGGTGCCGATGTCGTGTACGACCCCGTGGGCGGCGACGCGTACGCCCAGTCCGCGAAGTGCGTGGCGTTCGAGGGCCGCGTCCTGGTCGTCGGCTTCGCGAGCGGCGTCATCCCCACGCCCGCGCTCAACCACGCCCTCGTCAAGAACTACTCGATCGTCGGGCTCCATTGGGGCCTCTACAACACCAAGGACCCGGACGCCGTGCGCCGGTGCCACGACACGCTCACCGAGCTGGCCGCCAAGGGCGCCATCAAGCCGCTGATCAGCGAGCGCGTCGCGCTCGGCGACGCGGCCGCGGCGGTGCAGCGGGTCGCCGACGGCACCACCACCGGCCGTATCGCCGTCCTCCCGGAAGCCCCGGAAACCCCGGAAGGAGCCGCCGCGTGACCCCCGACGAACTCCGTTCCCGCGTGGGCGAGTTGTTGGAAGAACACCCGCCCGCCGCTACCGACCGAGTCGCCTTCCTCGAAGCTCGCTTCGACGCGGGCCTCGCCTGGGTGCACTTCCCCGAAGGGCTCGGCGGGCTCGGTCTGCCGCGGGCGCTGCAGGCCGAGGTGGACGCCGAGTTGGAGGCCGCGGGCGCGCCCGACAACGATCCGCGGCGGATCGGCATCGGGCTCGGCATGGCCGCGCCCACGATCCTCGCGTACGGCACCGAGGAGCAGAAGCGGCGCTGGCTGCGGCCGCTGTGGCTGGGCGAGGAGGTGTGGTGCCAGCTGTTCAGCGAGCCCGGCGCCGGTTCCGACCTCGCCGCGCTCGGCACCCGGGCCGCCCGCGACGGCGACTCCTGGGTGGTCAACGGGCAGAAGGTGTGGACCTCCAACGCCCACAACGCCCGCTGGGCCATCCTCATCGCCCGTACCGACCCGGACCTGCCCAAGCACCAGGGCATCACGTACTTCGTCTGCGACATGACCGACCCGGGCGTAGAGGTGCGGCCGCTGCGGCAGATCACCGGCGAGGCCGAGTTCAACGAGGTCTTCCTGTCGGACGTGCGGATCCCCGACGCGCACCGGCTCGGGCCGGTCGGGGAGGGCTGGAACGTCGCCCGGACCACGCTCATGAACGAGCGGGTCGCCATCGGCGGCATGCGGCTTCCCCGCGAGGGCGGCATGATCGGCCCGGTCGCCGCGGCCTGGCGCGAGCGCCCCGAACTGCGCACCCACGACCTGCACCAGCGGCTCCTCGAGCTGTGGGTGGAGACCGAGGTCGCCCGCCTCACCGGGGAACGCCTGCGCCAGCAACTCGCCGCCGGGCAGCCCGGCCCCGAGGGCTCCGGCATGAAGCTCGGCTTCGCCCGGCTCAACCAGAAGGTCAGCGGTCTCGAACTCGAACTCCTCGGTGAGGAGGGCCTGTTGTACGAGGACTGGACGATGCGCCGCCCCGAGATCGTCGACTTCGTCGGCCGCGACGCGGGCTACCGCTATCTGCGCGCCAAGGGCAACAGCATCGAGGGCGGCACCAGCGAGGTGCTGCTCAACATCGTCGCCGAGCGGGTCCTCGGGCTGCCGCCCGAACCGCGTACCGACAAGGACGTCGCCTGGAAGGACCTGGCTCGATGAGCTCGATGAACACGAGCACCGCCGCGGACCTGCTGTACTCGGAGACCGAGGACGAACTGCGCACGGCGGTACGTTCCTTGCTGACCGACCGCTGCGACGCGACCGCCGTCCTGACCGGGGCCGAGTCCGGGCGGCCGTACGACCCCGACCTGTGGAAGACCCTCGCGGGCGAGATGGGCCTCGCCGGGCTGCTCGTGCCCGAGGCACTCGGCGGACCGGGCGCCTCGCACCGGGAGGCCGCCGTGGTCCTGGAGGAACTGGGGCGTGCGGTGGCGCCGGTGCCGTATCTGACCAGTGCCGTCATCGCCACGGACACTCTGCTCGGCTGCGACACCGCCCGCCCCGAAGTGGCCGAGCTCCTGGGCGCGTTGGCGTCAGGGCGTACGGTCGGTGCGCTCGCGCTGCCGCTCGCCACGGCTCCGGACGGGACGTACCCGAGTGTGACCGTCGCCGACGGCGGCACGCTGCACGGCCGCGTCACCGGGGTCGCCGACGCGGCCGCCGCCGATGTGCTGCTCGTGGTCGCCGAGCGCGCCCTTCACGCCGTCGACACCGCGCAGGACGGCGTCACCGTCACCCCGCAGACGCCCCTCGACCTGACCCGGCCGCTCGCCACCGTGTCCCTGGACGGTGCCCACGCGCGCGTGCTGACGGATTCCGCCGCCCGGCCCGTACGCCGCGGCCTGCTCTCCGGCGCCGGACTCCTCGCCTCCGAGCAACTCGGCGTCGCCGACTGGTGCTTGACCGAGACCGTCCGCTACACCCGCGAACGCCACCAGTTCGGCCGCCCCGTCGGCTCTTTCCAGGCCCTCAAGCACCGCCTGGCCGAGCTGTGGCTCGAGGTCGTGAACGCCCGCGCCGCCGCCCGCAACGCCGCGGACGCCCTGGCGACCGCGTCACCGGACGCACCCCTCGCCGTGGCCCTCGCCCAGGCGTACTGCGGGCCGATGGCCGTACACGCCGCCGAGGAGGCGCTCCAGCTGCACGCCGGGATCGGCATGACCTGGGAACACCCCGTGCACCTGTACCTGAAGCGGGCCAAGGCGGACTCGATCGCCCTGGGCGCGGCGGGACGGCATCGGGAGGCGGTGGGGGAGTTGGTGGATCTGCGGGCACCGTAACCGCGCCATGGAGTGGGGTCCCGGACGCCGGGTACGGGGCCCAGCTCCAGCACACCTCTTACATGCGGCATAATTGCGAGCCGTTCGCAATAACAGCTGATCTTGAATAGGGGTGTGGGCATGACGGCCCGATCCATACGCGGAGCCGGTGCGCTGGCGGCCATCGCGGCACTGGCGGTCGCCGCCTCCGCCTGCTCGGCGCCGGGCAAGGGTTCCGACGCGGCGGGCGGCGCCAAGGACACGGCGGTCGTCGGCATCGCGTACGAGCCCGACAGCCTCAGCCCCCTCCTCGGCTACGGCAAGGACGGCAACTCCAAGATCTTCGACGGTCTGCTCACGCACGACGCCGACATGAAGCTCAAGCCCGCCCTCGCCGTCGAGCTGCCCAAGGTCTCCGCCGACGGCAAGACCTACACGTACAAGCTCCGCACGGGCGTCAAGTTCAGCGACGGCAAGCCCTTCACGGCCAAGGACGTCGTCTTCACGTACGAGACCATCCTCGACAAGAAGACCAACAACGCCTCCAAGACCGAGCTCGACGCCCTGAAGTCCGTCGAGGCCAAGGGGGAGGACCACGTGGTCTTCCACCTCAAGTACCCGTACGCCCCCTTCGCCGAGCGCACCGTCCTGCCCATCGCGCCCGCGCACATCGCGGGCAAGCAGGACGTGAACAGCGGGCCGTTCACCACCAAGCCGATCGGCACCGGCCCGTACGAGCTCGTCAACTGGTCCAAGGGCGAGAAGCTCACCTTCAAGGCCAACCCCGACTACTGGGGCGGCGCCCCCAAGGTCAAGAACTTCACGATGGCGATCATCAAGGACGACGACGTCCGCGCCACCCGGCTGCGCTCCGGCGACCTGGACGGCGCGATCCTGCCGCCCAACTTGGCCAAGACCTTCAAGACTGACGCCGATAAGAAGACGTACGCCGCGAAGAGCTTCGACTACCGCGTGGTGACCCTGCCGACACACAACAAGGTCACCGGCGACACCGCCGTGCGCCGCGCCCTCGACGTCGCCGTGGACCGCAAGGCCATGGTCGACCAGATCCTCGACGGCGCGGGCAAGGAGGCATACGGGCCGGTCCCGACCGACAGCCCCTGGTTCACCAAGGGCACCGAGCGCAAGCACTCCCTGAAGAAGGCCGAGCAGATCCTCGACGACGCCGGCTGGAAGAAGGGCAAGGACGGCATCCGCGAGAAGGACGGGCAGCGCGCCACCTTCCCGCTCTGGTACCTCTCCGGCGACAAGCTCCGCCAGGACCACGCCCTCGCTTATGCCTCCGACGCCAAGAAGGCCGGTATCGAGGTCAAGGTGCAGGCCGGGACCTGGGAGGTCATCCAGCCGAAGATGAAGACCGACGCCGTGCTCGCGGGCGGCGGCGCCCCGGCCGACCCGGACTTCGACCAGTACACCCTGCTCGAGTCCGAGCTCGCCGGAGACGGCTTCAACAACATGGCCTGGTACGACAACCCCACCGTCGACAAGGCCCTGGAGGACGGCCGCAAGACCGACGACAAGGCGAAGCGGAAGGCCGCCTACGACACCATCCAGCGCGAGCTGGTCAAGGACCCGGGCTACACCTTCCTCACCCACATCGACCACCTGTACGTCGTCGACAAGCGCTTCGGCGACCTCAGCACCCAGGTCGAGCCGCACGACCACGGCCTGGCCTCCGGCCCGTGGTGGAACGTCGAGGACTGGCAGCCGCAGCAGTGACCTCTCGCACCACTCGCTCCACCCGGCTTCAGTGGCGGCCGATGGCGCGGATGGCGGGACGGCGGGCCCTGTTCGCCGTCCCCGTCCTGCTCGCCGTGACCTTCGGCGTCTTCGCCATCGCCGCCGCCTCGCCGTTCGACCCCGTCAAGGCGTACGCGGGCACCGCCGGGCTCACCGCGTCGCAGGAGAACCTGGACCAGCTGCGCGCCAACCTCGGCGTCGACAAGCCGCTCGTCACCCGCTGGTGGGACTGGCTGACCGCCGCGCTCCACGGCGACCTCGGCGAGTCCACCGTGATGCGGCAGCCCGTCGCCCAGGTCATCGGCGAACGGCTCGGCTGGTCCGTGCTCCTCGCCGCTGTGGCCTTCGCCGCCGCGATCCTGCTCGGCACCGCGCTCGGCGTGCTCGCCGCCCGCCGCCGCGGCGGCTGGTTCGACCGCGGCATCACCTCGCTCGCCTACACCCTGGAGGCGGCCCCGCCGTTCTGGCTCGGCCTGCTCGCCGTCTGGCTGTTCGCGCTCAAGCTCGACGTCCTGCCCGCCGGAGGGCTCACCGACACCGGCGCCAGCGTCGTCAGCGCCGGACAGGTGCTCAGCCACCTCGCGCTGCCCGCGGCCGTGCTCGCGGTCTCCCAACTCCCTTGGTTCGTCCTGTACGTACGCCAGGGCGTGGCCGACGCCCTCGAAGAGGACCCCGTCCGGGGCGCACGCGCGCGTGGCCTCGCCCCACGGACCGTGCTCCTCGGCCACGCCCTGCGCTCCGGACTCCTCCCGGTGCTCACCCTGATCGGCTCCCGGGTGCCCGAACTCATCACCGGGGCGCTGCTCGTGGAGACCGTCTTCAGCTGGCCCGGCATCGCCGCCGCCACCGTGGCGGCGGCCACCTCCGTGGACTTCTCGCTGCTCGCCGCGCTCACCGTGCTCGCCACGGTCGCGGTCCTGCTCGGCAACCTGATCGCGGACCTGCTGTACGGGCTCGCCGACCCGAGGGTGGGATTCGATGGCTGAGCTCGCCTGGAAGCGGTCCGGCACCGTACGCCGCTCCACGCGCGCGTGGCGGGTGCGCGGCTCCGCCGTGATCGTCGCCGCGGTCGTCCTCGCCGTGCTCGTCGTACCGCCGCTCGTGCAGCTCGACGAGCAGGCCGTGGACCTCGCCGCCAAGCTGCAACCACCGTCCTTGGCGCATCCGTTCGGCACCGACGACGTGGGCCGCGACCTGCTCGTGCGCTGCGTCTACGGGCTGCGCGTCTCGCTGCTCGTCGGGGTCGTGGCGGCCGTCGTGGCCACCTTCATCGGCACCGCCGTGGGGGCGGCGGCCGCGGCCTCGGGCGGCTGGTTCGACCGGGTCGTGATGCGGCTCGTGGACCTCTTCTCGTCCGTGCCGCACCTGCTGCTCGGCATCTTCATCGTGGCCATGTTCCGGCCCGGCGTCTGGCCCGTGGTCGTCTCGGTGGCGCTCACGCACTGGCTGTCCACGGCCCGCATCGTGCGCGCCGAGGTTCTTTCGCTGCGGTCGCGGCCGTACGTCGACGCCGCGATCTCCGGGGGCGCCTCACGGTGGCGGGTCGCCGTACGCCATCTGCTGCCCGGGGTCCTGCCACAGGCCGGGCTCGCCGCGGTCCTGATGGTGCCGCACGCCATCTGGCACGAGTCCGCGCTCTCCTTCCTCGGCCTCGGCCTGCCCACCCACCAGGCCAGCCTCGGCACCCTGGTGCAGAGCGCCCGCGGCTCGCTGCTCGCGGGGGACTGGTGGCCGACGCTCTTCCCCGGCCTCTTCATCATCGTGCCGACCCTCGCCATCGCGGGCCTCGCCGGGGCCTGGCGGGAACGGCTCAACCCGCGGCGGCGATCGGAGCTGATGCTGTGAAGTCGACACATGTGAAGTCGGCACATGTGAAGTCGGGACGTGTGAAGTCGGCGCAAACGGGCCCTACTTCAGTAGCGGCCGCCGGACAGCCCGTCCTTTCTGTTAAGGGCCTGTCCGTACGGTTCCGCATGCGCGGCAATACCTACGTACGGGCCGTCAGCGACGCCCAATTCGACCTCGCCGCGGGGGAGTGCCTGGCCCTCGTCGGAGAGAGCGGCTGCGGCAAGTCCGTTCTCGCCTCCGCGCTGCTCGGGCTGCTTCCCGGCAATGCCGAGACGGCGGGGAGCGCGCTGCTCGGCGACCCAGGGGGTGGCTCCCTGGACCTGCTCGCGGCCGACGAACGCACCCTCGCGGGCGCGGTCCGCGGCCGACGCATCGGGCTCGTCCCGCAGTCGCCCGCCGCCCATCTGACTCCGGTACGCACCGTGCGCTCCCAACTGGAAGAGGCCGTACGGGAGCTGACCGGGGCGAGGAAGGCGCAGGCGCGCTCGGCGGCGCAGGCGGCCGCCGAGCGCGCCGCGTTCCCCGCCGACCACCTCGACCGCTACCCGCACGAACTCTCCGGCGGCCTCGCCCAACGCGCCGCCACCGCGCTCGCACTGATCGGCGACGCCCCACTGCTGCTCGCCGACGAACCGACCACCGGGCTCGACCGCGACCTCGTGGACCGCACCGTCGACGAACTGAAGCGGCACACCGGAGAAACCCGGGCGCTGCTCATGATCACCCACGACCTGGCGGCGGCCGAGCGGATTGCGGACCGCATCGCCGTGATGTACGCGGGCCGCATCGTCGAACTCGCGGACGCCGCGACGTTCTTCGACACCCCGGGTCCGCGCCACCCGTACGCCCGCGGTCTCTTGGACGCCCTGCCCGACCGGAAGTTCACCCCGGTCCCCGGCATGCCACCGGAGCTGGACGCACTGCCCGACGGCTGCGCCTTCGCCGCCCGCTGCCCCCTCGCGGACGAGGCGTGCCGGGTTCTGCCGGAACCGCTGGACGGAGTCGCCTGCCACCACGCCCTGGAGGTGGAGCATGCTTGAACTCGACGCCGTCACCGCGGGATACGACCGCCGCGCCCCGGTCCTGCGGGACGTCTCCCTGACCGTGGCGCCCGGCGAGGCCGTCGGGCTGCTCGGGCCCAGCGGCTGCGGCAAGTCGACCCTCGCCCGGGTCGCGGCACTCCTGCACCGGCCGGACGCCGGGCGCGTCGTCATCGACGGCGAACCGGCCCGGGGCTGGCGACACCGGGCCCCGCGCGAGCAGCGCACCGCGTTCGGCGTGGTGTTCCAGCAGCCCCGGCTCTCGGCGGACCCACGGCTCCGGCTCACCGACCTGATCGCGGAGCCGCTGCGAGCCGTCGGCCGCGGCGCCGAAACGGCCGACCGGATCCCGGAGTTGGCCCGCACGGTCGGCCTCGGCCCGGACCTGCTGCGTCGCCGCCCGCACGAGGTCAGCGACGGCCAGCTACAGCGCGCCTGCCTGGCCCGCGCCCTGGTCCTGCGGCCGCGCTGGCTCGTCTGCGACGAGATGACGGCAATGCTGGACGCCTCGACGACCGCGGCCCTCGTGGGCGTCGTGGAGGCGTACCGGAAGGAGACCGGCGCGGGCCTGCTGGCCGTCGGCCACGACCGGGTGCTGCTCGACCGGTGGTGCGACCGGACGGTGGAGTGGGCCTAGGCCCCGTCCCCCCGACCTTCGCGGGCCCGCGACGCCTGGCACGCACTCTGTGACGCCCGCCCGCAGGGAGCTGCCACGAACCCGGGCCTGAACACCAGGCGGCGAACTCGCCAACTCCCGGCACGGCCCTGCCCATTGCCCCGGGCGGGCCCGCATACTCCATGACGCCCCGCCCGTTGTCGTCTCCGGGAGACACCCATGCCGCACGTCACCCGCCGCAGAGCCGTCACCACCCTCGCCGCCGCCCTCACGGCCACCGCCACCGCCACATCCACGGCGACCGCCACACCGGAGCCGTCCGCCCGGCGACGCCACCCCCGCCCCCTGCGCCGCGCCCACGCGCACAACGACTACCTGCACCCCCGCCCGCTGCTCGACGCCCTCGACCACCGTTTCACCAGCGTCGAAGCGGACATCTTCCTCGTCGACGGACAGCTCCTGGTCGCCCACGAACCGGCCGAACTCGACCCGAGCCGCACCCTGGAGTCCCTCTACCTGGACCCGCTGCGCGCCCGCGTCCGCGCGGGCGGCGGCTCGGTGTACCCGGGTTGGGGCGGTTCGCTGCAACTGCTCATCGACCTGAAGACCGAGGGCGCCTCGACGTACCTCGAACTCCACCGCCACCTGCGCCGCTACCGCGAGCTCTGCACGACGTACGACCACGGCCGGGTGCACCCGGGCCCGGTGACCGCGGTGATCTCCGGTGACCGCGCCGCCCGCGACCCGATGGCGGCACAGACGCTCCGGTACGCCTTCTACGACGGCCGCCTGGCCGACCTCGGTGGCCCGGGTTTCGCCACAAGGGTCCAACACCACCCGCACGATCGGGTAGCGTGTACGCCGTGCATTGCAAGAGCCAAGCGTGCACGGTGTGTTGAGCGAGAATCAAGCCAGCGCAAACCCATGCTTTCGGGCAACCGGGCAGGTTCCGTCCCGGCTGGTGTTGAGGGAGTAAGACCTCTCGGGTCGCTGACCCACAGGGCTTCCTGAGCCAGGAATCCCCTTGCTTTGGCTGGGGGAGGGTTCAAAGGCAGTCAACACACGTTCGGCGGATATGTCAGTCGCCCGGACGGCCCCTCCGCTCCGCCACACTGGCTTCCGAAAGCCACGGAGTCAATGTGGCGGAGGAGGTTGGCGATGGCCGTTTCGATTTCCGTTGTTCTGCTGCTTCTGATCCTTGCGGTGGTGTTCCTGCGCAATGGCGCGCTGAAGTTCTCGCACGCGTTGGTGTGCGTCCTGCTCGGCTTCTACTTGGCGAGCACCAGCATGGCCCCGACGATTCAGCACGGCCTCACGACGACGGCGGACATCGTGAGCAACCTGCACCCTTGACCATGCGTAAGCTCCGGACCGCCCGGCAGTCCTGAACAACTCTCACCTTTCCATGGACACTTGAAGGCGCCGGTCCTAGCTTCGGCCGCATGTCCGCCACCCGTCGCACGGTCCGCCGCGCCCTCGCTCCGACGCTCACCGCCGTCGCCGTGGCCGCGGCCCTCGCGTTCCCCGCGGCCCCGGCGCAGGCCGATGACATCCCCAAGGCGCCGGGGCACCGGCTCGTCGACGCCTACGAGGGCGCGCCCGCCGAGCCACGCCCGCTGCCCGGCGAACAGCCCCCGCAGCACCCGTATCTCGCGCCGAACGGCCGCAGCGGCATGCACGCGGACGCGGCCGGCAGCGGAACGTACCCCTGGAACGGGCCACTTGGGCGCACGCCCCAGGCATCGAGCGAGCGGATGGCGGCGCTCGGCGGCGAGTGCGCGACGGTGACATTCGACGCCGACGGGAGGCTGATCACGGTCTGCGGCACCTTCAAGGGCTTCCTGGTGAAGCTGCTCGACCCGGAGTCCCTGGACACGCTGGCCGAGTACCAGCTGCCGCAACGCCCCTCCACGGTCGAGGCGATCACCCGGCTCGACTTCTCGAAGATCTTCAAGGACACGTCCGGCGGCGCGTACGCCTACCTCGACCACGAGGACCGGCTTGTCCTGGCCGACTCTCGGCAGCACATCGTCCGGCTCGCGCATGAACAACGCCCGGACGGCAGCTGGCAGTTCGAGGTCGACGCGGACTGGGATCTGACCGGCCACGTCCCGCACGACTGCGCCTCCTGGACCAACCCGTACCCGAGTGGCACGTGCGACCCGGTCACCTCCGTGATGCCCGACTGGCAGGGCCGCATCTGGTGGGTGACGCGTCAGGGCCGGATCGGCACCGTGGACCCGGACGACGGCGCCATGCGCGCGATCCGGCTGCGCGGCGAGGAGATCCAGAACTCGTTCTCGGTGGCCGAGGACGGCGTCTCCATCGTCAGCGACCACGCCCTCTACAGCTTCCGTGCGACGGCGGACGGCACGCCGCGCGCGGTGTGGCGGCAGCCGTACGACCGGGGGACCGGCGCCAAACCTGGCTCCGTCAACCAGGGTTCGGGCACCACCCCGGACCTCTTCGGCGCCGACGGAGCGCGGTACGTCGCCATCACCGACAACGCCGACGACCGCATGAACGTTCTCGTCTACCGCCGCGGCGACGCCGTTCCCGACGACCGGCGCCTGGTCTGCAAGGTCCCGGTCTTCGGCGTGGGCGCCTCCACCACCGACAACTCCCTGATCAGCTGGGGCAACAGCCTGGTCGTGGAGAACAACTACGGCTACGAGAACGTCACATCGCTGACGTTCGGCCGCTCGGTCGTCGGCGGTGCTACGCGGATCGACGTACGCCCGGACGGCAGCGGCTGTGACACGGTCTGGGAGAGCGAGGTGCGCTCCCCGTCCACGGTCCCCAAGCTCTCGACGGCGAACGGCCTGCTCTACTTCTACGAGAAGGACCCCAACCGGCTCGGCATCGACGCCTGGTACCTGACCGCGGTCGACTTCCGTACCGGCGAGCGCCGCTGGAAGCGCCTGGTCGGCACCGGCATGGCGTACGACAACAGCTGGGCGCCCATCACGCTGGGTCCGGACGGCACGGCGTACGTCGGTGTCTTCAACGGCATCACGGCGGTCCGCGATACCCGGTGAGGCGCCGTGCGCCTACGCCGCCCGCGCGAACACCCCGATCCCGTTCGGCACCGGCCGCTCGATCCCTCCGGCGGGGTTGTTCCGCACCGTCACGCCGGGGGCGCCGGGATCGCGGGTGACCAGCGTCGAGCTCCCGCCCCCGTCGAGGCTGAAGGCGTCCGAGGCTCCCAACCTCCGCATGAAGTCGGCGACTTCGGCGATGGTCAGGCCCTTACGGAACTCCGGCGACCCGTCGAGCGCCACCAGATGCAGCCGCCGCCCGCCGTCACTGATGCCCGTGGCCGACCGCACCGCGGGCGTCAGCCCGTCGAGCCCGGCCAGCGGCCGCCCGTCCCGCAGCACCGGATACCCGCCAAGCGCGAACCGGTACGGCACCCGGGAGCCCTCGGGGACCAAGCGGTGCCACATCCCCACCCGTTCGCCGACCGCCAGCTTGCGCAGCTTCTGCGCCCCGGCCTCGCGCCCCACGAGCACGGTCTCGCCCCGCGCGATGGGCCCGGCACCGGGCGCGTCGGCGGTGGCGACCACCCGCCCGTGCCGCACCGTCACCTCATGCGTGTCCGTGCTGCACGGCGCACCCCGGTCCGTATCCGTCCCGCAGGTCGACCGCAGCCGCGACACCGAACCCCAGTCGGAGGTGAACGCGCCCACCGAACCCACCGGCAGTGCGTACTGGTTGAGCCCACCGAGCGGCATCCGCCCCCACGGCATGCGGAGCGCGCCGCGCAGCGTGAGCCGTCCGAGCCGGGCCCGGCCGTCGATGCCGACCCCGATGACCTCCCGCGTGTCGGTGCCCGGCGGCAGCGCGGGCCCGAACCGCTGCCCCAGCGGCACCGCGCCCTTCAACTGCCGCCCGCCCGCGACCGTGGGACCGACCGGGGCGCCGGTCGCCTCTACGCCGGGGTGCTGCGTCTCGATGATGTTGAAGAAGTCCCCGTTGACCCCGGCCACCGCGCCCGTCGCGTCCGCCATCTGGGACACGCTCTGCCGCGCGCCCACGAACCCCGGATAGAGCAGACCGGCCCGGACCCCGCGCGCCCGCAGATCGACCGTCACCACATGGGCGCGGACCGGCCCATGAGAGGTCGTCAGATCTACGGTCCGGTACGTCACGCCGTGCGCGACCGCGCGTAACGACGACGACGCCCCGGCCGCCGGTGCCCCCACGAGGGCCACGCCGGCCAGGGCGCTCCACACCATCAGGACGACAAGTACGGCTCTCCACCGGTGCGCGCCCCGCAGCTTCACCGAACCCCCTGACGACCCGCCGACGCCTCGACCACCCAACTGTCCCAGCGGGAAGGGAAGTTCGCCAGATGCCGGTAACATCCCGATGTCCGCGTTCCGGCAACGTATCAACCGTATGGAACGGATCTTGGTGGTTACGCGCCGACCACCCGCGATCGGATCAAGAAGCGCACCCCCTCCGGAGCCTCGAGCGAGAACCCGCTGCCGCGGCCCGCCACGACGTCGACGATCAGCCGGGTGTGACACCAGACTTCGTGCTGGCTCTTGGACATCCAGAACCCGATCGGCTCATCGACTCCGTCCACGGACAGCGAGGCGAGCAGCACATCGGAGTTCCCGGTACGGAACTCGCCCTCCGGATAACACATGGGCGCACTGCCGTCACAGCAGCCGCCGGACTGATGGAACATCAGCGGACCGTGTATCTCCCGCAGTCGCCGCACCAGCGCGGCGGCCGCTTCCGTCAGTTCCACAGGACTCGCCTCGGACATATGCCGGACGCCTCCCTCTCGTTACGTACAGTCGTGGACAGTCGCTATGTGTAGCCGTCTTGTCGCATTCGTACAGGGAGAAGCGTGATTATCACTGTCACCGTCGCCACCATCGCCATCGCGTTCGTCGTCGGCATGGTGCTCAATCGACTACTGCGCCGTCGGCTCCTCGGCGAAGAGGCCGAGGCAATGACCGTACGCGACCTCGTGGAACCGCTCCAGACCCTCGCCGTCCTCGTCCTGGCCTTTGTGCTCGTGATGGCCGCGGACTCGTTCTCCAAGGCCGAGGTGGCGTCCCAAACCGAGGCCAGTGCAGTGGAACACCTCTACGAGGTCGCCGAGTTCGCGCCGCCGGAAGCGCGCCAGCGGCTGCAGGGGGACGCGATCTGCTACGCGCGCGCCGTGATCGCCGAGGAGTGGCGGACCATGAGGGACGGCAAGCGCTCGGCGGTGCCGGACCCATGGAGCGTCGATTTCCTGGAGGCGACGAAGCCGCTCACGGACGCCCCGGTGTTCGAGATGCTCCTGGACGCCGACGACAAGCGTGGCGAGTCACGGCGGGACCGGCTGTCCCAGTCCACTCCGGCGATCCCGGGCGCCATGTACTGGTTCATGCTCCTCACACTGGTAGTCACCGTGATCGCGGTCGCCTTTGTTCTGCCGCACCGACGCGGCCGCGCGGAGATCGTCACCCTCGCCATCTTCACCGCTTTGCTGACCGCGGCCCTGCTCCTCATCAACGACGTCGACCGGCCCTTCCGCGGAGTGGTCAACGTGGACCACGCCTCCATGAACATGACGATCGACGACATCACCAAGGACTACGACTCCGCGTACGGCAAGGAAAAGCTGCCCTGCGACGCCCGGGGCCACCAAGCGTGACCGAGGGCGCCTGAGCACAGCCCGAGCCGTGCCTCAGGCCCCCGCGCCTCAAGCGCTCCAGCGCAGTACCGCGCCGAATCCGCCCGCCGGGCCCGGCATGCCCTCGGGGACGAACAGGACCTCGACGTCGGCGGCCGCGGCGGACCGCAGCAGGGCGTCGTCCGCGCGCGCCCGCTCCGGCTTGCTGACACCAAGCGCGCGCGCCTCGCCGCGCTGTACGGCGACCTCGTCGACGCCGGGTCCGATCCAGACGTCGCGGCCCGCGTCGGACGCGTCCTGCCCGAGGAGCAGCGTGCCCACCTGGTGCTTGCGGGCCGCGTCCACGACGGCGGGCACACCTTCCGCCGCGTCCCCGGGGTTGCTCTCGGGACCCTGCGCACCGTGCTCGCCGGGGCGGCCGCGCCCGGCGCGGAAGCGGTTGAGGGCCTCTTCGAGGTGGCCCCGCGCGAACTCTTCGCAGGCCTGCGAGATCTGGCGGTCGAGCGCGCTCTTGGAGGCGCCCGCGGCCCGGCTGCCGCTGTCGACCTCGACGGTGACGTTCCGGATCTGCTCCGGCAGCCGGTTGTACACGGCATGGCGCTCGCGGGCATCGCCGGTCAGGACGAGGAGCTGTGCGCCGTTCTCCGGCCATTGCCGGGTGAGCTCGTCCGCGATGATGTCGGCGGTCTCGTTCCAGGTGTTCTCGACCTTGTTCCGGTAGTGCCACTCGTACCGGTCCGCGGGGACGCTGCGGTGTCCGCGGCCCCGCCACTCCTTGCCGTTCGCCGTGGCCACGGTCCGGCTGTGCTGCGCCTCGCGCAGCTCGATATCGGCGCCGGTGCGGTCGATGTACGCGACCAGGCATGCCGGTTCTTCGCCGATCAGGCCGGGGAGCGGGGAGATGTGCGGAAGCAGGGACCAGGTCGCCTCGGTGTCGGCCGGTGCCACGCTGAGCGGGATATCGAGGACGACCTCGGCGCCCGCGGCGAAGAGGGCCCGGCCCGGAGGCGCCCCGGAGGTCGGCTCGTGCGCGAGCCGGTCCACCACCGCCCGGCACGTGTAGGGGTCGGCACCCGCGTCGATGAGCTGCGAGGCGACTTCGCGCTCACGGAGCTTCTGCCGCTGCTGCGCGTCCTCGGTCGTGCGCGTGGTCTCGACGTACACCGAGGCCCAGGGGCCGATACGGTCGAAGAGCGGCTTGAGAAAACCGAGTTCCATGATCTTCCCCCCGATCGGGGACAGTGCGTACTACAAGGTTAGGACGCGGACGATGGCCCGGCGCCCTCCTTGCGGAGGAAACGGCGCAGCCGCGGCAGGGTCCAGGTGTTGATCACGTCGTCCGCGGTCAGCCAGCCGCGCTGTGCGGTGCCCACGCCGTAGCGCAGGTACTCCAGGTGGAGCGGTGCGTGGGCGTCGGTGTTGATCGCGAACTTCACGCCGTACCGCTTGGCGCGCAGGATGTGCTCGTCACCGAGGTCGAGCCGGTCGGGGTGCGCGTTGATCTCGAGCGCCGTCCCGGTGCGGGCGCAGGCGGCGAACACCGCGTCGAGATCCACGTCGATGCCCGGCCGCTTCCCGATGATCCGGGTGGTCGGGTGTCCGATGATGTTGACCTCCGGGTTCTCGCAGGCCGTGATGAGCCGCCGGGTCAGGGCGTCCCGTCCTTGGTTGAAGTGGGAGTGCACGGAGGCCACGCAGAGGTCGAAGTCCCGCAGGAACTCCTGCGGCCAGTCCACGTTCCCCTCCGGGTCGATATTGAGCTCGGTGCCGTGAAGCAGGCGCATCTTCCGGCGCTTGCCGTCGAGTTCGCGTACCCGCTCGCGCTGGGCAAGGATCTTCTCGTCCGTCATCCGCTGCATATACAGGTTCGGGGCGTGGTCGGTGACCGCGTAGTAGCGCAGCCCCCGCCGGGCCGCGGCCGTCACCATCTCGTCCAGCGGGGCGAGGCCGTCGGTGAGGTCGGTGTGGGTGTGCAGGTCGCCCCTGATGTCCGCCTCCGTGACCAGGTCCGGCAGCTCGTCGCGCAGCCCCGCGGCGACCTCACCACGGTCCTCGCGCAGCGTCGGCGGAACCCAGGGCAGCCCGAGCCGTGCGTACACCTCCTCCTCGCTCGCGGAGACGATCTTCTTGCCGCTCTTGGCGTGGAACAGGCCGTACTCGGAGAGTTTCAGCTTGTGCTGGACGGCCATCTCGCGGGTGCGGATGTTGTGCGCCTTGCTCCCGGTGAAGTACTGGAGCCCCGCGCCCCAGGAGTCCGGCGGCACGACCCGTAGATCGATCTGGAGGCCCTTCGTGGTGCGGATCGAGGTCTTCTTCGTGCCGTGGGCGATGACCTCGGCGATGCCCGGCAGCTGTGTGAAGGCGTCCATGAAGGGGTCGGAGCGGTCCGCCGCCACGAGGATGTCCACGTCCCCGACGGTCTCCCGCATCCGGCGCAGCGACCCGGCGTACGTGCAGCTCTCGCAGCCGGACAGGGCGGACAGCTCGGCCACGATCTCCTCGGCGACCTCCATGGCGGCGTTGATCGGTACCCGCTCGCCCGCGGCCTGCAACAGGTCGATCCCGTGCAGGATGTTCTCCTCGGTCTTCGGCCCAAAGCCCTTGAGGTCGCGCAGCCGCTCCTCGTGGATGGCGTCGAGGAGTTCGGGCACCGAGGAGATGTGCAGCTCCTCGTAGAGCGTCATGGCCTTCCGGGGGCCGAGGGTGGGGATGGCCATCAGCTGACGCACGCCTGCGGGGATCTTCGACCTGACGTCCTCCACGGCGGGCATCCGGCCGGTCTGGAGATACCGGATCACCTTCTCGGCGATGGACTTGCCGACGTTCGGGATCTCCTGGAGGCCCTTGGCGTCCAGCTTCGCTACGTCGGCGTGGTGGCCGCCAATGGCACGTGCGGCCTTCTCGTAGGCGCGCGCCTTGAACGCGTCTCCGCCGGTGATCAGGACGAGGTCCGCGTACTCCTGAAGCAGCGCCGCGACCTCTTCATTGGGCCGGACCACCCTTTCATTTTAGGGCGGGTTTCGGTGCGGGCCCATGCCACGGGCCCTTCCGCGCCGGGCGCTCCCGACGGAGGTCCTGCGTGCTCATCCGCCCTGCTCATCCGCCTTGCTTATCCGCCTGGTCATCTGCACGCTCACGCGGCTTCCCGAGGCTCCTCCCGCACCACCTCCGAGGGCTCCTTGTCGTCCCGCAGGCCCTTGAACCGCGGGTGGCGCAGCATGCCGTCCCGGGTCCACTCGGTGAAGCCGACCTCGGCGACCAGCTCGGGGCGCACCCAGTGCGCGGCCCGTTCCCGTACCGGCTCGCCGAACGGGGAGCGGTCCTCTTCCCGCTCGTCCAGAAGACCACGGATACGGCGCAGCGCGGCCTGGTCGTAGCCGGTGCCGACCTTGCCCGCGTACCGCAGCGTCCCGTCCTCGTAGTAGCCGAGCAGCAGCGCGCCGAAGCCGATGCGGCTTCCGGCCGGCTCGGTGAAGCCGCCGATGACGAACTCCTGGCCGCGGCCGCACTTGAGTTTCAGCCAGTCGGTGGAGCGGCGCGGCACATAGGGCCCGTCGGCGTCCTTGGCGATCAGCCCCTCCCAGCCCCGCTCGCAGGCGTCGGCGAGGAGCCGTGGGCCGCCCTCGTTGCGGTGCGGCGTGAAGCGCAACGGGGCGGCGAAGCGCAGGCCGCGGCGGAGCAGGGACTTGCGGGTACGCAGCGGCAGCCGGGTGAGGTCCTTGCCGTCGAGGCGCAGCAGGTCGAAGACGTAGTACGTCACCGCCACCGAGCTGGCCCGCGCCTGAGCGGGATCGGTGATCCCCATGCGCTGCTGGAGCCGGGAGAACTCCGTCCGGCCGTGCGAGAAGGCGACGATCTCACCGTCCACGACGAAGTCTCCGCGGCCCTGCGCGGCCAGCGCGTCCACGATTTCGGGGTACGTGTCGTTCACGAGTCGGCCGGTACGGGAAAGCAGCCGCGTCCGGCTGCCCTCGCGTACGGCCAGCGCCCGGACCCCGTCCAGCTTGCGCTCGAAGACCCAGCCCCCGGCGAAGTCCCGGCGGTCGGAGAGCACGGCGAGCATGGGCCGGGTCGCGAGATCCTCGCCCGAGGGGGCATCGGCAAGGAGCCGCCGCTGTGCGTCGGGCAACGACTTGAGGAGGTCCTCCTGCTCCGCCACGCTCAGCCTCCTGGCCCTCGTCGAGCCCTCGTCGGCCCTCTTAGCCCCTAGCCCCCCTTGCTCTCTTCGACCTCTCAGCCCCCTTCGCCCTCGTCGCCCTCGTCGCCCTCTTCGGCCGCGACCTGCCGGAGCGTCCGTCCGCTCCGTGCCGACCTGGCCCGGCGCGGGTCGGGTGCGCCGCGCTGCCCGGCCCGCTCGTCGTTCTCCTTCACGAGGAGCCAGGACTCCCGGCCCTCGGACTCCTGTGTGCGGAACCGGGTGAGCCCGTAGCCGCCGTGCAGCTTCTTGCCGTCCATCCAGAACGTGACGTGGCCGTTCGCCAGCCGCTCGGCGAAGGAGGCGTCGCGGTCCTTGCGCTTCTTCGGGGGAAGCGGGCGGTACGTCCCCTCGTCCCAGACGATCACCGTGCCCCCGCCGTAGTCGCCCTCGGGGATCACCCCTTCGAACTCCCGGTACTCCATCGGGTGGTCCTCGGTCGGCATCGCAAGCCGCTTGTCGTGCGGGTCGGTGGAGGGGCCTTTCGGGATGGACCAGGACTTCAGTACGCCGTCGACCTCGAGCCGGAAGTCGAAGTGCAAGGTGGACGCATCGTGGATCTGCACGACGAAGACCGGCTCGCGCCCGGCGGCGGCCGACGGGCCCGCACCCTCGTCCCCCGGCGGCTCACGGGTCCGCTCGAAGTCCCGCTTCCTCCGGTACGCCGAGAGCCCACCCTCACCCTTCACGACGCCCCCTTCCTGCCGATGCCCATCGGTGTCAGGGTCACGCACCGGCCCGCGCGGCGCATGTGGGGCGGGCGGCGCTACGAGCCCTTCATCGGCGGGACGCGCCCTTCATTGGCGGGGTCTGCACCCGGTGTGCGCCGTAAGACTGCGGGGAAGGCAGAGGGAAAGGCGCCTGACGGGTAAAAGCCCAGGTCAGGCGCCTTCTCGTCGGTGGCCTCAGAAGCCGGTGGCCTCAGAAGCCGGTGCCCTTAGCAGGCGGTGGCCCTAGAAGAAGCCGAGCTTGTTCGGGGAGTAGCTCACCAGCATGTTCTTCGTCTGCTGGTAGTGCTCCAGCATCATCTTGTGGTTCTCGCGGCCGATGCCCGACTGCTTGTAGCCGCCGAAGGCCGCGTGGGCCGGGTAGGCGTGGTAGTTGTTCACCCAGACTCGGCCCGCCTGGATGGAACGGCCCGCGCGGTAGCCGGTGTTGATGTCGCGGGTCCATACCCCGGCGCCCAGGCCGTAGAGCGTGTCGTTCGCGATCTTGATGGCGTCGTCGAAGTCGTTGAACGACGTCACCGAGACCACCGGGCCGAAGATCTCCTCCTGGAAGATCCGCATCCGGTTGTCGCCCTCGAAGATGGTCGGCTGGACGTAGTAGCCGCCCGCGAGTTCGCCGTCGTACTCGATCCGCTGCCCGCCGGTGAGGACCTTCGCGCCTTCGCGCTGCCCGATGTCCAGGTAGGAGAGGATCTTCTCCAGCTGGTCGTTGGAGGCCTGCGCGCCGATCATCGTGTCCGTGTCCAGCGGGTGGCCCGGCGCGATCCGCTCCGTGCGGGCGATGGCCGCCTCGATGAACTCGCTGTAGTGGCCGCGCTGGATCAGCGCCCGGGACGGGCAGGTGCAGACCTCGCCCTGGTTGAGAGCGAACATCGTGAAGCCCTCGAGAGCCTTGTCGCGGAAGGCGTCGTCCGCCGACCAGACGTCGTCGAAGAAGATGTTCGGCGACTTGCCGCCGAGTTCGAGCGTCACCGGGCGGATGTTCTCGGAGGCGTACTGCATGATCAGGCGGCCCGTGGTGGTCTCACCCGTGAACGCGATCTTCGCGACCCGCGGGCTGGACGCCAGCGGCTTGCCCGCCTCCGCGCCGAAGCCGTTGACGATGTTCACCACGCCCGGCGGCAGCAGATCGGCGACCAGGCTCAGCCAGACGTGCACCGAGGCCGGGGTCTGCTCGGCCGGTTTCAGGACCACCGCGTTCCCCGCGGCGAGGGCCGGGGCCAGTTTCCATACGGCCATCAGGATCGGGAAGTTCCACGGGATGATCTGCCCGACCACGCCGAGCGGCTCATGGAAGTGGTACGCGACCGAGTCGTCGTCCAGTTCGCTGAGCGAGCCCTCCTGGGCGCGGATGGCGCCCGCGAAGTACCGGAAGTGGTCGATGGCCAGGGGTATATCGGCCGCCAGGGTCTCCCGGACGGGTTTGCCGTTCTCCCACGACTCGGCGACCGCGAGCTCCTCGAGATGGGCCTCCATCCGGTCCGCGATCTTGTTCAGTACGCTCGCGCGCTCGGCCACCGGCGTACGCCCCCAGGCCGGTGCGGCCGCGTGCGCCGCGTCCAGGGCGCGCTCCACGTCCTCCGCGGTGCCGCGGGCCACCTCCGTGAAGGTCTGGCCGTTGACGGGGCTCGGATTCTCGAAGTACTGGCCACGGGCGGGCGGTACGTACTCACCGCCGATGTAGTGGTCGTAGCGCGACTGGTAGGAGACGACTGCGCCCTCGGTGCCGGGCGCGGCGTAACGGGTCATCTTCGTACCTCCCGGGGCAGGCTGCCCGCCGTTGGGCAGCGCTCGCGGCCGACGGTAGGCACAGGGACGTTGCGCCTACGTTGCGGCCGACTGCTCCCGGTGAAGCGCGCGCCGACGCGCCTCGGCCGGGGCACGCTCCGGCGCGCCCTCGGGCATCACCGCCACCAGGGCCTGCCATACGTCGAGGTCCTCGCCGCCCCACGGACTGTGCGCCCAGTCCGCGAGCAGCTGCGGATCCCCCCGCTCGATCAGCGCGGTGCGCAGGGACTGCTCCAGGCGGCGCCGCATCCGCACCACCTCCGGCGCCGTCGATCGGGGCAGCAACGGCCCGGCGTACGCGCTCATCGCACTGGCCGTGCCACCCGCCGCGACCCGCCGCTCCACCCGCAGAAAGTCCGCCGCGACGGGCACCGTGAGCCGGTACGGCCGGGACGCGAACAGCGCGGCGCCGAGCAGCACCCGCAGCCGGGACAGCTCGGCCCGCAGCGTCACGGGCGACATGGCCTCGTCCTCGTACAGCAGCATCAGGAGCTGATCGCCGGTCAGGCCCTCGGGGTGACAGGCGAGCAGGGTGAGCAGCTCGGAGTGGCGGCGGGTCAGGCGCCGCTTGCGGCCGCCGGTGATGAGCAGCGCCTCGTCGCGGCCGAGCGCGTACAGCTCGACCGTGTCCGGGCCCACTCTGGGCTGTTCCAGGGCCAGTTGGGCCTCCGCGGCGCGGGCCACGGCCTGCACGAAGGCCAGGCTGTGCGGGTGGGCGAGGCCGTCGCCGCCGGTGATGTCGACGGCGCCGAGCACCCGGCCGGTGCGCGGGTCGTGCAGCGGGGCCGCCGCGCAGGTCCACGGCTGCACCCGGCGACTGAAGTGCTCGGCCGCGAAGACCTGCACGGGCCGGTCCACGGCGACCGCGGTGCCCGGCGCGTTGGTGCCGACCGCGGACTCCGCCCAGCGCGCGCCCGGCACGAAATTCATCGCGTCGGCCCGGGCCCGCGTACCGGCGTGCCCCTCCACCCAAAGCAGCCTGCCCTGCGCGTCGCACACCGCGAGCAGATGCTCGCCGTCCCGCGCGAAGGTGCTCATCAACTCCCGGAACACCGGCATCACACGGGCCAGCGGGTGCTCCGCCCGATAGCTGCCGAGGTCCCCGTCCACCAGCTCGACCGGCGCCGTGCCGTCCGGGCACACCCGCGCCCGCGCCGAGCGCCGCCACGACTCGGCCACCACCGGACGCACCTCGACCGGACGCGGCATCGCGCCCGCGGATCTGCCCGCGGCCCGCCCCGGACCGGCCGCCTCGGTGAACGCCGCGTGCGCGCGGCGCACCGTCCGGACCCGCTCGGCGGGATCGGCACCGGGCTCCAGGGCCACCCACGGATCGGTCAACTCGGCCTCCCGGACGGGGTCGTGGGGATGCGGACCCCGTCATCGTCCCGCCGCCCGGACGGCACGACAACCGCCCGCGCACGGCGGATGGCGAGATCCGCACGGCCCCCGCCCGCGGGCTCGGTCAGCCCTTCGTCAGTCGAACAGGGTGGAGGAGTTGACCAGGTCCATGTACCGGTCCCAGTCCCAGTGCCGTCCGGGGTCGGTGTGGTCGGCGCCGGGGACTTCGTTGTGGCCGATGATGTGGTCCCGGTTGGTGGGGATGTCGTACGTGCTGCACAGGTACGCGGTGAGCCTGGCCGAGGACTCGTACATCTCGTCCGTGAACCACGAGGGATCGTCCACCCAGCCCTCGTGCTCGATGCCGACGCTGCGCGTGTTGTAGTCCCAATTGCCCGCGTGCCAGCCGACGTCCTTCTCCCGTACGCACTGCGCGACGTGCCCGTCCGACGAGCGCACCACGTAGTGGGAGGACACTTTGCGGTCCGGGTCCTGGAAGATCGCCAGGGTGTCGGCGTACGTCTCCTGCGTGACGTGCACGACGACGAAGTCGACCGGGTAGGTGCCTGGGCGGCCGGACTCCGTGTAGTTGGACCGGCTCGCCGGGACCCACTCGGCGCGCGGATAGTCGAACGGCCGGACCCGATGGCGACGCGGCTCGGCGGCGGCGCGGTCCGCGGGTAACAGGGTGCCGCCGATCAGCGTCCCGGCGGCGAGCGCCGCACCCTGGAGCAGACGGCGTCTGCTGGGGAGGTGCCGTGGATGATCCATGGGCTGGCCTGCCTTTCTGAGGTCGGTGGGGGTGCTCATGGGGAGACGGGCCCCAGCGTGGCTGCCGTCTCGCGCAGTCGGGCGTGCAGGCCGCGATAAGTCTCCCGGGCGGGCAGCCACTTCTTGCGCAGCTTCGCCACGCACGTGTAGTTGGTGTCGCAGACGTTGGCGAGCGGCGACTCCACGATCTGCGTGACGAACTGGTACGCGTCGAGCTCCGCGAAGCCGTAGTCGCGCACCAGCCAGTGCACGAGGTCGAGTTGGGAGATCCGGAAGGCGTCCTCGAGCGGCCGGGCCGAGCCGGTGGAGATGAGGTGGGTGTCCGATTCGAGCCGTGGCCAGGGCGTGGCCACGTCCTTGAGGAGGTCGACGATCACGACCGTGTTCATGGCGCACTCCACGGCCACCCCGCAGGTCTCGCCCTCACCCTGCCGCGCGTGCCCGTCGCCGAGGCTGAGCAGCGCGCCCTCGACATTGACCCCGAGATAGCAGGTGACGCCCGCGCGCATCTCGGGCGTGTCCATGTTGCCGCCGTGCGCGTCCGGCACCAAGACGAGCGGACCTCCAGATTCGCGGGTGCGACACCGACGGTGCCGTGCATCGGATCCAACGGCAGGTCCAAAGAGAGGGCGTTCTCGTGCGCCGTGAACCGGGCGGTGCGGCGGACCCGGTCGAGCTCCCAGATCCACACCCGCTCGGGCAGCGGCTGTTGCAGCGAGGCCGTGCTGTGGGTGCTGGTGAGCGCGCCGAACAGCGGGATGGTCGTGGACGCCGCCCAGTCGCGCGCCGGTTCCACGGAAACGAAGTGCACGGCCACCGTGTCGCCCGGCTCGGCGCCCTCCACGTAGAAGGGACCGGTTTGCGGATTGACGTACGGGAATTCACAGACCTCGGAAACCAAGTCCTTCTCGGACCGCACCCGGCCCGCGAAGCAGTCCTCGGTCCACAGGTCGAGCACAGTGCCCGGCGCGATCCGGGCCACCGGCGGCACACCGCCGAACGTCCAGGCGTAGGCGTCGGGTTCGGGCCGTACCGTCAGAATTCTGGGCTCGCTGCGCCGGCTCATCGGGGTGGTGCTCCGCTCTCTTCGAGGCGAACGGGTGACCGGGGCCCCGGACGTCGTCCGAGATGGGGGCCTTACTACGTGGTACCCGAGCAACGTCCCTCGTCACACCTGCACTCCCAGGCTGATGTGGGCCGACATGAGAGCGATGTGCCGCGCGGCGGGCGGAGGAGTCCGACGACAGGGCCGGGTTACGCGAACGCCGCCGGGTCGTCGAGCACCGCGCGTACGACCGAGTGGGCCGCGCCCAACAACGGGCCTTCGGAGCCCAGGTGGGACACGGTGACCGTGACACCGGTCTCGTCGCGGCCGTGCCGGTCGTCGCCCGCCGCCCGCGGATGCGCGGTACGACGCCCCAATTCCCGCTCCACAGAGGGCAGCAGCCACGGCGCGAGCCGGGACAGGGCGCCGCCGAGCACCACGGTCCGCGGGTCGAGGAGGTTCACCGCCCCGGACAGGGCGATACCGAGAGCGCTCCCCGCGCCGCGCAGGGCCTGCCGCACCCGCGGGTCGCCGTCCGCCGCGCGCTCGGCGAGCCGCTCCACGGCGCGCTCGCCGGGCGGCAGTCCCGCGGCCCGGAGCACCGCTTCCTCGCCCGCGTACTGCTCGAGACAGCCCCGGCCGCCGCAGCGACAGACGGGACCCTGGGGACGTACCGGCACGTGCCCCAACTCGCCCGCGAAACCGTGGCTTCCGCGCAGCAGCCGACCGTCGACCACGACCGCCGCGCCGATGCCGATCTCCGCCGAGACGTGCACGAAGTCGCGCGGCGCTGGGTCGCCGCCGAGCCACAGTTCGGCGAGGGCACCGAGGTTGGCCTCGTTGTCGACACTCGCCGACAATGCAGCCAGTTCGGGAGGCTCGTCGGAGGCGGCGCCGGATGTGCCGGTGAGGTTGAGGCTGAGGCTGTCGCGCAGTGCGGCCACCGGGTCGACGTCGGTCCAGCCGAGGTTCGGGGCCCGTACGACCGTGTGTGTGTCCCGGGCCACGAGGCCGGGCACGGCGACCGCGAGCCCGGCGGGCCGCAGCCCCGCGTCGCGGGCGGTCGCGGCCGTCTCCCGTACCAGATGGGCCAGTTCCTTGAGCACCTGCTGTGGATCGCTGCCGCGGTGATCGCCCCGTACGGCGGTCCGGGCACGCACCCGGCCGCGCAGATCCACGGCCAGGACGGCGAGCCGGTCGACGCCGATCTCCGCGCCGATCCCGACCGGGCCGTGGTCACCGATGCCGAGCGCGCTGCCGGGACGGCCGACCGTACCGGGCCGGTCCGGGCCCAGCTCGACGAGGAGACCCGCGCGGATCAACGAGTCGACCAGGGTGGACACGGCCGCGCGCGTGAGCCCGATCCGGGCGGCCACGGCGGCCCGCGAGAGCGGACCCTGGGCGGCCACGGCATGCATCACGAGGGAGAGGTTGCGCCGCCGGATGCCCTGCTGGGTGTTGGCCGGGTCGTGGCCGCCACCCGGAAGCCCGCCGGGCAGTCGGGGCATTGCTATCGCCTGTTCGGGGGCGGTCGGTCCGGATGCGGTGGGCCCGGGGGCGGTCGGTTCGGGGGTGGTCGGCGCGGATGCGGTCGGTCCGGATGCGGTCGGTCCGGTTCTGGTCAGCTCGGACGAGGTCGATTCGGACGAGGTCGATTCGGACGAGGTCATGCCGCGCCGCCCGCGTGTCCGAGCAGCGGCTGCGCGTCGGAGAGCAGCGCCTCGATCCGGGCCAGGGTCTCCTCGTCGCGGGGCACCGGCTCCAGGAGCGGCCCCTTGGTCGTGCCCCAGCGCCGGGCCACCGCCGCCGGGTCCTCGCCGGTCAGGAGCCCGGCGGCCTGCGCGGCGGCGCCGAGTGCCACCAGTTCGCGGGCCTCGGGGATGCGCACCGGGCGCCCGGAGAGCCGCCGTACCGTCTCCTGCCAGGCCCGGCCCCGCGCCCCGCCACCAATGAGCACGAGCGGTGCTACGTCGGCGCTGTCGGCGGCGCGGTCCGTCGATCTGTCTGTGGCGGACGCCCCGGCGCCAGGGCCAAGGACCAGACCCAGGGCCCGGAGCAGCATGAACACCGCCCCGTCGTACGCCGCCTGTAGCACCTGCCCGCCCGTCGTGTCGTGCCGCAGGCCGTGCAACAGGCCCGAGGCACCCGGCAGGTTGGGCGTGCGCTCCCCGTCCAGGAACGGCAGCAGGCCGACGGAGCCGCCCGGCTCCACCGCCTCGCGGTCCAGGCCGAGCAGCGCGGCCACCTTGTCGACGGCGAGCGTGCAGTTGAGGGTGCAGGCGAGCGGCAGCCAGTCGCCGCGCGCGTCCGCGAACCCCGCCACGGTGCCGGTCGGGTCCGCGGGGCGCTCCGGCGAGACCGCGTACACCGTGCCCGACGTACCGAGCGACAGGACCGGCGTGCCGGGGCGGAGGCCGAGGCCGAGCGCGGCCGCCGCGTTGTCGCCGGTGCCCGCCGCCACCAGGACGCCCTTGGCGAAGGGTAGTTCGGGCAGTCGGCGCACCGTGCCCGCGACCTCCCCGGGCCGCACCACGCGGGGCAGCAGCGCCGGGTCGAGCCCGACCATGTCCAGGATTCCGGTGTCGTACGACTCCGAGGGCGCCGCCCACCAGCCCGTGCCGGAGGCGTCGCCGCGGTCCGTGGTGCCCTCGCCGGTGAGCCGCTCGGTGAGGTAGTCGTGCGGCAGCCGCACGGCGGCCGTGGCGGCTGCGGCCTCGGGCTCGTGCTCACGCAGCCAGGCCCACTTGGTCACCGTGAACGCCGGTGCGGGCACGCTGCCGATCCGCTCCGCCCACGCCTTGCCGCCGCCGAGGTCGGCGATGAGGCGCTCGCTCTGCGGCGCCGACCGTACGTCGTTCCAGAGCAGCGCCGGGCGCACCGGGCGGTGGTCGGTGTCCAGCGTGACGAGGCCGTGCTGCTGCCCGCCGACCGCGACCGCGGCCGCCTCGTGCGCGGCCGGACCGCACTGGCGTACCGCCTCGACCAGGGCGTCCCACCACTGCGCGGGGTCGCTCTCATGGCCACCGCCGGAGCCGCCCGCGCCGCCCGCGCCGCCCGCGGCGATCGAGCGCACGGTGTGCGGCGCCTGGCCACTGGCCACGACCCGGCCGGTGGCCGCGTCCACGACCAGGGCCTTCGTGGACTGCGTGGAGCTGTCCACACCGACGACGAGGGGTCCATCGGCTGCTGCCATCAGCGTCTCCGTTCGGTACGCGGCCTTCCCTGACGATGGCCCCGGATACTAATTTGTAAATCGCCATGACGAAATAGGTGTGCCGCAAGCACGCCCGAAAGCCCACCGCACGGCCCACAGCGGGCGCCCCCGCAACCGGAAGAAGGAGCCGCATGTCCTATCAGCCCAGCCCCGAGGACAAGTTCAGCTTCGGCCTGTGGACGGTCGGCTGGACCGGAAGGGACCCCTTCGGGGAGGCGACACGCGCCCCGCTCGACCCGGTCGAGGCCGTGCACCGGCTCGCCGAAATCGGCGCGTACGGCGTCACCTTCCACGATGACGACCTGATTCCGTTCGGCGCCCCGGCCGCCGAGCGTGAGGCCGTGGTGAAGCGGTTCCGGCAGGCCCTCGACGCCACCGGTCTGACCGTCCCGATGGCCACGACGAACCTGTTCACGCACCCCGTCTTCAAGGACGGCGCGTTCACCGCCAACGACCGCGACGTACGCCGGTACGCGCTGCGCAAGACGATCCGCAATATCGACCTCGCCGCCGAGCTCGGGGCGCGCACGTACGTCGCCTGGGGCGGGCGCGAGGGCGCGGAGTCCGGCGCCGCCAAGGACGTACGAGCCGCCCTCGACCGGATGAAGGAGGCCTTCGACCTGCTCGGCGAGTACGTCGTCGAGCAGGGCTACGACCTACGGTTCGCGATCGAGCCGAAGCCGAACGAGCCGCGCGGCGACATCCTGCTGCCGACCGTCGGCCACGCCCTCGCCTTCATCGAGCGCCTGGAGCGGCCCCACCTCTACGGCGTCAATCCCGAGGTCGGCCACGAGCAGATGGCGGGCCTGAACTTCCCGCACTCCATCGCCCAGGCCCTGTGGGCGGACAAGCTCTTCCACATCGACCTCAACGGCCAGTCGGGCATCAAGTACGACCAGGACCTGCGGTTCGGCGCGGGCGATCTGCGGGCCGCGTTCTGGCTGGTCGACCTGCTCGAATCCGCGGCGTACGAGGGCCCGCGGCACTTCGACTTCAAGCCGCCGAGGACCGAGGACTACGCGGGCGTGTGGGCCTCGGCCGCGGGCTGTATGCGCAACTACCTGATCCTGCGGGAGCGTTCGGCCGCGTTCCGTGCCGATCCGGACGTCCAGGAGGCGCTGCGCGCCGCCCGCCTGCCCGAACTGTCCCGCCCCACCGCCGAGGACGGCCTCGCCGCGCTGCTCGCGGACCGCGGCGCGTACGAGGCCTTCGACCCGGACGCGGCGGCGGCCCGCGGCATGGCCTTCGAACACCTTGACCAGCTGGCTATGGATCACCTGGTGGGGGTTCGGGGGTGAGGCCGGAAGTGTGAAGGGTGTCGCCCGGCCACCCTTCACACTCCCAGTGGTGGGGCCGCTTCAGTCTGGCGCCGGACCGGCCCGTCACTCACCCCCGACGGCCGCCGCAAGCGCCCCCGCGGGGTCGAGGGTCGCCGGGCCCGCAGGGGTCCACCGGCCCCGCTCCTTCCGGTAGGGCCACCAGCGGCCGTCCCGGCCGAGGCGGAGCTGCGCGTCGGCGCCGATGACGGTCCACCGGTTGCGGGCGGCGCGCAGCCGGGGCCGCTCGTCCTCGTCCCAGCCCGCTTCGAGGGCGGCACGCGCGCGTGCGAGTGCTTCCGTCGGAGGCGTCCATTCCTCATCGAGTACGTCGAGAGCGGCGGCACCGCCGAACTCCCAGGCGCGCACGGCACGGGCGAGGCCGTCGCGGTCCCGCCCGGCGGCGTCCGCGAGCCGTACGGCGATCCGCGCGGGCACGGCACGCGCCGCCGCCCCCGTTTCTTGTCCGGCCTCCTGCCCGGACTCCGCGGCGAGTCGTACCGCGTCCTGCTCCAGCGTCGGCGCGGGCGCCACGGGCTTCTCGGCGTGGCCCGGTGCGAGTGCCGCGGCCAGCGTGCGGTGCGCCGTCGCCGCCGCACGCGCGGTGAGGAACTCCAGCGCCTCGATGTCGATCCCGGGCCCGGGCGGCGTCTCCGTGTCCAGGGACGGCTGCGTGCCCGGGGCGTCGGGCAGCGGCGGAAGCGCGGGCAGTGGGGGCAGGACGGCACCGGTCGCGTACGCCTCGTCGGCCGGGACGCCCGCGTCCCATCCCGTCGCCTGCCCGGCTCCCGTACCCGTAGGGGCGCCGGTTCGGGAGGCGTCGCCAGAGGCCGAACCGCCCCCGGCCGCCCCGTCACCGTCCAGCCCCGGGTCCGCCGTCTCGTCCCGCGCCGCGCGGGCCACGCTGCGCACCTGGAGCTCGTCAAGGAGCGCCCGTTCCCCGCGCCCGCGCAGCAGGAGCAGGACGAACGGGTCCTGGTCGAGCAGCCGCGCCAGCTGGTAGCAGAGCGCCGCCGTGTGCCCGCAGTGATCCCAGGCGCCGCAGTCGCACTCCGGCTCCAGATCGCCGATGCCCGGCAGGAGTTCGATCCCGGCGGCCGCCGCGTCCTCCACCAGGTGCGGCGGCATCTCGCGGTCCAGGAGCGCCGCGATATGCCCGGCCCGGTCCACGGCCATGTCCAGGAAACGGTCCCACTCGTCCTCGGACAGTCGCTGGAGCAGTACGTCGGACCGGTGCGGCATGCGGTCCCGGCCCTCGACGACCGCGGTGATCCGCCCTGGCCGCACCGACACCGCGCCGACCGCGCCCGAACGGGCCAGCCTGCGGCCCGCCTTGAGCTGCGCCGAGTCCAGCGCCGTGTCCTCCAGGGCCTTCAACCACGCCTGTCCCCACCAGCTGGTGGCGAAGCCGCGGCCCCGCGCGGGCGGCAGCGCGGCGAACGTGCGCTCGTCGTGCCTCTCGTCGTACGCGTCGCTCATCGGGCGCCTCCTCGCAGCTCCACCAGATCGGCCAGGGCCTCATCGGACAGTTCCGTCAGTTCGGTCACGGCGGACTCGTCCGATCCCAGTACGGCGTCCGCGAGATCCTGCTTGCGCGTCAGCATGTCGGCGATCCGGTCCTCGACCGTGCCCTCGGCGATCAGCCGGTGCACCTGCACGGGCCGGGTCTGCCCGATGCGGTACGCACGGTCCGTGGCCTGCGCCTCCACGGCCGGGTTCCACCACCGGTCGTAGTGCACGACATGCTCGGCGCGGGTGAGGTTCAGACCCGTGCCCGCGGCCTTCAACGACAGCAGGAACACGGGGACTTCGCCCTCCTGGAAACGGTTCACCATCGCCTCGCGTTCCCGCACCGGCGTACCGCCGTGCAGAAATTGGCTCGGCACCCCGCGCGCCGCCAGATGCCGCTCGATGAGCCGCGCCATGGCGACGTACTGCGTGAAGACCAGAACCCCTGCCCCCTCGGAGAGGATCGTGTCGAGCAGTTCGTCGAGCAGCTCCAGCTTCCCGGAACGACCCGCCACGGTGGGGCGTTCCTCCTTGAGGTACTGCGCCGGGTGGTTGCAGATCTGCTTCAGACCGGTCAGCAGCTTCACGATCAGACCGCGGCGCTCCATCCCGTCGGCGGCCGCGATGGCCGTCATCGTCTCGCGCACCACCGCTTCGTAGAGACCGGCCTGCTCCGTAGTGAGCGAGACGGTGCGATCCGTCTCGGTCTTGGGCGGGAGTTCGGGTGCGATCCCCGGGTCGGACTTGCGACGGCGCAGCAGAAACGCCCGCACCAGCGCGGCGAGCCGCTCGGCCGCCGCCGGGTCCTGGCCGCCCTCCACGGCCCGCGCGTACCGGGTACGGAACCGGCCGAGTCGGCCGAGCAGCCCGGGCGTCGTCCAGTCGAGGATCGCCCACAGCTCGGTGAGGTTGTTCTCCACCGGGGTGCCGGTCAGCGCCACGCGCGCGTGGGCACTGATCGTGCGCAACTGCTGCGCCGTGGCGGAGTACGGGTTCTTGACGTGCTGTGCCTCGTCGGCGACGACCATGCCCCACCTGACATCGGCCAGTTGAGCGGTGTCCCGGCGCATCGTGCCGTACGTAGTAAGGACGAACTCGCCCGCGGCCAGGTCGTCGAGGCGGCGCGAGGCACCGTGGAAGCGGCGCACCGGGGTCCCGGGCGCGAACTTCTCGATCTCGCGCTGCCAGTTGCTCATCAGAGAGGTGGGGCAGACCACCAGCGTGGGCCCGGCGGACGCCTCGTCCTCCTGACGGTGCAGATGGAGAGCGATCAGGGTGATCGTCTTGCCGAGCCCCATGTCGTCCGCGAGGCACCCGCCCAGACCGAGCGACGTCATCCGGTCCAGCCAGGTGAGGCCACGCAGCTGGTAGTCGCGGAGCGTCGCGGCGAGCGCGTCCGGCTGCGCGAGCGGCTCCCCGGCCTCCGGTCGCGCGAGCCGCTCCCGAAGAACGGCCAGCCACCCCGTCGGTTCTACGTCGAACCGGCGCCCGCCGACCTCGGTGCTGCCGGTGAGCGCGGCGCTGAGTGCGTCGATGGGGGAGACCTTGTGATCCTGCTGCGCACGCGCGCGTAGCGCCTCTTCGGGGTCGATGAGCACCCATTGGTCACGCAGCCGCACCAGGGGCCGGTTGGCCTCGGCGAGCCGGTCGAGCTCGGCGCGGGTGAGCTCCTGACCGCCGAGCGCGAACCGCCAGTTGAAGGCGAGCAGCGCGTCGGCCGACAGCAGGGACGGCGCTCCGGACCCGTCTCCCGAGGTGTAGAGCGCGAACCGGCCCTCACCGTCGCCGTCCCCGCCGCTGTCCGCGCCGAAGGGGTCGCTTCCGTAAGGGCTGCTTCCGTAGGGGGCGCTTCCGTAGGGGTCGGCTGCGGCGGAATCCGGCGGGCCGATGACGGCGCGCGCGGTCAGCTTGCGGGCCAACTCCCGAGGCCAGTGCACCTCGACGCCCGCACCGGCGAGCGTCCGCGAGGCTTCGCCGAGCAGCTCGGTGACGTCCTCGTCGGCGAGCTCGACCGCGTCCGGCACGGCGGCCGAAAGCAGCGGCGTGAGCGGGGCCCAGGCGCGCGCCGCGCGGCGCAGCGCGAGCAACGCGTCGAGCCGGCTGCGCGGCCCGAAGGCATCGGCGCCCGCCCCGGCCCACACCTCGGCGGCGTCGGCGACGACGGCCGGGTCGCTGACGCTGTGCAACTGAAGTACGGCGCGGAACGACGGCACGGCCGCCGCAGGTGCCCCGTCCGCTTCTGCGCCGTCCGTTGTCGCGGCGTCGGCGGCCGACAGGCCCAGCACCTCGACCCGCAGCGACAGGCGTACACCCGCGTCGTGCCCGGCCGCCACATCGGCGGCCCACGCCCGCTGCTCGGGGATGTGCTGCGGCGGCCCGGCCGCGAACGCGTCGTGCCCGGCGGCCAGCGGCCCGGCCGGGCTGCGCGGTAGGGCGTCGGCCACCGCGTCCAGGAAGGCCCGGAGCAGCCGTTCGGGCTCGTGCAGCCGCAACGGAGCCGGTTCTTCCGGCCGCGCTTCGTCCGGTCGTGCTTCGTCCCGTGGATCGAGTCGGTCCAGCGGTACAGCGTGCGCGTGTGGCGGCATCGCCGCGGCCAGGTCGCGCAACCGGTCCAGGTCGTCCCCGCCGAGGGGCCCCGCGCGCCAGGCGTCGTAGCCGTCCTCCGAGAGGCCGGGAAGGAGCAGCCCCCGGGCCAGCAAGTGCAGGGCGAGCACGGCGGCGCTGCCCCAGAAGGCGGCGGCCGGGTGCGCCCCGTCGACGGCACGCGCACGCGTGAGCACAGCCAGTGCCGTACCCACCGGCAGGACCAGGGCGGGCACCCGGACCCGCTCGACCCCTGCTGACCCCTTGGCCCCGGGCAGGGCCACGGTCAGCTCCTCGACTGTGCCGCCAGCCGCGTCGGGCGGCGGCTCGCCGTCGGCATGCCAGAAGGCGACGCGTCCGCTACGGGCAGGGTCGCCGGGCATGAAGACGGCGGAGCAGCGGGAGAGTTCGACGATCTCGGACGGTGTTGCCACGGAATGCCTGCGCACAGAAATGGAGGTTCCTCAAATTTGACTACCGAACGGAGCGGCCGAGGGTACCTCACTCGCAGACCCTCCTGGAAGTGATCGCTGTGTGAGCCCAGTCACGGCCTGTGTGGCTCAGGGTTTCTAGGGGACCGACATCAGGGTTGTCTCAGGGTCCAGACTGGAACCAGGGCGAGCGCGGCCCCGTTCTCAGAGCAGAGCGGTAGCAGCCGCGAAGGAGGCGACAGTGATGACAAGAAACGCGAAGATCGCCGTCGGAGGCGTGGCGGTCGGCCTGATCCTGTGGATCTGGCTGCCTCTGTGGGCCGTCCTGCTGATCGTCGTCGGCGTTCCGGCCGTGGCCTACCTGACCCTCGACCCCGCGCAGCGCCGCAGACTGCGCCGCGTCTCGCGCAAGGAGATAGGCCACTGAAACCGGCGGCCTGAGCCGCCCGGACCCGGCGGATCCGGCAGTCCCGGCGGATCCGGGCGGGCCGGTGCGGTCGGCGCGGCCGTTGGTGCGGGCGGGCCGGGGCAGTGGCCCCAGCCGGCCGGAGGTGCTGGGGCAGGTTTGGCGCGCGCGGTTCAGGACGGGCGTACGGCCATCTTGTCCAGGGCATCGAGGAGGCCGGGCAACTCCGGCCCTCTGCCCACCGGAAGGACCTCGCCCGGCACCTCGTCGAGCAGGACGAACGCGATGTCGTCGGTCCTGGCCACCAGCGACCAGCCGGGGCCGTCGGCACGCAACGTCCGCGCGTCCTCGCTGGCGAAGGCCGAGCGCACCCGGCCGAGTGGCGGCGGGTTCTCCGTGTAGCCGCGGGCCTCGTCGAGCACCCGCCGAACACCGTCGTACGCCTGCGGGCCATGGGGAGCGTCGGCGTCCCCGGAGGCGTCGGCGTCCTCCGGTGTGTCGGTGGCGTCCGCGGACCCTGCGGGATCTCCGGTGCCCGAGAGGTGCTCGGTGCTCGAGCCGTCCTCGGTGCCCGAGGCCCCCGCTGTTCTCGGTACGCCCGTCTCCGTCCCAGTCCCGGCCATCGGCGGCGTGGGACCCCTCGTCCCCGCCTCAGTCCCGGCCCCCGCCGTACCTCCCGTCTCCATCTCACCAACGGACACGAAGTCCGCGTCATCGACCTCTGCCCGCCAGGCCGCCCACTGGAGGGCGACCTCGTCGGCGCCGAGGCGCCGCTGGGCCGGTCCCCACACGCTGGTGTCCGGTGGGGTGAGCAACCGTCGGCCGCCCTCGTCGTCGGGTTCCGGCTCCGGGTCGTGGGGCGCGGGCACGCCGGGCGCGGCGACGGCGAGGGACAGCGGCCAGCCGGGCAGCGCGGCCACCACGGTTCGCTCACTGGGGGACAGGTCGTACTCCATGCCGCAGTCCCACGCGGCGATGGCGACGGCCACGAGGGACACATCGTCGACGACCACGGTCCACCGTGCGCCCAAGCCGTCCTGGCCGAGCACCAGACCGTAGCCCTCGGCAAGCGGAGCGAGGCCGAGCGCCGCACACGCCTCCGGGTAGTCGTCGCCGAGCACGCTCGGGAACTGCGCGGGCGTCAGAAGCACCGCGGTCAGTACCAACAGCGCGTCGTCATCGGCGACTTCCTCACCCGTCCCGGCCATGTCAGCCTCCCCATCGGTCGCATCCGTCGGCGCACCTTAACGAGCGAGTAACCGGCCAGTCGAGGGTTGACGACGTCAGCCCTCCCGGACGGCAAGGGCCAGGAACCGGGCATCCTCATCTACGTACGACGTCATCCGCCAGCCGGAAGCGGCGAGCAGCGGGCGGAGATTGGCCTCGGCCCGCAGGTCGTCCGGGGTGATCTGGCGGCCCTGGCGGGCGGCGAGGGCGGCCCGGCCGATGGGATGGAAGAGCGCGAGGCGCCCGCCGGGCCGCACGACACGCGCCAACTCGCCCAGGTCATCGGCGGGTTGCGGCAGATGCGAGATCAGTCCGGCGCCGAACACGGCGTCCAGACAGGCGTCGCGCAACGGCAGTCGGGACACATCGGCGAGCAGCAGCCGCGCGCTGCGGTCCCGGCCCGCACGCGCCGCCTCGGCCAGCATGGCGGGCGTGAGGTCGAGGCCGAGCACGGTCCCGTCGGGCCCCACCGCGGCCCGCAGCACCGGCAGCGCCCGCCCCGTCCCGCAGCCCGCGTCGAGCACGACGTCACCTGGGCGCAGGCCCAGCGCGGCGACCCCGCCCTCGAACGCCGGGCCGTCCTCGGGGAAGCGCCTGTCCCAGTCCGCGGCGCGGGCGGCGAAGAATTCACGGACTCGGTCGGGGTCGTGGGCCCGGGTGGGGTCGTGGGCTCGGCTGTGGTCATCGCTCATGCCTGCATGATCTCGCAGCCCGCTCATGGAGATCCAAGGGCGGTACGGGGGGGCGGTACGGGGGTGCCGAAACCCCCTGGTCCGCTAGTCCGCAACCCCCGCTTGCGCGAGCACCTTCTTGATCCGTACGCGCACGACGAGTTCCCCCGGAACGCCATTACGGGCGCCGTACTCCTCGGCGCGCTCCTCACCCATGTACCGGGCCGCGATCCGGGTCGCCCAGTCCCGCACCTCGCCGAGGTCATCGCTCAACTCGGCCTGCCCGCGGAGCACCACGTACGCGTATGGTGGCCGGTCGTCGTCCACGCAGAGCGCCACGCGCCGGTCCCGCGCGATATTGCGCCCCTTGACGGTCGACTCCCCGGTGTTGAACACCAGGTCATCGCCGTCGAGCAGAAACCAGATCGGTGCGACGTGCGGGGAACCGTCGGCCCGCACGGTCGAGAGCTTCGCGGTCCGCGTCCCGTGCGAAACGAAGGCGCGCCATTCGTCCTCAGTCATCTTCCGTGCCATATGCCCATCCTGTCTTGCTCGTACGGCACAGGTGGGGAAGGCTGGCGGTCAATGGTGGAACGGGGAGGTCCGAATCATGGCGCAGAACACGGGACTTGGCTGGCTGCTCGACGACTTGACGAAACGCGTCGAACACGTACGGCACGCCCTTGTGCTCTCCAACGACGGTCTGGTGACCGCGTCGAGCAGCGAACTCCAGCGGGAGGACGCCGAGCACTTGGCCGCGGTCTCGTCCGGCTTGCACAGCCTGGCCAAGGGCTCGGGTCGGCACTTCGGTGCCGGGCATGTACGCCAGACCATGATCGAGTTCGATGATGCGGTGCTCTTCGTGACCGCCGCGGGCGACGGCAGTTGCCTGTGCGTGCTCAGCACCGCCGGCGCCGACATCGGCCAGGTCGCGTACGAGATGACGCTGCTCGTCAACCGCGTCGGCGAGCACCTCGGGGTCGACGCACGGCAGCCGGGCCGCACGCCCGTCGTCGACTTCTGACCGCCGTGGTACGCGCCTGACCTGCACGAACCCCTACTCGGCCGCCGTCGGTCGCAGAGTTATCCACAGGCCGAGCGGGGGATTGCGGAACGGGCTACGGTCTTCACCGAGAGTAATCGGCAGTCAGCGAAACTCACGGGGGAGACACCGATGACAGCATCCATCACGGCATCCACGGCGAAAGCTACGGAAGCCACGGAAGCATCCACGCACGACCTCACGACGGGGCCGACGACGGCCACCGACAAGGACGTTGAACAGTTCTTGAGCCCGGGCCGTGCCGCCCGCGCCCTGGAACTCAAGCGCGGCGAACTGACCTTGGCGATCCAGCTCGGATACGTCCGCACCACCGGAGCGGAGCGCACCGACGACCGACCCGACGACCGGAGAACGGACGGCGTGGCCCCTGCCGCCCGCAGCGTCCCCCGCTCCGAAGTCGACCGGCTGCGCGCCGCGGACGGCTTTCCCGACACTCTGCGTGAGCGCGTCACGCTGGTCGGCACCACGGCGGGTGCGGCCCTGATGGGCATCACCAAGGACCGGTTCACCAAGCTCGCCCGGGTCGGCCTGTTGACCCCGGCGAAGTTCTATCTGAACCGGTACCGGGCAGTGGTCTGGCTCTATCTCGCGGACGACGTACGCCAGTTCGCGGACGCCCACCCCGCACTCCTCACCGGCCGGACCCCGGAGGACATGCGCCGCGAGCTGAACGCCGGAGAGGACAAGCGTGCCCGCAACTGGCGCGGCCGCCGCGCGGGCCAGCTGCTCCGCCTGGCCGAAGGCCCCTGGCAGCGAGCCGGAGTTCTGGCCGCGATGCTCGACCCGGTGCAGATCGCCGAGCTGGTGCCCGACCCGTACGAGCGCTCGTATCTGCACCGTCTGCGCCCCGAACCTACCTTCAACCCGGCAGGCCCTTTCCCTGCCGCGGAGTCGATCGCGGCCCGGGTGCTCTTCGCCGACGACCCGGACGAGATCAGCTGGCTGCGCTCAAGCCTGACCGCGGAACTGGCCGAGGCCCGACACACCACCCCCGCACCCCGCCCACGAGCGACACCTCCCACACCCGGACCGCGAGCCACACCTCCCGTCCCCAGCCCACGAGCCACGGCTCCCGCGTCCCACGGGAAAGTCCCAACTCCCGGGCACCGAACGGGAGGCACAGCCCTCAGCCAGCCGACGCGCCCCCTCGTGGCGCGGCCCGCCGAGGCCTACCCTCCACCGCCCCGAGGTCTGCTCGGCCGACTGATCCGCGGCCCCAGGGGACGTCCTCGGGGCGGGTAGGGGAACTGGTCGGCCCCGAATCGTGGCGGCCTGCACAGCGACGTGGCTCAGGTCGAGGCGCCTCAGGCGGGGCGCACGGCAACGGCGTCGATCTCGAAGAGCATGCCCGGCAGCGCAAGCGACGCCACACCGACGAGCGTCTGTGCGGGCAGCCGCTCGCCCCAGGCGGCCTTGAGGTGCCTGAGGAGGATCCCCAGCTTCTCCTCGTCGTGCTCGACGATGTACGTACCCAGGCGCACAACGTCTCCGAGTCCGAGTCCCACGGACTCAAGCGCCGTACGCAGGTTGGCGATCGAGCGCTCCACCTGGGCGTCGAAGTCGGCCGATACGACCGACCCGGTGTCGTCGGAGGCGTATTGCCCGGCGATGAAGACCTGCTCGCCCGGTGCGGAAACGACGTGGCTGTAGCCGAAGCCGGAGGGGTCGTGCAGGCCTGCGGGGTTGGTGATGGCGATGGTCATGAAGTGCGGGGTTCCTTTCGGTGTGCGGCGGTCACCAGGGCGGCGACCAACGGAAGAAGTGCGCCCGCGGCGATGACCGCGGTGGGGGAGAGGGCGTCGATCAGGCGGCCGCTGACCGTGGCTCCCAGAGCGATGGACAGGCAGAACACGGCGACGTTGAGAGAGGTCGCCGCCTCCACGTCCCGAGGCGCTGTGGCCAGGAACCAGGACCGCAGCCCGACCGAGACGCATCCAGAACTCCCCCTAATTCCCCCTGGCAGAGCCCCCAGTGCAAGGAGCCCGTTCGATGATGCGTCCTTCGTTGTTCCCGCGTTCCCGCGTACCAGTGTCGTTCCCGTGCCCCAGTGCCCCCGAGTTCCAGCGACTCTGCCTCAGCTCAGCCGTTCGCGAACCAGCGCCGAATCGCTCCCGGTGCCCCGGGCGCCCGCTTCTCGGCGCGCTGCCGGACGTCGTCGACCGTGCACGAGGCCAGCTCCTTGCGCCAGGCCAGCTCCGCGTGGGACATCACCTCGGCGAAGGCGCACGGCAGTTGGTAGCTCTCCGGCGCGCCCGCCCCCGGTCCCTGCTGGCGGATCTCGGCGCAGCGGAACGCCTCGTCCGGGCCCTCGATGGCGGCCACGACGTCCATCAACGTGATCCGGCTCAATGGCTTGGCGAGCCGGAAGCCTCCCTTGGGGCCGGGCGTCGAGGTGACGATCCCGGCGCGGGCGAGCGCCTGGAGCTGCTTGTTGAGGTAGGCCGCGGGCAGCTCGTGATAGGCGGCGAGCCGCGCGGCGGGGACGCAGTACTCATCGCCGATCCAGGCGAGATTGAGGCAACTGTGCAGCGCCCATTCCACGCCCTCGTTCATTCTCATATCCGGATACTAGATATCCAGGATCCATCGATGCAAGAGCTCGGCTTCGCGATGCCAGGCAGCACGTCGAGCACGACCGCCTCCGAGCGTCACGCAAGGGCAAGGGCAAGGGCAACGGCAACCGCAACGGCAACCGCAACGGCAACCGCCACCCCCGCCGCCACCGAGTGTCCGTGCTCAGGAAACCGTCTCGTCGAGGTCCCGCGCGTAGTGCTCAATGGCCGTGCGGTACGCGGCGATTGCCGGGTCCGTGCTGGTCGTCGCGAGCAGGGTGAGGAGGAGTTCCATCGCCTCGTGGGGGCGGCCGGTGTTGTACAGGGCCATGGCCAGGAACGTCTTGAGCGCTCCGTCGTCCGGGAATTCCGCGGCCGCATCGCGGAGGGTCGCCACGGCCTCGTCGTACCGTCCGAGGATGCGGTAGGTGGAGCCGAGCCCGAGCAGGGCCCCTGCCCGGTCCGCGGGCGTGAGGCCGGGGCGGTCCAGGGCGCGCCGGTAGTACGGCACCGCCTCGGACTCGAGGCCGAGTACGTCGTGCGCCCAGGCCGTCTGGTAGGCGATCTCGGCGTCGTCCGGGAACCGCTCGGCCAGGGCCACGAGCCGTTCCCGCGCCTCTTCACGCTGCCCGGCCCCGCGCAGCCGTACCGCATCAGCAAGCAACCGCGCCCGTTCCTCCGGAGAGTTCATGTCCGTGCCCGTCGCCACCACCGTTCCCCCCCAACCACCGTCATCGCCTCACTACCCGCACCGCCCGACCACCTTCACGCTCCAACACCGTCCCCGTCCAACACCGTCGCACCGGAGCCCTCTCATGACCCGATGCTGCGGAAGAGACCCTCCTGTACGACCGAGACGAGCAGTTGGCCCTCCCGGTTGTAGATCCGGCCCCGGGCCAGGCCGCGGCCGCCGGTCGCGATCGGGGACTCCTGGTCGTAGAGGAACCACTCGTCGGCGCGGAACGGCCGGTGGAACCACATCGCGTGGTCGAGCGAGGCCATGTCGAAGCCGCGCGGGCCCCAGAGAGGCTCAACGGGGATGCGTACGGCGTCGAGCAGGGTCATGTCGCTCGCATACGTGAGGGCGCAGGTGTGGACGAGCGGGTCGTCGCCGAGCGGGCCGACCGCGCGCATCCACACGGCGCTGCGTGGCTCCGCGTCCTTGACCTCCTCGGGCGTCCAACGGAGCCGGTCGACGTAGCGAATGTCGAAAGGCTGACGCCGAGCCATCCGCTCCAACTGCTCGGGCAGCGCGCCGAGATGCTCGCGGATCTCGTCGGCGACCTTCGGCAGCGACTCGGGGTCGGGGGCGTCGAGGCGCGGCGGCAGCTGGTGCTCGAAGGTGCCCTGTTCCGGCTGATGGAAGGAGGCGGTGAGGTTGAAGATGGTGCGGCCCTGCTGCACCGCGGTGACCCGGCGGGTGGTGAAGGAGCGGCCGTCACGGACTCGTTCGACCTGGTAGACGATCGGCACCCCGGGCCGACCCGGGCGCAGGAAGTAGGCGTGCAGCGAGTGCACCGGGCGGTCGCCCTCGGTGGTGCGGCCCGCGGCCACCAGGGCCTGGCCCGCGACCTGCCCGCCGAAGACCCGTTGTAGGGACTCCTGTGGGCTGCGGCCGCGGAAGATATTGACCTCGATCTGCTCCAGGTCGAGTAGGTCGACGAGTCTCTCGGCTGGGTTGGTCGTCATACCGCGTACTCCTGAAGGGTGTTCACGTGGGTGAGGACGAGTCGAGTGGCACGGGAGGCGGGGTGGGGGCGGGGCCTTGCGGGTGTGGGGGCGAGGGGTGGGGAGGGGGAGGGGGAGAGCCCCCGGGGGGGCGGGCCCCCTAGTGGAACGCCCGCGCCCCCCCGTAAAGCCCCCTCAGAGCTGCCCCACATCAGTAACCCGAACAACCGCACGCCCCTCTTCATCGGAGGCCGCCAGGTCGACCTCCGCGCTGATGCCCCAGTCATGGTCGCCGTTCGGGTCGGCGAAGGTCTGGCGGACGCGCCAGAGGCCGTGGTCCGGGTCTTCCTCGATGGAGAGGAGCTTCGGGCCGCGGGCGTCGGGTCCGGTGCCCAGGTCGTCGTACTCGTCCCAGTACGCGTCCATGGCGTCGCCCCACGCGTCCGCGTCCCAGCCGGACTCGGCGTCCAGCTCGCCGAGTTCCTCGACGTGGTCGAGGGCGGCGAGTTCGACGCGGCGGAACATGGCGTTGCGTACCAGGACGCGGAAGGCGCGGGAGTTGGCGGTGACCGGCTTGACCTGGTCGGCCTTCTCCTGGGCCTCCTCGGCGGTCTCCACCTCCGGGTTGGCGAGCTGCTCCCACTCGTCGAGGAGCGAGGAGTCGACCTGCCGGACCATCTCGCCGAGCCAGGCGGTGAGGTCCTCCAGGTCCTCGGACTTGAGGTCGTCCGGGACGGTGTGCTCGAGGGCCTTGTACGCACCGGCCAGGTAACGCAGCACGATGCCCTCGGTCCGTGCGAGCTCGTAGAAGGAGGTGAACTCGGTGAAGGACAGGGCGCGTTCGTACATGTCGCGGATCACCGACTTCGGCGACACCGGGTGGTCTCCGACCCACGGGTGGGACTTGCGGTACACGCCGTACGCGTGCCAGAGCAGTTCTTCCAGCGGCTTCGGGTACGAGATGTCCTGGAGCCGCTCCATCCGCTCCTCGTACTCGACGCCGTCGGCCTTCATCTGGCCGACCGCCTCGCCGCGTGCCTTGTTCTGCTGGGCGGCCAGGATCTGCCGCGGGTCGTCGAGCGTGGACTCCACGACCGACACCATGTCCAGGGCGTACGAGGGGGATTCGGGGTCGAGCAGGTCGAACGCGGCGAGCGCGAACGTGGACAGCGGCTGGTTGAGCGCGAAGTCCTGCTGCAGGTCCACCGTGAGGCGCACGATGCGGCCCTCGGCGTCCGGCTTGTCGAGTCTTTCGACGATGCCGCCGTCGAGGAGCGAGCGGTAGATGGCGAGGGCGCGGCGGATGTGCCTCAGCTGGTTCTTGCGCGGCTCGTGGTTGTCCTCCAGGAGGCGGCGCATCGCCTCGAAGGCGTTGCCCGGCCGGGCGATCACCGACAGGAGCATGGTGTGCGTGACGCGGAAGCGGGAGGTGAGCGGCTCCGGTTCGGAGGCGATCAGCTTCTCGAAGGTGTTCTCGGTCCAGCCGACGAAGCCCTCCGGGGCCTTCTTGCGGACCACCTTGCGGCGCTTCTTCGGGTCGTCGCCCGCCTTGGCGAGGGCCTTCTCGTTCTCGATGACGTGCTCGGGGGCCTGGGCCACCACAAAGCCCGCCGTGTCGAATCCCGCCCGGCCCGCGCGGCCCGCGATCTGGTGGAACTCGCGCGCACGGAGGACCCGCACGCGGCTGCCGTCGTACTTGGCGAGAGCCGTGAACAGGACGGTACGAATAGGGACGTTGACGCCGACGCCGAGCGTGTCCGTACCGCAGATCACCTTGAGCAGGCCCGCCTGGGCGAGTTTCTCCACCAGGCGCCGGTACTTCGGCAGCATCCCGGCGTGGTGGACACCGATTCCGTGCCGTACGTAACGCGACAGGTTGCGGCCGAACTTGGTGGTGAAGCGGAAATTGCCGATCAGGTCGGCGATCTGTTCCTTCTCGGCCTTCGTGCACATGTTGATGCTCATCAGCGACTGCGCGCGCTCGACGGCCTGCGCCTGCGTGAAGTGCACGATGTAGACGGGCGCCTGCTTGGTCTCCAGGAGCTCGGTCAGGGTCTCGGTGATGGGCGTGAGGCGGTATTCGTACGAGAGCGGGACCGGGCGGGTCGCCGAGCGGACCACCGATGTGGGACGGCCGGTGCGGCGGGTCAGGTCCTTCTCGAACATCGAGACGTCGCCGAGCGTGGCCGACATCAGGATGAACTGTGCCTGCGGGAGTTCGAGCAGCGGGATCTGCCAGGCCCAGCCGCGGTCCGGCTCGGCATAGAAGTGGAACTCGTCCATCACGACCTGGCCGATGTCCGCGTGCTTGCCGTCGCGCAGTGCGATGGACGCGAGGACCTCGGCGGTGCAGCAGATCACCGGGGCGTCGGCGTTCACGGAGGCGTCGCCGGTGAGCATGCCGACGTTCTCGGTGCCGAAGAGCTTGCACAGGTCGAAGAACTTCTCCGACACCAGGGCCTTGATCGGCGCCGTGTAGAACGTGACCTTGTCCGCGGCCAGCGCCGCGAAGTGCGCACCCGCCGCGACCAGGCTCTTTCCGGAGCCGGTCGGCGTCGAAAGGATCACATTGGCCCCGGAGACCACTTCGATCAGGGCCTCCTCCTGCGCCGGATAGAGGGTGATCCCCTGGTCCTCGGCCCAGGAGGAGAAGGCGTCGAAGAGGGCATCGGGGTCGGTGTCCGGCGGGAGCTGATCGATAAGGGTCACCCCTCCATCTTGCCTGTCCGTCCCCCGGATCGGGGAACCGGCCGAACGCACGAAGATCACGACCGCTACGCTGTGCCGTCGATCCGCGGACGGTCGGCGTACCGCCCGGGCATCAACGGGGCGTCGACACAAGGGGAATGGGGCGGAGCACGGCCATGATGGGTCCAGCACACTCACTGTCGGGAGCGGCGGCCTGGCTGGGGGTGGGGGCGGCGGCCGCTGCCTCGGGCCACGCCATGCCTTGGCCGGTGCTCGTCGTCGGCGCGCTGATCTGCGCGGGCGCCGCGCTCGCCCCGGACCTCGACCAGAAGTCGGCGACCATCTCCAACTCCTTCGGGCCGCTCTCGAAGGGCCTGTGCGTGGTGGTCGACAAACTCTCCTTCGCGGTCTACAAGGCGACCCGCAAGCCCGGTGACCCCAGCCGCCGCGGCGGGCACCGCACGCTCACGCACACCGCCGTGTGGGCGCTCCTTCTTGGTACGGGGTTCGCGGCGGCGGCGATGTTCGGTGGCCGCTGGGCGGTGCTCGGCATCCTGTTCGTGCATCTGACGCTCGCCATAGAAGGGCTGCTCTGGCGGGCCACCCGCGGTACCTCCGCGTCCGTCCTGGTCTGGATGCTCGCCGCGACCAGCAGCTGGATCCTCGCCGGAGTCCTGGACCAGCCGGGCAACGGCTCCGACTGGTTCTTCACCGGCGCGGGTCAGGAGTACATGTGGCTCGGCCTGCCCGTGCTGCTCGGCGCGATGGTGCACAACATCGGCGACGGTCTCACGATCTCCGGCTGCCCGATCCTGTGGCCGCTGCCCATCGGCCGTAAGCGCTGGTACCCGGTCGGCACCCCGCGGATTCTGCGGTTCCGGGCGGGCAGCTGGGTCGAGGTGAAGGTGCTGATGCCGGTGTTCATGGTGCTCGGGGCGGTGGGCGCGGTGGGTGCGCTGAACGTCTTCTAGCGAGCGTCTTCCAGCTGATCGTCTGCCACCTGATCGTCTTCCAGTAGAACCGAAAGGCGAGTCGCGGCCGGGCCGCGGCTCACGCCCCGAGCGTGCGGGCCAGGAGCATGCGGCGGTTGTTCGTCCCGGTCTTGGCGAACACCGATTTCAGGTGGTCCTGCACGGTGTGCTCGGAGACGGACATCCGGCGCGCCACGGTGTGGCTGTCGCCGCCCTTCGCCAGATGGCCGAGCAGTTCGCACTCCCGCGCGCTCAGGGCGAAGGCCCGGGTGAACACGGCGAGCCGCTCGGCCGGTGAGCTCTCCTCAATGGTGACCGCGATATCGCGCCGGTCCGGCGGATCCGTGTCGCCGATCCGGGCGGCCCGCAGCGTCAGCCACAGGCCCTCCGCCAGATGCACCCGGGCGCGCGGCGGGTTCGTATCGACACCCGCCTCGACGGCCAACAGCTGCGCGGCGACGTTGTAAGCGCTCGCCGGGATGGGCGAGCGACCGTCCTCGGGCGGCACGAGCAGGCTCAGGTAGGTATGCGTCTCCGGGGTCTGGGCGAGGACCCGCAGCTCGGGTGAGAGCAGCAGGACGAGCGGACCCGGGTGCGGTGCGTCGGACGGCCGTACCACGAAGGCTTCCGCCTGGCTGCGGCGCAGCGCGGTGGTCACCGGCTCGCGGATCCGGGCCAGATGGGCCGCGTCGGCACGGCTGAAGTCCCGGTCGTACCGCCACAGATCGAGAAAGCCCCAGCAGCCGAAGCGGTCCGTGAACACCGTCGAGGCGATGTCCCGTACGCCGTAATCCCGCAGCAGCTCGCGCCACACGAGGCTGCGCGAAGGACCGGGGTGGCCGCTGAGCAGGGCGACATCACGCAGTGCCGTCCAGCGATCGGCCTCGGTCAGGTACTTGAGCCGGATCAGCCGGGGCAGCTCCGGCAGGCACGGGACGTCCGCGAGCGGCGCACAGCCCACCGAGGTCTCCGGGTCGGTGAGCAGAAACGCGTACGCGTCGAACCCGATGGTGGTGCGCAGTTCGTCGAGGAGCCTAAGACGCAGGGTCCGGGAGTCGCCGCCGGTCTCGCAGAGCCGGACGACGCGCTCGTGCGACCGCGCGTACGCGGCAGGGACGGACATGAGGCGAGCGTACGTCGCGATTCCCGTGTTTCACGATTCCCGGTATGTCGCGATTCCCCACATTTCTGGGATGGGCCGCTCTGCCGACGGCTGTCCAGAGTGGAGGTGGACACCAGAGTGGGAGGGCACGTGGGAGTGCACTCCAGAGGAGGAACCATGTCCACCCTGCACATCGAGCACCCGATCACGGACTTCGCCGTGTGGAAGTCCGCGTTCGACCGGTTCGCGCCCATGCGGAAGGAAGCGGGCGTACGGCGGCACCGCATCCAGCGCCCCGTCGACGACCAGGCGTATGTGGTCGTGGACCTCGACTTCGACGCGGCTGATCAGGCCGAGCGGTTCCTCGACGTCCTCCGGACGCGGGTGTGGTCCTCGCCCGCCAACGCGCCCGCACTCGCCGGGACACCGCGCACCCGCATTCTGGAGACCGTCGAGGAGCTGTGAATCAGCCGACGGGTTCGGCCTGAGCTACGGGTACGCAGCACCGCCATGTCAGGGACGACCGCCCCGCCATGAATGGTGCTGAGCGCCGCGCACGCTACCCATGCCACGACCCCACGACCCCACGGCGCCGCGCACGCTACCCGTGCCACGACCGCCACAGCGCCGCATACGCCCCGTCCGCCGCGACCAGCTCGTCATGGCTGCCCAGCTCGCTGATCCGGCCCTCCTCGACCACCGCGATCACATCCGCGTCATGCGCGGTGTGCAGCCGGTGGGCGATCGCCACGACCGTGCGGCCGGCCAGGACCCGGGCCAGGGACCGTTCCAGATGCCGGGCCGCGCGCGGGTCGAGCAGCGAGGTCGCCTCGTCGAGGACCAGCGTGTGCGGATCCGCGAGCACGAGCCGGGCCAGGGCGATCTGCTGCGCCTGCGCCGGAGTGAGCACGAAGCCGCCGGAGCCGACCTCGGTGTCCAGGCCGTCGTCCAGGGCCCGCGCCCAGCCGTCCGCGTCGACCGCGCCGAGCGCCGCCCACAGCTCCGCGTCCTGCGCCCCGGAACGGGCGAGCAGCAGGTTGTCCCGGAGCGAGCCGACGAACACGTGGTGCTCCTGGTTCACCAGGGCCACATGCTCGCGCACCCGCTCCGCAGGCATCCGCGCCAGCTCCGCCCGGCCGAGCGTGACCGAGCCGGTGCGGGGCCGGTAGATCCCGGCGAGCAGCCGCCCGAGCGTCGACTTGCCCGCGCCGGACGGCCCCACCAGGGCGACGCGGCTGCCCGGCGCGACGTCGAGCGTCACCTTCCGTAGCACGTCCACGCCCGGCCGGTAGCCGAAGTGCACCCGCCGCGCCGACACGTCCCGGCCCTCCGGGGCCAGCGTGGCGTCGCCCGCGCCCGGCTCGATCTCCCGTACGCCTACGAGCCGGGCCATCGACACATGGGCCACTTGGAGTTCGTCGTACCAGCGGAGGATCAAGTTCATCGGGTCGACCATCATCTGCGCGATCAGCGCGCCCGCCGTCAGCTGGCCGACCCCGATCCAGCCCTGAAGGACGAAGACGCCGCCGATGAGCAGCACGGAGGCGAGGACCGTCACATGCGTGGCGTTGATGACCGGGAAGAGCATCGAGCGCAGCCACAGCGTGTACCGCTCCCAGGCCGTCCATTCCTTGACCCGCTGGTCCGAGAGCGCCACGCGGCGCGCGCCGAGGCGGTGCGCCTCCACGGTGCGGCCCGCGTCGACCGTCTCCGTGAGAGCCGCCGCCACGGCCGCGTACCCGGCGGCCTCCGAGCGGTACGCCGACGGGGCCCGCCGGAAGTACCAGCGGCAGCCCGCCACCAGGAGCGGCAGCGCGAGCAGCACCGCGGGGGCGAGCGGCGGCGCGGTCACCGTGAGGCCGCCGAGCAGCAGCACGATCCAGACCACGCCGATGGTGACCTGCGGCACCGCCTCCCGCATCACGTTCGCGAGCCGGTCGATGTCCGTGGTGATCCGGGCGAGCAGATCGCCGGTCCCGGCCCGTTCCAGGACGCCCGGCGGCAGCCCCACGGACCGTACGAGAAAGTCCTCACGCAGATCCGCGAGCATCCGCTCACCGAGCATCGCGCCGCGCAGCCGCACCAGGCGCACGAAGACCGCCTGCACCACGAGCGCCCCGGCGAACAGCGCGATGGCGCGCCCCAGTTGCAGATCGCGCGCCGCCGCGCCCCCGGCGGACGCCCGCTCCACGAGATCGCCGAGGAGCGAGGGCCCGACCATCGAGGCGGCCACGGCGACCGTGTTCACGACGATGAGCACCACGAAGGCCTTGCGGTGCCGCCGGAGCAGTTCGCGCACATACGCCCGCACCGTCGCCGCGCCGCCCACGGGCAGCTTCTCGGTGGTACGGGGGGCCGCCGGGTCGTACTCCGGCGGCGCCACGCCGATCATGCCGTCTCCTCGATCTCGACGGGGGACCCCAAGTCCCGTACTGCCTCTACTGCCTCTGCCTGTTCGGCTGGTGCAGCCTGTGTTGCCTGTTCGGCTGGTGCTGCTTGTGCTGCCTGCGCTGCTTGTGCTGCTAGTGCTGCTTGTTCGGCCTGCTCGACGTCTGTCTCGCGGGTCACGACGGACCGGTAGCGCGGGTCGGTGCGCACCAGTTCGCGATGTACGCCCACCGCCGCGACTTCGCCGCCGTGCACCAGGACGACCCGCTCGGCCCGGTCGAGGACCAGCGGCGACGACGTGAACACCACGGTCGTACGCCCCCGGCGCAGCCCCCGAAGGCCGTCCGCGATCCGCGCCTCGGTGTGCGAGTCGACCGCGGAGGTCGGCTCGTCGAGGACGAGTACCTCCGGGTCGGTCACCAGGGACCGGGCCAGGGCGAGGCGCTGGCGCTGCCCGCCGGAGAGCGACCGGCCGCGCTCGGTGATCGGCGCCACCATCGGGTCGTCGTCGAGCGCGGCCTGCGTGAGCGCGTCCAGGACATCGCCGCACTGGGCCGCGGTGAGCGCCTCTACGGCCGTGACCTTTCCGGACGCCGGTACGTCGAGCAGCTCCCGCAGCGTGCCCGACAGGAGCACCGGGTCCTTGTCCTGCACCAGGACCGCGGTGCGCGCCGCGGCCAGCGGCAGCGCGTCCAGGTCGGTGCTGCCCAGGCGTACCGACGCGGGGTGTGCCGCCCTGTCATCGAGCCCCGGATGCCCGCCGAGCCGCTCCGCGAGCCGCCCCGCCTCGTCCGGGTCGCCGCACACCACGGCCGTGAACCGCCCCTCGGGCGCGAGCAGCCCGGTGGCCGGGTCGTACAGGTCGCCGGTCGGCAGTACGTGTGTGTTGTCGGTCGGCGGTACGCGTGTGTTGTCGGTCGGCGGTACGCGTGTGTCGTCGGTCGGCGGTACGCCGCCGGGGCCGGTGCCGTCCGCGTCGGAGCTGACCACCGTGCGTTCCAGGGAGAGCACCCGCGCCGCCCGCTTGGCCGACGGCCGCGAGAAGGAGTACGCCATCGCGATCTCCTCGAAGTGCCGCAGCGGATAGGTCAGGAGCATCACCGCGCTGTACGCGGTGACGAGTTGACCGACCTCGATCCGGCCGTCCCGCACCAGCGCGAGCCCGTACCACACGATCCCGATAAGGAGCAGTCCCGGAAGCAGCACCTGCACCGCGGTGATCAGGGACCACATGCGGGCGCTGCGCACCGCCGCCCGGCGCACCTCCTGCGAGGCTCGCCGGTAGCGGGTGAGGAACAGCTCCTCGCCGCCGATGCCGCGCAGCACCCGGAGCCCGGCGACCGTGTCGGAGGCCAGCTCGGTGGCGCGGCCCGCCTTCGTGCGTTGGACGTCGGCGAGCCGGGTGGCCCGCGGAAGCAGCGGCAGCACGCCGAGTGCGACGAGCGGAACGCCGACCGCCACCACCAGGCCCAGGTCCGGCTGGTACACGAACAGCGCGACGCACATCACGACGACCGTGAGGGCCGCCGCCGTGAACCGGGAGACCGTCTCCACGAACCAGCCGATCTTCTCCACGTCGCCGGTGGACACCGCCACCACCTCGCCCGCGGCGACCCGTCGGGTCAGCGCGGCGCCCAAGTGGGCGGTCCTGCGGGCGAGCAACTGCTGCACCCGGGCCGCGGCCGTGATCCAGTTGGTGACCGCGGAGCGGTGCAGCATCGTGTCGCCGAGGGCGGTGGACGCACCCGCCAGGGCGAGCAGCGCGCCCGCGAGCGCGAGCCGTCCGCCGGAGCGGTCCACCACGGCCTGCACGGCGAAGCCCACGCCGTACGGCAGCGCCATCACGGAGGTGAAGTGCAGCAGACCCCAGGCCAACGACTTGAACTGGCCCGCCAGTTGGTTCCGCCAGAGCCACCACAGAAAGCGCGGTCCTGACCGGGCGTCGGGCACACCCGGATCGGTATACGGAAGGTCACTGATCTGCATGACGTCCCAGAGGTCTGCGCGCGTCATCGGGCGCGGCTGAGCGGACGGGGAAACCGTGCAAGGCTGACGCCCGGCGAGGTTCCCCGGCAAATGATTTTCCGCCGCGATGCAAAGAACCAGTCATTCCGCCCGTTTGTTCCCGACCCGGGGGTTCGGGTCAGGTACGCCGGGTGTCACCATGGCTCGTATGCACATATCCGGTACGGTGCGGTCCGCCTTGGCGGCGGCGGTCTGTCTTGCCGCCCTGACGTCCTGTGGCCTTGCGGGGGGCGGAAGTTCGGGTGGTTCCGACCGGGCGCGCGCGGACAACCGGCCCGCCGCGCCGACCCGCACCGAGCGGCCCACCACGGATCCCAGGCGACTTCCGGGCGTCGGGGACCGCCTCCACAGCCGTATACCGGACAAGACGCGACAGGCCGTCCTCGTCACCGGCGAGGGACCGGACTCCGGCGAGTCCGAACTCGCCCTCTACACACAGCGCGACGGACGGTGGCACCGGGACCGCGCCTGGCCCGCGCACAACGGCAAGAAGGGCTGGACCACCGACCACCGCGAGGGCGACAAGCGCACTCCTGTCGGCGTGTTCACGCTCAGCGACGCGGGCGGGGTGCTTCCCGACCCCGGCACCCGGCTCCCGTACACCGAGTCGCCCGCGTTCCAAGCGTCGCGCACCTGGCCCAAGGCGTACTGGGACGACTTCGACCTGATCATCGCTATCGACTACAACCGTGCCAAGGGCACCCCGCCCAACGACCCGACCCGGCCCCTGGGCCAGTCCAAGGGCGGCTACATCTGGCTGCACCTGGACCACGGCAGCGGTACGTCGGGCTGTGTGAGCATTCCCAAGCCGGCGATGGAGTACCTGCTCAAGCGGCTCGACCCGCAGCAGCACCCGGTGATCGTGATGGGCGACAAGGACCACCTGGCCGCGACCTGACGGGCGCCGCGCGGCGCGGCCACCCGCCTCTCGGAGCACGCCTCTGCCGCGACGCGCCGCACGCTTGCTGCGTACCTCAATGTTCGCCCAGGTCGCCGTGGCCCTGGTGTCCGGAGTCCTGGTCGGAAAGCTGTGGCCCGACGTGGGCACGGCCGTCCAGCGGCGCCTCGATCTACCTCCTCATCCCCGCCGGAGCGGTCGCGCTGCTGCTCGGCGTGGACCGGATCATGGACGCCATGCGCGTGGCCACCAACCTGCTCGGCAACTGCATCACCGTGTTCGTGGTCTCCCGCTGGGAGGGCGCGCTCGACACCGACAAGGCGCACAAGGCCATCTCCGGCGAGCTCGCCTTCGTACCGGAACAGGCCGAGGAGCCGAGGAGCCGAGGACCACGCTGGTCACGGAGAACTCCCCGGCCATCGAAGAGCCGGTCAAGGAGCGCGTACCCCGGGTGAGTTGACCGGAGCGGGGCCCGGTCCGTCCCCCGACAGTGGCGGACCGGACCCCGCACCGTCTCACCCCTCCGGCTTCTCCGAGTCCACTCCGGGGCGCGACTTCTTCCACAGGCCGCGCGTGAAGTCGGGTACCTCCTGCGGCGCGCCGTTCGCCTTGATGGAGGCGTGGCTCAGCGGCACCGGCGCCGTCCACGTCACCGCGTCGTACACGTCGAAGTCCGGGACCAGGCCGAGCCGCATGCACTGCATCAGGCGGAACAGCATGATGTAGTCCATGCCGCCGTGCCCGCCGGGCGGGTTGGAGTGCTCCTTCCACAGCCAGTGGTCCCAGTCCGCGAACTCCGCGAAGTCGTGCCACTTGTCGTCCGTGTGCCCCGGCTCCAGATAGATCCGCGGCTCGTAGTCCTCGAAGACGCCCTTGGTGCCGCCGAGGCTGTTGATGCGCGAGTACGGATGCGGTGTGGAGACATCGTGCTCGAGCCGGATGACCCGGCCCTTCGCGGTCTGTACGAGGCTGATCGTCCGGTCCGACTCGATGTACGTCTCTTTCCAACTCGGGTCGCCCGGCGGCATGTTCGCCTTCCGGTACTCGGCCAGGCCGAGCGCCGGGGTGCCGAAGCTGGAGATATGCGTGACCCGGTCGCCGCGGTTGACGTCCATGTAGTTGGCGGTCGGACCGAAGCCGTGGTTCGGGTAGAGATCGCCGCGCAGCCGCGTGTGCCAGAGCCGCCGCCACGGCCCCTCGTAATAGTCCGGGTCGAACATCAGCCCGCGCAGATCGTGGTTGTACGCGCCCGCGGCGTGCAGCAGTTCGCCGAAGAGGCCGCCGTGCGCCATCCGCAGGACCCGCATTTCGTTCTTGCCGTAGCAGCAGTTCTCCAGCTGCATACAGTGCCGCCGGGTCCGCTCGGACAGATCGACGAGCTCCCACAGCTCCTCGAGCTCCATCGCGATGGGACACTCCACGCCGACGTGCTTGCCGTTCAGCATCGCCGACTTGGCCATCTCGACGTGCCAGTCCCAGGGCGTGGCGACGTACACGAAGTCCAGATCCGTGCGCTTGCAGAGGTTCTCGAAGTCGTGATCGCCCTTGGTGTACGTCGCCGGGGCGGGCTGGCCCGCGTCCGTCACCTTCTTCGCGGCCGCGGCCACCTTGTCCTTCACCGGGTCGCACAGCGCGACCACCTTGACCTGCGGCAGCGCGAGAAACAGGTCGAGCATGCCCACGACCTCACCGCCGCCGCGGTTGCCGAGCCCGATGATCCCGACGCGCACCGTGGACCGCTCCTCGAACGGCACCCCGATCATGGTCTCGCCCTGCCGGGGCGGTGCCTCCGCCTCCGCCTTCGCCTTCGCCGCGGTCGCCTCGCCCGCCGCTTCCCGCGCTTGAGCGGTGCCGGCGGCGAACGTCCCGATCCCGAGGCCCGCCCCGGCTATGGAGGCGGTACGGAGCACGGATCTGCGCGAGAAACCGGTGGAGTCCTGGTCGGAGTCCTGGCCGGAGTCCTGGCGAGGGTGGTCGTCGGGGGCCGTGTGCTCGGGGTCGGGCGTCACGTTCTCGTCGTGCATGGGACCTCCGTACGCGTCTGCGGTGCGTGGGTGGTGCAACGGCGGGAGCCACCCTTACGGCGCGATCACCGGGATGCAAGAGACGGAAGTGGCCAGGGACTTGGACTTCTCGACGGCGGGGACCGGGGCGCGGACTTCAGCTTCGGGAAGGGGCGGGACCGGGGAAAAGACCTACGCGCCGCACCCCCGCGTAGCCCGCTCCAGCTCCATGAGCACCGAGTAGTACGCCCGCCCCGTCGCCCGCTCCATCCCCACCTCGCACATCCGGTTCGCCGACAGATGCGCGTCGTACGCCCGCGACATGACCTCAGCGGCCTCATGTGCCGTGGCCGACTCGGTCAGTTCCTTGTGCAGCATGCCGCGGTCCCCGGCGAAGCCGCAGCACGCCTCGGAGTCGGGCGTGACCACCTCGTCCGCGCAGGCCTCGGCGACGGCACGCAGCTGGTCCGCGTCGCCGAGGTGGCGCATCGAGCAGGTGGTGTGCAGCACGGCGGAGCCGATCCGGTGCTCCACCGGCAGATGCGGAAGCAACTCCTCCGCCGCCCAGACGAGCGAGTCCACGACGGTCAGCTCGGCGTGCAACTCCCGGTTCTCGTCGGTGAGATACGGCACCACCTCGTGCGCGATGCCGAGCGTGCACGACGAGGCGTCCACCACCAGGGGCAGCCGCCCGCCGGCCGTCCAGCCCCAGGCGGCCTCGACGATACGGTTCGCCATCACCGCGTTCCCGGACTCGTACCCCTTGGAGTGCCAGATCGTCGCGCAGCAGGTGCCGCCCACATCCGACGGGATCCACACGGGCTTCCCGGCCCGCGCCGAAACCGCCACCACCGCCTGGGCGAGGGACGGATCCCCGCTCCCTTCGGGCCCGCCGAAGACGCGGTTCACACACGCCGGGTAGTACACGGCGCTCGCGCCCGTACGGGAGGTGCGCGGCAGCTTCCGGCGCGCCGCACCGGGGATCCCGGGCAGCCACTCCGGCACCAGATCGGGGCGTACGGCCTTGCGGGCGGCGCGGGTCACCGCCGTCAGGACCCGGTCGTCCAGCTTGTCGGCGACCGCCACCGCTAGGCGCGCCCCGGCCTCGAGGAAGCGGAAGTTCCGCGCGGCGAGCGCTGCCACTCGCTCCTCGCGCCGCGAGTGCCGGGCGTGCCGGAAGTCCTTCATCATCAGGCCGGTGTCGATCCCGACCGGGCAGGCCAGCTTGCACGTCGAGTCCCCGGCGCAGGTGTCCACGGCGTCATAGCCGTACGCCTCAAGGAGCCCCAGCTCGACCGGGGAGCCGTCGGTCTGCCGCATCATCTCGCGGCGCAGCACGATGCGTTGGCGCGGCGAGGTGGTCAAGTCATGGCTGGGGCAGGTGGGTTCGCAGAAGCCGCACTCGATGCACGGGTCGGCGACCGCCTCGACCTTCGGGATGGTCTTCAGGCCGCGCAGGTGCGCCCGCGGGTCGCGGTCCAGGACGATCCGCGGCGCGAGCACCCCGTCCGGGTCGATGACCTGCTTGATCCGCCACATCAGAGCGGTGGCCCTCGGGCCCCACTCCAGCTCGAGGAACGGCGCGATGTTCCGCCCGGTGGCGTGCTCGGCCTTGAGCGAGCCGTCGAACCGCTCCACCGTCAGGCGGCAGAACTCGTCCATGAACGCGGCATAGCGCGCCACGTCCTCCGGCTTGCCCGCGTCGAAGGCGAGCAGGAAGTGCAGATTGCCGTGCGCCGCGTGCCCCGCCACGGCGGCGTCGAAGCCGTGCTCGGTCTGCAGCTCCAGGAGCGCCGAGCAGGCCTCGGCGAGCTTGGCGGGCGGCACCGCGAAGTCCTCGGTGATCAGTGTGGTGCCCGACGGCCGCGAGCCGCCGACCGCCGTCACGAACGCCTTCCGCGCCTTCCAGTAGCCCGCGATCGTGCCCGGGTCACGGGTGAACTCATTGGTCACCGAGTCGACGGGCCGCACGAGTTCGAGCCCTTCGAGGGCGCGCGCGGCCGCCGCTTCGTACGCCTCCTGCCCCGCCTCGTCCGGCGCCCGGAACTCCACGAGCAGCGCCGTCGTGTCCTTGGGCAGCCGCGCCCAATCCCGCGGTACGCCCTGCACGCGGACCGAGGCCCGCAGCGTATTGCCGTCCATCAGCTCGACGGCGAGCGCGCCCGCCTCGTTGAACAGCGGCACCGCCGCCGCGGCCGCAGGCAGCGACGGGAAGAACAGCAGCGCCGACGACACCTTCCGGTCGAGCGGCAGCGTGTCGAAGACGGTCTCCGCGATGAACCCGAACGTGCCCTCGGACCCCACCATCAGGCCACGCAGGATCTCCACCGGTGTCGACCCGTCGAGGAAGGCGTCCAGGCGGTAGCCGTTGGTGTTCTTGATCTCGTACTTGGCCCGGATCCGCGCCACCAGCTGCGGATCCGCCTCGATCTCCCGCTTCAGCGCCAACAGGCCCTCACAGAGCGCCGGTTCGGCGTGCGCCAACTGCTCGTCGGCGTCCGGCTCCGCGGTGTCGACCACCGTTCCCGTCGGCAGGACGAAGGTCAGCGAGGCCAGGGTGCGGTACGAGTTGCGGGTGGTGCCCGCCGTCATGCCCGAGGCGTTGTTCGCCACCACGCCGCCGAGCGTGCAGGCGATCGCGCTGGCCGGATCCGGGCCGAGCACCCGGCCGTACCGGGCGAGCGTGGTGTTGGCGCGCACCACGGTGGTGCCCGGCGCGATCCGCGCCCGCGCGCCGCCGCCGAGGACCTCGATACCGGCCCAGTGCCTGCGCACGTCGACGAGGATGTCCTCGCCCTGCGCCTGCCCGTTGAGACTCGTACCGGCCGCGCGGAACACCACCTCGCGGCCCTTGCCATGCGCGTACGACAGGACCGCCGAGACGTCGTCGATGTCCTCGGCGACCACCACGACCTGCGGCACGAACCGGTAAGGGCTGGCGTCCGAGGCGTACTTCACCAGGTCCGAGACCTTCCACAGCACCTTGTCCGCACCGAGCAGCGCGATGAGGTCGCTCTTCAGCGGCTCCGGCGTGCCCCCGGCGCGCTGGTCCCGAACCCGGTCGGGTGACGGCCCGTGTTCCCGCGCGCCGGGACGGAGTGCCATGGGGTCCGGCTCGAGCAGCGGCATCGCACTCTCCTCGGTGTCGTGTACGGCGCTGTGGTGTACGGCTACCTCAGCACCGCGGGTACGGCCAGGGCCTGTGTCAGCACCGCCCGTACAGCCAGGGCCTGTGTCAGGACCGCCCGGGGTCGTCCATCAGGGCGGAGAGCAGACCGCCCAGTACCTCACGCTGCTCGGCGGTCAACGGAGCCAGGATGTCCTCCGCGGCCGCCCGCCGCGCGCTGCGCAGCGCCCGCAAGGTGTTGCGGCCCCCGTCGGTGAGCTCGATCCGGATCACCCGGCGGTTGTCCGGGTCCGGCGCCCGGCGTACGCAGTCGGCCGCCTCCAGGGCGTCCACCAGCGTCGTCACCGCGCGCGGCACCACCTCCAGGCGGTGCGCCAGGTCGGCCATGCGCGGCGGCTCGGGGAAGTGGGCCAGGGTGCGCAGCAACCGGCCTTGGGCGGGCGTGATGCCGATCGGCTCCAGATGGCGCTTCTGGATCCGGTGCAGCCTGCGGGTGAGCCGGAGCAGCTGCTCGGCGAGCAGGCCGTCGGCGTCGGCGGTGGGGGAGCCTGTGGTGGCCGGGGTCATGCCTCGGAGCCTAGCAGGACAAAGCTCATTGTGAATATAGGTAACAATGAGCTATGCTCCTCGGAGTCATCGTTCACGCCCGTCGGTCATCGTCTGCCCCCGCGGTCAGGAGGCCCATGCACCCCGAAGACTCCACCTGGACGCCCCCGCCCCCTGATCCGGAGCAACCCCGCCAACTCCGCCGCATCCTCCGGCTCTTCCGCCCCTATCGCGGCCGCCTCGCCTTTGTCGGGCTGCTCGTCGCCGCCGCATCGCTCGTCTCGGTGGCCACGCCCTTCCTGTTGAAGGAGATCCTGGACACCGCGATCCCGGAGCGGCGCACGGGCCTGCTCACGCTGCTCGCCCTCGGCATGATCCTCGCCGCCGTGGTCACCAGCGTCTTCGGCGTCCTCCAGACCCTGATCTCGACCACGGTCGGGCAGCGCGTGATGCACGACCTGCGCACCGCGGTCTACGGCCGCCTCCAGCGGATGTCGCTCGCCTTCTTCACCAGGACGCGTACGGGAGAGGTCCAGTCGCGCATCGCCAACGACATCGGCGGCATGCAGGCGACGGTCACCTCGACGGCCACGTCCCTGGTCTCCAACCTCACGAGCGTCGTCGCCACCATCGTCGCCATGCTCGCGCTCGACTGGCGCCTGACCGTCGTCTCGCTGCTCCTGCTGCCGATATTCGTCTGGATCAGCCGCCGGGTCGGCCGCGAGCGCAGGAAGATCGCCACACAGCGCCAGAAGCAGATGGCCGCCATGGCCGCCACCGTCACCGAGTCCCTCTCGGTCAGCGGCATCCTGCTCGGCCGCACGATGGGCCGCGCCGACTCGCTCACCAAGTCCTTCGCCGACGAGTCCGAGCGCCTCATCGACCTGGAGGTCCGCTCCAACATGGCGGGCCGCTGGCGCATGGCCGTCATCGGCATCGTCATGGCCGCCATGCCCGCCTTCCTCTACTGGGCCGCGGGCCTCGCCCTGAACCTGGGCGGCCCCGAGATCTCCCTCGGCACCTTGGTGGCCTTCGTCTCGCTGCAGCAGGGCCTGTTCCGGCCGACCGTCAGCCTGCTCTCGACGGGCGTCCAGATCCAGACGTCCCTCGCGCTCTTCCAGCGCATCTTCGAGTACCTCGACCTGCCCATCGACATCAGCGAGCCCGAGAAGCCGACCCGTCCGGACCGGGTGAAGGGTCAAGTCCGGTTCGAGAACGTGGAGTTCCGGTACGACGCGGTGCCGCCCCCCTCCCTGGCTGCGTCCGCGTCTGAGTCCGCGCCCGCGGCCGTGTCCCTGGGCAAGGGCAAGGGCAAGGGCGAGAGCGAGGGTGTGCGGGCCGGCGTGGGCGGGGGAGTGGACGCGGCTTCCGGCAGCGACACCGACACCGACCCCGCATCGGTGGTTGCGGTGGCCCCGGTCCTCGACGGCATCGACCTCGAGGTCCCCGCGGGCGGCAGCCTCGCCATCGTCGGACCGACCGGCTCCGGCAAGTCGACGCTCAGCTATCTGGTGCCACGCCTGTACGACGTGACGGGCGGCCGGGTCACGCTCGACGGCGTCGACGTGCGCGACCTGGACTTCGACACCCTCGCCCGCGCGGTCGGGGTCGTCTCGCAGGAGACGTATCTCTTCCACGCCTCGGTCGCCGACAACCTGCGCTTCGCCAAGTCCGACGCCACCGACGAGGAACTGCACGCCGCCGCCCGCGCCGCCCAGATCCACGACCACATCGCGGCCCTGCCCGACGGGTACGACACGGTCGTCGGCGAACGCGGCCACCGCTTCTCCGGCGGCGAGAAGCAGCGCCTGGCCATCGCCCGCACCATCCTGCGCGACCCGCCCGTGCTCATCCTCGACGAGGCGACCAGCGCGCTCGACAACCGCACCGAACACGCGGTGCAGCAAGCCATCGACGCCCTCTCCGCCGACCGCACCACCATCACCATCGCCCACCGGCTCTCCACCGTCCGCGGCGCCGACGAAATCGTGGTCCTCGACGCGGGCCGCATCGCCGAACGGGGCACGCACGAGGAACTGATGGACCGCGACGGACGCTACGCGGCGCTGGTCCGCAGAGACGCCCGGCTCGAACCCGCGAACTGACGTTCCGGGGCATCGCAGCCGTGCAGCAGCCGTGCACGCGTGCCCTGCTCCGGAATGAAGGTGAGCCCGATATACCCGAAATGGGGTGGCCTTCCGGTTACCGTGCCCGCATGGTGAACAACAGCCCCCGCCAAGGCAAGATCAGGCTCACCCGCCGTGGGAAGGTGGCGCTGATCGTGACCGGAGCCGTCGTGATCGGGGCCGCGGTCGCCGTACCGCTGCTGCTCCTGCGGGACGACGGCGCCAAGCGGCCCGAGGCGCTGCTCATCCCCGAGGGCTGGCGCTCCGGTCAGGTGTACGCGGCCGTGGACAAGGCCCTCAAAGTGGCGCCGGGCACCACGAGGCAGGCCGCCCAGAAGGCGGGCCTGAAGCTGCCCGACGAGGCGTCCGGCAACCCGGAGGGCTACTTCTTCCCGGCGACGTATCCGATCGAAGGTCGGCGGACTCCGGCCTCGATGCTCTCGTACATGGTCGAGACCGCGAACAAGAAGCTCGCCGCGGACCACATCACCGCGGGCGCGAAGAAGAACGCGGTCTCGGTGTACCAGACCCTCACGATCGCGAGCATCGTGCAGGCCGAGGCGGAGGCCAAGGAGGACATGGGAAAGGTGGCCCGGGTCGTCTACAACCGGCTCGACCGCGGCATGCCGCTACAGATGGACTCCACCCTCAACTACGCCCTGAAGCGCTCCACTCTGGACACCGGGACCGCGGACACCAAGATCAACAGCCCGTACAACACCTACGAGCGCACCGGCCTCCCGCCGACCCCCATCTCCAACCCCGGCGAGGACGCCCTCAAGGCCGCGGTCGATCCACCGCCCGGCGACTGGGTCTACTTCGTCACCGTCAAGCCCGGCGACACCCGCTTCACGGCCGACTACGCGGAACAGCAGCGCAACGTGGAGGAGTTCAACAGGCTACGCGAACAGAAGAAGGCAAGCCCGACGGACGTGTGAGGCGACTGTGACGAGGCGGGAGTTTGACGACAGGACCTAGGTGCAGCCCCTTAAGACACCAACTCCCGCCGCTCCCCGAGAAACTGCCGCTCCCCGAGAAGCTGACGTATGTCCCGGACGGCGGCCCTCCCCGCCCGATTCGCCCCGATCGTGCTGGCCGAAGGCCCGTACCCGACGAGATGGACCCGGGGGTCGCGCACCGCACGCGTCCCGTCGAGCCGGATGCCACCCCCGGGCTCGCGCAGCCGCAACGGCGCGAGGTGGTCGGTCACCGGCCGGAACCCGGTGGCCCAGAGAATCACCTCGGCCTCGACCCGCCGACCGTCGTCCCACTCCACCCCGTCCGGCGTGATCCGGTCGAACATCGGCAGCCGGTCGAGCGTGCCGTCCGCGCGCCCCCGCCGCACGGCCTCCGTCAGGGGTAGCCCGGTCACGGAGACGACGCTTCTCGGCGGAAGTCCGCGCCGCACCCGCTCCTCCACGAGGGCCACGGCCGCCCGCCCCTGCTCCTCGCCGAACCGGCTCTCCCGGAACTCCGGTTCGCGCCGGGTCACCCAGGTCGTGGTGGCGGCGAACGGCGCGATCTCGAGCAGCTGCTGCACCCCGGACGTGCCCCCGCCCACCACGACGACCCGCTGCCCGGCGAACTCCTCGGGCCCCGGGTACTGCGCGGTGTGCAACTGCCGCCCGCGGAAGGTCTCCTGGCCCGGATAGCGGGGCCAGAACGGCCGGTCCCAGGTGCCGGTCGCGCTGATCACGGCCCGCGCGGCGTACGTACCCTCGGAACTCTCGACGAGCAGCCGCCCGCCCTCACCCTCGCGCACGGCACGCACGGCCCGCACGTTGACAGGTCGGTGCACGCGCAGCCCGAACTCCCGCTCGTAAGCGGCGAAGTACTCCCCGATCACCTCGGACGAGGGCCGCTCCGGATCCGCACCGGTCAGCTCCATCCCCGGCAGGCTGTGCATGCCGTGCACTTTGCCATACGTCAGTGAGGGCCACCGGAACTGCCAGGCGCCCCCGGGACGGGGCGCGTGATCGAGGACCACGAAGTCCCGGTCCGGCACGAACCCGGTCCGCCGCAGATGGTAGGCGGCGGAAAGCCCGGCCTGCCCGGCCCCGACAACGACGACGTCGAGGTGGGTCACACCATCGACACCCTCGGATCCCTTGGATACCCCGGCTTCTCGCACCCCAAAATAGTTCACACTTCTACTAACTCGCGAGGGTCCAAGGATCTTCCCGTGGGGATCGTCGGCAGGGCCGCCAGGGCCGCCAGGGCCGCCAGGGCCGGCAGGGTCGGCCGGGCGACCCGGGGGCCCCGGGGCCCCCGGGGCCCCGCCCCGGACCCTAGGCCACGCCACCCCCGGCCCGGATGTTCGCCCCGGTCACCCAGCGCCCGTCGGGCCCGGCCAGGAACGCCACCACGTCCGCGATGTCCGACGGCTCGCCGAGGCGGCGCAGCGGCGTCAGTTCGGCGACCGTCTTCAGAGCTTCGGGAGGGTTGGTGCCACGCAGCAGATCCGTATCGGTGGCCCCGGGCGACACGGTGTTCACGGTGATCCCGCGCGGCCCGAGCTCCTGCGCCGCCACGAGGGTCAGCTGCTCGACGGCGCCTTTGCTCGCGGCATACGGCGCATTGCCGGGCGCGGGCCGCACGGTGTTGAGCGAAGAGATATTGACGATCCGCCCGCCGTCCCGCATCCGGCGCGCCGCGTGCCGCACGGTCACGAAGGCCGACATGGCGTTGACCCGCATGACCCGCTCGAACGTCCCGTCATCGATCTCGGCGAGCGGCGCGGGCGTGAACCCGAGCGCGGCGTTGTTCACCAGCACATCAAGCCCACCCAGAAGCTCCTCACCCTCGTCCATGACCCGCTGCGCCGCCCCCTCTTCGACCAGATCCGCCCGGAGGGCCCAGACCTGCCCGCCACCGGCCCGCACGCCCCGGACCACTTCGCTGGCGGCATCGGCATTGCGGCCATAACTGAACACCACCCGTGCCCCGTCCCGCGCGAGCCGCTCGACAATCGCCCGCCCGATCCCCCGCGACCCGCCCGTGACGACGGCCGCTTTACCCTCAAGCACTCCCATAACCCCTCCCGAACCCCTCCCGGACGAGCCACCCACCGAGGACCATGGACCCGACCATGGACCCGACCAAGGACCACGGAGCGGAAATTACGTCCTAAGCCTCTGCGACGATGCCCCCATGCCCCATGCATTCAGCACCCGTGTCCTCCAGGTGATCACCGGCCGTTCGGAAACGGTCCACGACCTCACCCACGACTGCGAGTCCTTCGTCCGCGACGTCTCCGCAGGCCGCGACGGCCTCCTGAACCTCTTCGTGCCGCACGCCACGGCGGGCATCGCCATCCTGGAAACCGGCGCAGGCAGCGACGACGACCTGCTTGCCACTCTCCACACCCTCCTCCCCGCCGACAACCACTGGCACCACGCCCACGGCACCTTGGGCCACGGCCGCGACCACGTACTCCCGGCCCTGATCCCACCCCACGCGACCCTGCCGGTCGTCGGCGGAAGCCTGGAACTGGGGACCTGGCAGTCGGTGTGCTTGGTGGACACGAACGTCGACAACCCCGACCGTCAGGTGCGGTTGAGCTTCCTGGGCTGACCGAGATCGTCTTCCTGGGGGTGGCCGCCATTTCTCCGTACCCTGCGAGCTCGATACGGAGCGACCTTGAGCGGTACGGACCTGGAAATGATCGAACGGCCCTCGGCCCTACGACGGATGCGGGAAGTGCCTGCTCGGCGTGCGTCGTCTGTCGCGTGTAAAGGCGGCCACGTCGTCCCCGGAACGCCAGCGCAGCGACGTCCTTGCGGCCGCCGCCTCGATGGGCGCCCACATCATCGGCTGGTCCGACGACTGGGAGGTCCCCGGGGCGACGGACCCCATGACCCGCCCGCAACTTGGCCCCTGGCTGCGCGGCGAGAGGGGTCCGCACGACGGCCTGGTGGCCGCGGCGGTCGACCGGCTCGGCCGTCACGTCGTCGACTGCCTCAACACCGGCTACAAGATGCGCGCCTGGTAGACGGTCGCCTCCAAACCGCAGCGGCGGCAGTCCTCGACGTGGTCGGCGACCCGGCGGGCGGTCAGTTCGTCGGTCTCTCCGTCCAGGTACGCCTGCAGGACCTTGGTCACCCGCATGCGGTTCAGCTCGCTGGGCTCCGCCCAGCGGCGCCGCGTTCACGAACGCGCACACGGACGAGATGCGGTGCCGACGTGATCGGGACCGCGCCGCCAGTGGCGGGACTTGAACCCACGACCTCTTCGTCCCGAATGAGGTTCGGCTGCCTGGCGGCACTCTGGGCTTCCACGGAGTACCGGGGGTCGTTCGTTATCGGAGGGGGCGGCGACCGGTGCGCTGGGACCAGCGGACGGCGACGACACCCAGCGCAGCCACAAGGACCACGATGCCGATGATCAACAAGTAGCCCAATCCCTCCGCCACCACTCCGATGATTCCCAGCACGACGGCGACCAGAACGAGAAACAACAAGAGGGCCATGACGCGTACGCCTCCCTTGGGTGGCTGAGCGCGGGCGGTCTAGCGGCGCGCGAGCTGCCGCTCGCCGCCTGCGCCCGTCTGATAGGGCATGTCGTAGTGCTGGAAGATCGCTTCCTCTGCTTCGGCGGGCAGGATGTCGTCCATGCCGACCGAGGGCGCCTTTTTCACCAGCGACTTGGTGTGGGACACCTTGACGTAGCCGGGCCCGAGGATTGCCTCGTCGAGGGGTACGAAGGCCAGGTGGTGGCGGGTGGGGAGTCCGGTGCGGACCGTGGCCATGGCCGGTTCGTCGGTGGTGGTGTCGGCGTAGACCGCTTCGAGTACGCCGATCTTGTGGCCCTTCGGGTCGACGACGCTGCGCTTGCGCCACTCGCGGATATCGGCTGCATGGATCATGGCCTGCCTCCTGAGCCGTTGATCAGGGCCGGTGCGAGCCGCCCCCTGCGAACAGTCGCCGCCCACTGAGCTCGGTAGCCCTTTGTTCTTCCAGGTTAATCCGGGCGCGCATCTCTGCGTCGTGCCCTCGCGCGGCAGGGGGCCGTGGCCTCGCTGATCGCTGACCGCTGATCGCGACGGTGAACATGGCTGCTTTCCTTGGCTCTCGGTTCGCACGGTGATCTGCTTCATTTCCCTCAATTCCTGTCTGTCCATTGAGTGTTGAGGTCGGCCGGGTGGTGCCCACTCGACGTGGGCACCACCCGGGGCACATGTGGTCAGCGCCTGAAAGCGCCCTTGGCCTTGTCGCCGGCCCGCTTCAGGCTTCCGGAGACCCGGTCGGTCCTGCCTTCGCGCTGCAGTCCCCGATTGCGGGTGGTCCGGCCGATGCGTTCGGTGATCCGGCCCTTGAATTCCTGTGTCTTGTGCTTGATCGTCTGTCCGATGCTCATGACTGTCCTCTGTGTGTCGGTTGGAGGGGTTCCCGGACGTGATCGCCGTACAGGCCGTCGTTCCCGCGGGGTGAGATGGGGCGCGGAGTGGATTACCTGCGGCCGCGGCTGTACCGGCGGCGGCCACCGCTGCGCCCGCGCATGGCGAAGCCGACGATCCAGAGGACCAGCAGGACGGCCGCGACCCACCACAGGATCTGCGTCGTGAAGCCGAACCCGAAGACCACCAGGATCAGCAGAAGGAGAAGAATCCAGAACATTGCCGGGCCTCCAGATCGCGGGGGTTTCCTTGATTCCGCGGGGTCTGGGCGAAGCGGGAAGGTGGAATGCTGCGGCCGAATGATCCGGAGTGGCATAGCCCTACGCCGTGCTGCCAGTCAACGCCCGGCAACGTCCCTTGTCAACGCAGTGTCGACACCGAGGAGTTCTGGGGGCTGGGCAGGGGCCGCTGGGGTGAACGGAGCCTCGGCGAGGGCTTCGACCGGCTCGGCCGGCGGCGTCGGCAGGATGCGGTCCTCCCACCAGGACAGGCCCAGCACGGTGGCGAGCAGGACGAAGGGGGTCGAAGCGGGAACGATCAGCGCGTACATGTGTACCGCCTGGTGTGGGATGCGCGCGACGCGGCGGACAGCAGATCGGTGCCCGCTCGGGGGCGCATCGGGTGCGCCGGGATCGCGTGACGACGGGCGCGTGCGGGAACGGCCTCGCTCGTGACGCGGCGGGTTCCGGCACCGATGCGCAGGGTGCGCCCTCTGAGGGAGCGCGTTGGCGGTGCGACGCTGCCGGGGGCAGGGGCGGCACGTCCCACGCTAGCCCTGGCAGCAGTTCCCCGACAGGTGTCAAGTAGCCATCCATGCCGGGCAGGGCGTGCTGACGTCGCCCGGTATACGCAACCTTCGGGGAGTACTACGCTGTGGGGTGAGGCCCCAGTCCCCGGTATCGACGCTGTGTCACGCTCCCGGGGAGGCCCTTCGTGTTCGTCCTGCTTCTCGTCCTCATCGCGGCCCTGTTCGGCCTCGGCTTCCTCAATCCCATCTGGTGGGTGGTGGCCGCGGCGGCACTGGTCTACGGCCTCACCCACCACGGCCTTGATCGTGGCGGAGGCTGGAGCCGTAGCGGCAGTTCCGATCTCGGGGACTACCGGGACTACCGGGAGCGCCGGGATCGTCGGGAACGCTGGGACCGCCGCTACAGCCGTCAGAACCGGGCGCGTTGGCGGCGCGAGGACCGTCGGGACCACGAACACCGCAGGTGACCCGTGGAGTGGGCCGGCAGCCACCGGCTCCGGGACGGCTCCAGCCAGGCAAGGACGTCGAGATCGTCAAGGGGTGCATGCCATGCAACGCACAACCGTGATCCAACAGGACTGGTGGGATCTGCGGACCGAGGCCACGTGGGGGAACGCACCTGCGGGAGAGGACGTCGTCGCGCTGCGCGCCGAGAACGATCAGCTGCGGCGGGCGCAGGCGGGCCGTGCGGTCATCGACCAGGCCAGCGGCATGGTGATGGTCCTGACCCCCTGCCGCCGCGGGTCGGCCAGGACCCTGCTGGTGGATGTCTCACGGCAGTGCGACGCCGGACTTCCGGAGGTGGCCGCGGCCCTGGTCGCCGCCTGGGAGGGCAAGCCGCTCCCGGAGCGGATGCAACGGGCGCTGGGTCGTACGCTGCGGCGATTTCACGCGGAAAACCAGGGGTGCGCCTCACGGCCCTCAGGCCAGTCGTCCAGGCAGGGAGAGGTCATGATTCACGCAGCCGACGTCCGAGAATGGCGCAACCGCGATGTCGTCGACACCGAGTCGCACAAGATCGGTGTCCTGGAGGCGGTCTATGTGGACACCACCACCGATGAGCCGGCCATGGCCACGGTACGGACCGGACTGCCCACCCGGCACCGTCTGGTCTTCGTACCTCTCGATGATGCGGTCGCCGGGCCGGAGTATCTCAGGGTCGGCTATGTCAGAACGTTGGTGAAGCAGGCCCCTTCGATCGGCACCGACGACGTCCTGCCCGCAGAGCAGGAGGAAGCGATCTTCAAGCACTACGGACTGGCCTACAAGCCCGGTGCGGCCGGAGAACGGCAACTGGCGCGCCGCTGACCACCTATGGACGGCTGTGCCTTCGGCGGGGCTCGCGGCTCTGCTGGCCGAGGTCGTCGAACTGCGCGCCAGAAGCGAGCAGTTGGGGTGGGCGCTGGCGAGCCGTGTGCTGGTCGACCAGGCACGCGGCATGGTGATGGCCCTGACGCCGTATTCCAACGACCGGGCCTGGGACCTCCTGGTGGACGTGTCGCAGCACTGCAACATCAAGCTCCGTGACGTGGCCGCGGCTCTGGTCGCCACGACGAAGGACCGGACGCTCCCGGAACCGATACAGCGGGAGCTGCATCGAGCACTGAGGCGCCTCCATGCGGCGGACCGGAGATGACGGCGCACGTGCCCAGCGGACGGCACCGGGAGCTGTCAGCTCAACTCTCCGGTGCCTTCGTCCAGGACGGCCGTCGGACGCGTCTGTTGTGTAGCCCGCCTCGTGGATCTCAAACACCGGTCGTGCGGTTCCTTGCCCGTAGGCGGCCCGTGGGAGCAGGAGGTACGGCTGGGCGAGGGGGCGCTGGAGAGCTTCACCGCGGTGTCCCTGGACGCCGTACCCGGCCGTTCCGAGCACAGCTACCCACTGACCGACACTCTCGGTGGCACGGAGCCCGGCTTCGACGTGATCGTCAACCGTGAGCCGCTCCGCTCGCTGCTGCGGGCGCTGCCCGAACGCCAACGGCAGATCCTCTACATGAGGTTCTTCTGCGAGATGACGCAGGATCGCATCGCCCGGCAGCTCGGTCTCTCGCAGATGCACGTCTCCCGTCTGAATCATCCGCACCTGTGCGCGCCTGCGCGACCAGGTGATGGCCGAGGCCCACGATCGCATCGAGCAGGAGTTGGACCAAGACCAACACCGAGCTGACGCGAGCGATCCACGTCATGACCGGAACTGGGGCGGCTCCACCGTCGTCTGATCGAGGACGGCGCAGAGCAGTCACGGTCCCCCGCCGGGGCGTGGGTCAGGACCCCAGCCCGGTGAGGGGTTCGGAGTCGTCGATGAAGGCGCGGGCCACGTCGGCCAGGCGCCGGTTGTGGGAGCGGGCGTGGCCGCGCAGCGCGCTGAACGCCTGTTCCATGTCGATGCCCTGGCGTTCGGCGAGTTTCCCCTTGGCCTGTTCGATCAGCACCCGGCTGTTCAGCGCCGTCTGCAGCTGTTCGTTGAGCACCGTGCTGCGGTGGGCGGTGCGTTGTTGCAGCAGGCTGATGGTGGCGACGTCGGCCAGCGCCTGGGCGATGAGTGTGGCGGGCGGGTTGAAGGGGCCGGGCGCGGCGCGGAAAAGGTTCAGAGCGCCCACGGTCTCGTCCCGCAGGCGCATGGGCAGGGCCTGGACGGCCCCGAATCCGCTGCGGTGGGCCGCCGCCGCGAAGCGCGGCCAGCGGGCGGTCATCGTACCGAGGTCGGGGACGATCACCGGTGCGCCGGTGCGGAAGCACTCGAGGCAGGGGCCGTCGTCGTTCTGGAGCTGGAAGAGTTCCAGCAGGCGTACCTGTTCGTCGGAGGCGGCCATGACGCGGAGTTTGCCGTCCCGGTCGGCGAGCAGGACCCCGGCGGCGCTCGCGTCGAGCATGCCGACGCAGCGGTCGGTCAGCAGGCGCAGGAAGTCGATGAGGTCGAAGTCGGCGACCAGATTGTCGGCCAGCTCGACGAAGGTCTTGGCCAGAAGCTGTTGGTCCATCGTGGGCACCCTTGATTGAGACTAGTCCCTGCTTGAAGGGGCGGGAAGTACGGCACGTTTCTCGGTCGGCACCGATTGCGTCAGGTTTCCTCCTCGGCCTGGTCCGGCTCCGCGTCCGGGGAGAAACGGAGCCGACGGGCCACCACGTCCGCGGCCACGTCGGCGAGCCGGCGCCCCTGCGCATAGGCGTAGGCGCGGAGCCGGACGAAGGCTTCTTCGATGCCGACGCCGAGCTGGACGGTCAGGATGCCGCTGGCCTGGTCGATCTCCGCCCGGTACGCGCCCAGGTCCTCGACGGGGCCACCGCGCGGCCCGCCCGACTCGTCGATTCGTGCGGCGAGCAGCACCAGAGTCGCGAGATCGGCGAACGCCAACGCGTCCGCCAGTTCCTCTCCGTTCAACCGGACCGGAACGTGGGCGTACAGGTCCAGAACTCCCGGGCTGATCGCCCCCATCTGCAGAGGGAGCGCGAACACCGCGCGTGCCCCGGCTTCCAGGGCCGCCTCGGCGAACACCATCCAACGGTCCTGCAGGTCACGGGTGAGCAGATCGGGTGTCAGTACGGCCGAGCCGTGCAGGAAGGCGTCCACGCAGGGCCCCTCGCCCAGCGTGAGCTGGAGCTCTTCCAGTTGCTTGCTGATGTCGTCGGTGCTGCACAGCGGGTGGCTCGCCCCGGTCCGGGACATTGCCGACAGCCCGGCCCCGCCGACCGGCAGCGCGGCCACGGCCGCGGTGCACACGTCCACCACACCGACCCGGGCACCTCGTCGGGCCGCCTGCTCGGCCACCAGCATCCGAATGCGGGTCGACCGGCTGTCAGGGCCCACCCGGGCCACCGCCTCCAGGCGTCGTGACAAGGTCCTCCAGCCTCGCCGTGGTGCGTTCCCCGAGGGGAAGTACCAGCGCGCGGAACGTGGTGGCGCCCGTCGGCCTGCGTAGCTCTCCGATGTCCAGCCACCCCCAGGAGCGGAGGGCAGCGAGGGCTGGGCGATCGGCCAGGTCCACCAAGGTGGCGCCGAGCGATGCTTGATGGTCGGTCAGCAGCCGCTCCTGCACACGACGGGCGAGGCCCCGGTCCTGCGGGTGCGGCCGGATCAGGATGTCACCCAACGCGAAGACCTTGCTGGACACCGTGAGTTGCTCGATGCTGCGCGGCAATGCTCCGTCGAGGCCGGACCACCAGGAGCCGTCGCCGCGTACCGGGAATCCGAAGGCGCATCCCATCAGTCCGTCCATCTCGGCGATCACCATGCCGAATCCCGGTCGGCGCATGTCCGTGGTGAGACGGGTCAGGAAGTTCTGGCGGCTGGGACGGCGGTATGGATCAGCCGGCGCCGTTGCGCGGGACTCCACGTACAGATCCGCCAGATCCTCACGCAGGTCCTCCACCAGCCAACGGTTCAGCCGACGCAGCCGCGCCGGAGCCATGGCGGAGGGCTCGCCGTCCCCCGGCTTCCGTGGCTGTCCCCGCCCGGGTTCGGCCGTCATCGCACATCACCCGAGAGGACAGGCACCAACTGGACAGACCCGTGCGGCGGGGCTGGGGCGGGCGCGGCCGGGGTGTCACCGAGAGGAGGTGGCAGGAGGCCGAACGGCGGGCCGAGGAGGAGGAATCCGCAGCCGGTGAGGTCGAGAATCCGAGCCAGCGTCGGCGACGGATGGTGCAGTCGCAGGGTCCCGCCGACCACGGTGGTCTGTTGCGCAGCGTGGCGGAATGCGGTGAGTCCGCTGCAGTCGCAGAAGGTGACGGGGGTGAGGTCGACGTCGATGGTGCGGATACCGTCCCGCAGGCACCGTTCCAGGGACACGCGCACCAACGGCGCGGATGCGAGGTCGATTTCACCGGCCAGGGTGATCAGCGCCCGTGTCCTTCGGTCATGGCGGTGGACGGTGAGCTGTGGCAAGGGCATGATGCCTCGGTTCGGAAGACCATCCGGCAGCGGGCACGGTGGGCCGGAGTTCCGGCCCTGTGGGCGCGCTCCCGGCAGGGGCGTATTTTCGGCGGAGGCAGAGCAACGGCCGGTCGGACAGCCTGCGCAGCAGGACAGAAGACCCACCCAGTTCCCTCCAGGGATGCGCCGGGTGACAGACGAAGAGTCCGCACCCCGCAGCCATCTGCGTTCAGCAACAGCATGCCGCCGGGGTCTGGGACGTCTACACAGCAGCGTAGTCCCCGCGTCGTTCGATGGGAGGCTCGAAGCTGCCCGATCCCAGGATGTGGACGGTGCAAAAGCGCGGTGGCTCGCGCATGCCCGAGGATCGCAGGCGGCGGCCATGAGCCGTGCAGCGGCTGCCGCACCGGTCTCCGGGGGGATGGTCAGCAGGTCCCAGCGCCCTACGTGGTAGGAGAGCAAGAGGAGTTGGTGCGGGTCCTGCTCGGCGCGGAACCAACTCACTTTGACCACATGGCCGTTGACGGGGACCTTGCGCGGTACGGCTGGCCAGTACGTCGGGTTGACCGTGACGCGCGTGATGCGGCCCCACAGCGGGTCCAACAGGTCGGTCAGAGCGGGAAGTTCACGAGTGAGGTCCCGGGAGCGTGGCCACGTCATAGTGTCGACCTGTCCCCGGACCTGTCGTGCCCGGCCCGGTGCTGTCGAACCGAGAGAGATGCCGACATGGAAGCCGACCGGGAAATACCCCCAACAACTACCGACCGTACTCCTGCGGTAGCCCCGACCACGACTGCCTGACCGTTCCCTTCTGAGCAGGCCGCGCTTGTCCGGAGGAACAGCGGCCACGAGTAGGCCGGCAGTGTCGAGGGCTCTGCGTGCACGGGCCCGGACACCCGTGTCGTTCTCGGCGAGTCACCGGACCGGCCCTGCCCGGGGCGAGGTCACACCATGACCGCGAACACACTTTGCTGAAGAAGCAACCCACCAACGCTCATACGTTGAACGAGGGTTGGCCGATGGCCGAGCGGGACCCGCAGCGACTGCTGCCGCGCCCCGGAGCGAGCGGTGTGTCATGACCGTCGACCCCACGCCTCCCGTGATGCTGCTGGCGGACACCCAGGCCCATCAGGCGGTCCCCGGGGTGGCCGTACTGAGGATGGAGACGACACCCCGCCGTGACGGGACCTTCGACGGCGCGTGGTGGCCGCGATCCCGGGACCTCGAAACCCAGCTGCCCGGCTTGATCCGCGCGCTGACCGAACGCCTTGGCCCCTTCGCTCGCATCGGCTGCTACCGGGATCACCTCCGCTTGAGGGACGTCCGGAGGCGTTCTCTCCGTGGCTCCCTGGGTGCCGGATCTAGAAGTTGGCCCCCCAACGGCTCCCAAAAGGGGGCCAGAAACGAGTCAGGGACCCGACCCGCGATGCGGATCAGGCCCCTGACCTGGCGGCCTTCCGGTGCCCGGATCCAGCCCGCGCCGCGTCAGCCGCGTTCCTCCTCCTCCGCCTCCATGAGCCGGATTCCCCGATGCGTCAGCATGATCATCGCGGGTGTATTTCCCTGGGCCCAGTCGACGGTGATGAGCCCCTCGCCCACCAGATATGTGCATGCGGCGGCCAGGTCCTGCTCAGGCATGTGGAGGTCGTCGCGCAGCTTCGCCCCGGTGACGCCGAGGAGGCGATTGCCTTCCGTGGCCTCGTACAGGGTCTTCATGATCGCTTCGCGGTAGTGCTTCCGCTCGTGGAGTGTTGCCATGGTTGCTGCCTCGTGCCGGGCACCGATCAGGAGTCCACGGGGCCGGGGCGGCGGTGCCCGGCCGCACCCGCCCCGGGGCATCGCTTCAGGCTTCGCCGGTCCGCGTGTCTGGGGCGTCCTCGGCCCGCGTCGGGGCGCGCACGGTCAGCCGTGACGTTGTCGATCCGGCCGGCCGTGCCGACGGTCGGCCCTTCCGGCCCCGCCGGCCGATCCCTGGCAGGACGTTGCTGTAGTGGAACGCTGAGATCCGTTCGTCGTGCATGCCGTTGAGCCGACGGATCAGCAGCACTCCTAGGATGATCATGGCGATGATCGCGAACACGGTGATGACGGTCTCCACGTCCTCACATCCTCGGGGCGGAACTGAGGAGTCCGGTCGGGTCCGGGTTCCCGGATGCCGCTGAGGCGGGCCCGCCGTCGGTCTCCCGCTCCTCTGCCCCTCTCAGCGTCTCCCTCGCGCCACGGGTGGTCAATTCGCTCGCCATCAGACGGCTGGCGGTGAGGAGGCCCCCAGGGGTGGCTGCGGCGGACATCAGCCGGGCGGCGGCGGCCGCGCCCGTCTCCGGGGGGATGATCAGCAGGTCCCAGCGGCCTGCGGTGTAGGAAAGCAGGAGCAGCTTGTGCGGGTCCTGCTCGCCGGCGAACCAGCCCACGCGCACCGTGTGCCCCGCCACGGGCACCTTGCGCGGGATCACGGGCCAGTGAGCCGGGTTCACCGCGACACGCGTGATTCGGCCCCAGCGCGCGTCCAACACGTCCATCAGAGCGGGGAGTTCACGGGAGAGATCGCGGGAGCGAGGCCACCAGGCACCGTCCAGCAGACCTGGAACCGGCCCCGCCGGGGTCAGAGACAGGCGGGCCGGTGGTGGGGCCACGGGCTCATTGGTGATCGTACGGTCGATGGTCGCGGTCATGGCGCGGACCCGTCCCCGGGGCTCGTCTTCGACGTCCCGGTGTTGTTGCTCGCCGAGAACGACGCCGACGTGGAAGCCGGTGTGCGAGATACTCCCGGTGCGTTCACCCTACGCCGTCGGCGGTGCGCGGGACGTACGCGTGACCAGACATTCTCAGATCCGGAGCTGCTGGCGCGGGTCGCCCGCGCCTCCCGTACCTGCAGTACGGTGAGTTGGCAAGGTCACTTCGTATCGCGGACGCACTGCCCTCGCAGACGGGTGGACACCATGGCCGACCCCGACACCCCTGACACTCCCAGGCTTCTGCCGGATGCGATCCACCAGTCCGTGAGGCCCGGGACGGCTCTGCTGAGGCTGGAGACGACACATGCCCGCGGGGGAATCCTGGACGGCGCATGGTGGCCGCGATCCCACGACATCGGTGCCGAGCTTCCCTCGCTGATCGGCGCTTTGACCAAGCATCTTGGGCCGGTCACCCGCGTCGGTCTGGACGCCACTGCCTGGGAGGAACTGCCGACACGGCTGATGGTCGAGGACCGGGTCGTGCATATCGTCTCCTCCCCGGTCGGTGACGACACCGTCCTCATCACCCGAGGCGATCGGGACCGTTTCTCCCTGCTGGTAGTCCCACCGGACACGGCGCCTGACGCTGCACGCGCCGCGATGGCCAGGTCCGTAAACGCCGACGACGCCACCCAGGCCGAGCAGATCCTCATCGAGACCGGCACCCATCCCGCGCCTGGCGAGTCCAGCGGCTGACCCGCAGACGGGCTCCTTGTCGCTGTCATCGGCTGGGGCGCCGCCCCGTCCGCCGAGACCAACGCACACCGATGAAGGCCAGAGCGGCTACGAAGAGCACGATGCCGATGATCAGCAGATAGAACAGCCCTTCCGCTACCACGCCGACGATTCCCAACACGACGGCCACAAGAACGAGAAACAGGAAGAGGGCCATGGAGCCGACACCTCCTTTGGACTGAGCATGGGTGGTCAGCGGCGCGCGAGTTGCCGCTCGCCGCCTGCGCCCGCCTGGTAGGTCATGTCGTAGTGCTGGAAGATCGCTTCCTCTGCTTCGGCGGGCAGGATGTCATCCATACCGACCGAAGGCGCCTTCTTCACCAGCGCCTTGGCGTAGGAGACCTTGATGTAGTCCGGCCCGAGGATCGCGTCGTCGAGGGGGACGAAGGCCAGGCGGTGACGGGTGGGGAGTCCGGTCCGGACCGTGGCCATGGCCGGTTCGTCGGTGGTGGTATCCACGTAGATCGCTTCGAGCACGCCGATCTTGTGGCCCTTTGGGTCGACGACGTTGTGGTTGCGCCACTCACGGACATTGGCTGCATGGATCATGGCTTATCCTCCTGAGCCGTTCACCCGGGCCGGTGTGAGCCGTTCACGGATAGTCGCAGCCCGCCGGGACGGTAGCCCTTTGCCCTTCCAGGGTATTGGGGAATCTCTGCGTTGCGCCCTCGGGCGGTGACGGTATCCATGGTCTTCACCGCGACGCCCTGCAAGTAGCCGGTCAGCGGCAGCTTGAGCAGTTCGAAGCCGCCGGCACCGATCAGGCCGGGGACCACGACCGCACGTCGGCCGGGATGGACCCGCGGCAGCCGGGTGAGCAGGTAGATCAACAGCAGGAAGTCGACGAGCAGGGCGATGGCCAGACCGGCCAAGAACAGCAGCACCGTCCTTCCCCGCCCTCTGTCCCGACCGGTTCCGGAGTGCGGGACGAGGCTGTCCAGGTCGAGCAGCCCGGAAAGGACCGGCGGTTGGCTCGTCTTACGCATGCCGTGGCTCGGGACGGCCGTTCGTGGACGGTCTCCGGTCGGTTCCCTGTCTTTGACAGCAGCGCGGAAAGAGAGGACAAATGGACGGCAAGGGCCTCCGGCCCATGCAATGAAGGACTGGCATGCGCGATCTTCTTGATCGGCTGCGCACCATAGAAGCCCGGCAGAACGAGCTCCGTAAGGAGCACGCGGCGATGATCCGCGCGATCGTGGCGAGAGCCGGCGGGGTCAGCCAGGCCGCCGCCCTGCTGGACCTGGACCCCAAGACCGTGCGCGCCCGCGAACGCGCCATCGACGTGATCATGGTCATCTACCGCGGTATCCACACCGCAAAGGTCGCCCCGGACGGGCGGCTCAGCGGCGAGACCGGCCAGGGCGAGGACAGCCCGGCCCAGCGGGACGCCGACCGCATGTGGTTCACCGTCGCCAAGGACAAGCGCCCACTCCTGCGCGCCGTCGTCTACGTCGTCGACGGCCAGGTCGCCCGCGTCCGCGAGGTCCAGAACGGCCTGTGGCAGGAGGACACCGACGGCAAGGTCGCCCTGCCACTCAGTCCGCCGCTCACCCCCGCCGCCCTGGCCAACCGCTTCCCCACCCTTCCCCTGACCATTGGCACCCCCCGACCGATGGTGCGGGGCAGAATCCGCGAATACATCGCGCTGTGAGACCGGGCCACGCGCCCGCACTCCGCCGCGAGGAGGACCCATGTCCCTCAATCCCGCCTTAACCGCACGCCACCCTGATGGGCCCGCACGCCCTGGCCGTGGCCGCCGGGGAGATCGACCACGACGCCGCCCCCCAACTCGACCAGGCGCACGAACGCCGTGCCCCGGGCGAGGACGCCTGGACACCGCGCAGGCCGCTCGACGCGCTCCTCGCCGTCGACACCCTCAAAGCGATGCCCTCAAAGCGATGCCCTGCCCTACGAACTCCATCCCCGATGGCGCGCGGAATGCGCCCGTAGCGAAGTCGGAGGCCCGCGCTCCACGCCACGGCCGGCGGCGGTAACGCCCGGCGCGGCCCGACCACGGCACATCCCCCAGACACCGGAACACGGCCCGGGTCATGCGCCCACCTGCAACGGAAAGGATTCATCACCATGACTACGCCAACCGCGGTTCGCCCCCCGCCCCCGCACGCGTCCGGCAGTGACTTCGCCCGGCTGTCGAAGAAGATCACCGATGCCGGGCTGATGGGCCGCCGCCCCGGCTACTACGCGGCCCGGATCACGGCGGTGGCCGCGCTCTATGCCGGCGGCTGGACCGCCTTCGTACTCATCGGCGACAACTGGTGGACGCTGGCGGTCGCCGCCTGCCTCGCCCTGGTCTTCGGCCAGGTCGCCCTGGTCGCCCACGATGTGGCCCACCGTCAGGTGTTCCGCCTGCGCAAGGCCAGCGAGCGAGCCGGGCGGATCGCCGGGAACGCCGGCATCGGGATGGGCTACGGCTGGTGGCAGGACAAGCACACTCGCCACCACGCCAACCCCAACCACGAAGAGCTCGACCCCGACCTCATCCCCGACCTGCTGGTCTGGTCCCAGGACCAGGCTCGCGCCGCCAAGGGGCTGCCCCGCCTGATCGGCCGCTGGCAGGCCGTCCTGTTCTTCCCGCTGCTCACGCTGGAGGGCTTCAACCTGCACGTGTCGGGCGTGAAGGCGCTGGCCAACCGTTCGCTCAAGCACCGCACGCTGGACGGCACGCTGCTGTTCGCGCACTTCGCGGTCTACCTGACCGCGCTGTTCCTGGTGCTGCCCCCCGGCATGGCGATCGCCTTCCTGGCCGTCCACCAGTGCCTTTTCGGCGTCTACCTCGGCTCCGTCTTCGCCCCGAACCACAAGGGCATGCCGATCCTGACCGGCGAGGACCGCCCGGACTTCCTACGCCGCCAGGTGCTCACCTCACGCAACGTGCGCGGCGGCTGGTTCACCGACATCGCGCTCGGCGGGCTGAACTACCAGATCGAGCACCACCTGTTCCCCAGCATGCCCAGCCCTCACCTGCGCAAGGCCCAGACCATCGTCCGCCGCTACTGCGAGGAACTGGGCGTGGACTACCTGGAGGCCGGACTGATCACCTCCTACCGGCAGGCACTCACCAGCCTCCACCGGGCCGGAGCCCCGATCCGGCACGCCCGTGTCCCCGCCTAGACTCCACCAGAGATGGGGCCGACACCGACGAACCGCTGCCGTCAAGGAGCCGGGTGGCAAGGAGCACACCGCTTCCTCCGAGGCATCGTAGAAGGCGCGGCCCTCCTCAGGCGCGCGATGCTGTGGGGGCTGTTCGGTGCAGGAGGCGAGCAGCAGCGGCGCCGGAGCAACCGGTACGAGCGGGAGGAGCAGCAACGGGGGTGCGGGGAAGCGGGGGTCGTCCCGCCGCCGGGCAGCCTCACGCGCCCCTGGGAGGCGTCGAGGGCGTGCGCGACATTCCGCAGCCGGTGGATGTACGGATCGCTCAGGACAGCGTCGAGCAGGCCGCCGTCGTAGCCGCTGCCCCCGAACATCGGATCGTCCCAGGGGCGTCGAACTCGAAGATGTCCAGGTCGTGATGGACGATCTTCTCCAGGGCGGCCTCGATGTGGTCGGCGTACCGCTCGCACGCCTTGGCCAGCTGGCTGCACGCGGCCACCAGGTTCGCCACCAGTGGCTCGTCCTGCTGAGCCTGCTCTGGTGGGGTGCCGAAGCCAACGCAGTTCCGCAAGTAGCGGTCGAAGGCGTCAGCGGCTTCCCCGCAGTGGGACTTGTTCGCCGTGGATGCGTACGTCTGCGAGTCTTCGAGGAAGTTCAGCATCAGCTTCTTGGCGTGACGCCAGGAGCTGGCCACATCGCGCACCTTGTCCACCGACCCGCGGAACCGCTCATTGCGACCGCCGGGCGCGTACCGGTCGTACCAGGCTGTCTCGCCGACCACTTCGGGAAGCTCCTGGCCCAGGCCGAGGTAGTTCTGTGAGCAGCAGGCTCCCAGGTCGCCCATGCTGCCGCCCGAGCCCCGCCGGACAGGCCGATGGCAGTATCCCGAGCTCCCCGCATCACCTCCACCATCCCCATGGAGGCACGGATCATCCCCTGCCCTGAGGCGGAGCCCGACTGCGAATCCGCCACGCACCCTCACCCGTAGTCGCCGAATTCACCGCTCTAACTCACGGGGATCAAGCGTTCGGAGAATGGGGGCAGTGAATCGGCCGACGCAGAGGCGCTGGACTGCCATGAGTGATGTTGGGCAAGGGCCATGTCATGAACGGAGAGCTGGTGAACTGGGGCCGTCGGGTGGCTGAGGCGGAGCTGAGTGGCAGTCGGCTGACTGGGAGCCTGCAACTCGAAGTTGGCGCCCAAAACGGGGCCGCACAGCAAATCAGACCCGGTGCTGATCTCTCAGCACCGGGTCTGACCTGGTGTTTCACTGTCGGGGTAGCGGGATTTGAACCCACGACCTCTTCGTCCCGAACGAAGTGAGCATCGGATAGCGCCGACTTGGCGGCTACGCTGGCGGTTGCCCTAACGGAGTTTGGTGGACACGAACGTCGACAACCCCAACCGTCAGGTGCGGTTGAGCTTCCTGGGCCGACCAAGATCGTGGGCGAACTGGGCGGCGTACAGCCGGGCGTACGCGCCGTCGGCCGCCAGCAGCTTCTGGTGGCTGCCGTGTTCGACGATGCGTCCGGTGTCCATGACGAGGATGGTGTCGGCGTCCCGGATGGTGGAGAGGCGGTGGGCGATGACGAAGCTGGTGCGGCCCTGGCGCAGTGAGGCCATGGCGTGCTGGACGAGCATTTCGGTGCGGGTGTCGAGGAGCTGGTGGCCTCGTCGAGGACGAGGATCGCCGGTTCGACCAGGAACGCCCGGGCGATGGTGATCAGTTGGCGTTCCCCGGCGCTGAGGCCGCCGTCGCCGTCCCCGTCGAGCAGCGTGTCGTAGCCGTCGGGCAGGGTGCGGATGAGGTGGTCGGCGTGGACGGCGCCGGCTGCCGCGACGACCTCCTCGCGGGTGGCTTCGGGCGGCCGTAGGCGATGTTGTCGGCGATGGTGCCTTCGAAGAGCCAGGTGTCCTGCAGCACCATGCCGATGGTCCGGCGCAGTTCGTTCCTGGGTACGGCCGTGATGTCGGTGCCGTCCACGGTGATCCGGCCGGTGTCCAGGTCGTAGAACCGCAGGAGCAGGTTGACCAGGGTGGTCTTTCCGGCTCCCGTGGGGCCGACGATCGCGACGGTCTGTCCCGGCTCCACCGTGAGGGGCAGGTCGTCGATCAGCGGCTCGTCCTGGTGATAGCGGAACGACACGCTGTCGAAGGCCACATGGCCCGCGACCCTCTCCGGTTGGCCGTCCGTGGATGTGGATGTGGATACGGAAGCGGATACAGGGTCCGGGTGCTCCTCGTCCGCGTCGAGCAGCTCGAAGACCCGCTCCGCCGAGCCCGCCGCCGTCGTATGCGACCGGGAACCCGGCCAGACCCCGCACGGCGCCATGCGCGCGTACATCCTGACCGCTCTTGCCGAACGGCAGCCGATGACCGGCCTCTCCGACCGGCCCGATATCCAGCGCCTGGCCCGCCTGATCACCGCCACCCCCGCGCTCGTCGCGCGCCGCCTGCAGTACGACGGGCTGAGCCAGGACCTCTTGGCCCAGGCGCTGATCGAGGAGCAGAGCTCGGAGTTCACCGCACGCCTGGTGGCCGCCCAGCTCCTCGGCACCCAGAACGTCCTGTTCGCGGAGAACTCCCGCCGCACCGCCGCCGGTGAGTCCCCGGACGCGGTCTACCCCGATGCGGTGCGCCAGACCGAGCATGCCTTCCGCCTTCTGGAGCGTGGCCTCGGCGACCTCTTCCGGCGCCTGGAGCGGACCGGTCCCGGCCGGTAGCGGTCGGCCGATGCCCGTACTCGGCTTACGGGCGGCTCAGCGCGCGGTACACGTCGTAACGGTTGCCGTGGGTGAAGCGCACGCCGGGCGTGCTGGAGAAGATCTCGTGCCCCTTGTCGTGGTCACCGGCTTCCCCGGCCTCGGTGTGTGCTTCGGCGCTGGTCCATTCCGTGTAGAGCAGTACGCGGGTGCCGTCGTGGCTGAGCAGGAAATGGGCCGAGATTGCCCCGGGGTGCCCTGAGTCGTCCTGCTGGGCCGCGGTGACGGCCTCGACGAAGTGGTGCTGCCGCTCGGGTCCGTCCACGTCGAAGGCGGCGGTGACCAGACAGCCGGTGACGCGGGTCTCGTTGTCGTGGGCGAGGCTGGAGTGGAGCCGGTAGCCCGTGGGGCCTGCCAGCGGCGCCGTGAAGCCGTGGGCCCGCAGGTACACGTCATGCGCCGCGGTGCTGGCCCACTGTGCGCAGCTGAGGACCGAGGTGCCGTCCATGCTGCGGAACCAGGTGACCGCCGCGAGACCATCGGCCCACGGCCCTCGCGCGATCGCGTCGAACTCTCCGTCCACCAGGCGTCGTTGCTGCCTGGAGCTGCCCGCGTAGGTGGAGCCGATGACGGGCAGAGGTGCGTCGGGGCGTGCGATGTGCGGGAAGGCGGGATCATCCGTCACGTTGCTCTCCTGTCGGGCGGGATGGAGGGCTCTTGCGGCACCGCGAACTGAGCGTGCGGGGGCGGTGCCGGACCGACGGGGCTGGTGCCCGGCACCGCTTGACGACGACGGCGGCCTGTCGGGGCTGCCCTCGTTCCCACACTTGTAAACCTACCCTAACGTCAAGGTAGGTTTGTAGTTCGCAGAGCAGCCGAGGCAAGGTGGTGGGCCGTGGACGAGCGGCTGATGCAGATCGGCGAGGTGTCCGCGCGCACGGGTCTGTCCCTGCGCACCATCCGGCATTACGAAGAGGTCGGCGTCGTCGCCCCCAGCGAGCGCAGTTCGGGGGGCTTCCGGCTCTATACGGAGGCGGATGTGCGGCGCCTTGCGATGGTGCCCCGGATGCGGCCGCTCGGGTTCAGTCTGGACGACGTCCGGGCGTTGCTGGGCGTTCTGGAGCAGTTGCCGGAGCCGGGCCGCTCGGCACCGGACGCCGATGAGCGAGTGTATGAGGAATTGGTGGCACGTTTGCGTACGTATTGGGTCGAGGCGGACGCGCGCTGCGAGGCGCTGCGCCGGGAGCTGGCGGCGGCCGAGGAGTTCGCCCACTCGCTGCACGGGCAGCTGGCCCGCCTGATGGAGGCGACGAACACGCTGCCGGAGGCCGCCCGGTGACCGGCGCGCACGACACCGCGCGGCGGGCCGCGGCCGAGGCGGCCCGGCGGCGGACGTTCGCGGTGATCAGCCACCCGGACGCGGGCAAGTCCACGCTGACCGAGGCGCTCGCCCTGCACGCGCACGCGATCACCTCGGCCGGCGCGGTGCACGGCAAGTCCGGGCGGCGCGGGGTGGCGTCGGACTGGATGGAGATGGAGAAGGCCCGCGGGATCTCCGTCACCTCCGCCGTCCTCCAATTCGCTCACCGGGGCTGTGTGCTGAACCTCCTGGACACCCCCGGGCACGCGGACTTCTCCGAGGACACCTATCGGGTGCTTGCCGCCGTGGACTGCGCGGTGATGCTCATCGACGCGGCCAAGGGCCTGGAGGAGCAGACCCGCAAGCTGTTCGACGTGTGCCGGCACCGCGGCATCCCGGTGATCACGTTCATCAACAAGTGGGACCGGCCCGGCCGTGAGGCCCTGGAGCTCCTCGACGAGATCGAGCGGGAGTTCCGGCTCCAGCCGACGCCGGTGACCTGGCCGGTGGGCGATTCCGGCTATCTGCGCGGCCTGATCGACGTACGCGATCCGCAGCGGATGCTGCGCTACACCCGCACCCCCGGCGGCGCTCAGGAAGCCCTGGAGGAAGCGGTGCCTGTCGAGCGGGCCTCGACCGAGGAGGGCGCCGACTGGGAACGGGCCGTCGAGGAACTGGAGTTGCTGCGCGCCGACGGCGCCGAGCACGACCAGGAGGAGTTCCTCGCGGGCCGTACGACGCCGGTGTTCTTCGGGGCCGCGATCTCCAATATCGGGGTACGTCTCCTGCTCGACGCCGTGGTCGACCTGGCTCCGGCGCCGGGGGCCCGGGAGGTGGAGAGCGGCGGGACGCGGCCGGTGGACGCACCGTTCTCCGGCCTGGTGTTCAAGGTGCAGGCCAACATGGACCCCTCGCACCGGGACCGGATCGCGTTCATGCGGGTTTGCTCGGGCGTGTTCGAGCGCGGCGCCACCGTGACCCGCGCGGCCTCCGGCAAGCCCTTCGCCACCAAGTACGCACACAGCGTCTTCGGCCAGGACCGCTCCATGGTCGACACCGCCTACCCCGGCGATGTCGTGGGCCTGGTCAACGCCGCCGCCCTGCGGGTCGGCGACACCCTCTACGCGGACCGGCCCGCCGTCTTCCCGCCGATGCCGACGTTCGCGCCCGAGCACTTCGCCGTCGCCCGGCCCGTCGACATCGGCCGCTCGAAGCAATTCCGCCGCGGCATCGCGCAGTTGGACGAGGAGGGCGTCGTCCAGGTCCTCGTCTCCGACCTGCGGGGCGACCAGGCTCCCGTGCTTGCGGCCGTCGGGCCGATGCAGTTCGACGTGGTCACGGCGCGGATGGCGGGGGAGTTCTCCGCCCCCGTACGCCTGGAGACCCTGCCCTACCACCTGGCGCGGGCCACCGACACCGCCGGGGCGGAGGCGCTGAACCGCTCCCGCCTGGTCAAGGGCGAGGCCCTCACCCGCGTACGGGACAAGGCGGTCCTCGCGCTGTTCCCGGACCGCTGGCAGGCCGGATCCTTCGAACGGGCCTTTCCCGACGCCCGCTTGGACCACCTGATCGCCGCCCACGACTGACCGTCCCGGCCCGGCCAGCACCACGTACCCGCACAAGACACCCCAACCCACGGGCAGAATCAGGAGGACAGGGCATGGCAGGCATGACGGAGTGCCCGTCGTGCGGCGAGAGCGAGGAGTTGCGGGGTGAGCCGCACGAGGGCGACATCCGCATCACCTGCCTCAAGTGCCGCGCCCAGTGGATGCGTGGCGCCCCGCGACGCTGGAGGACGCCGCCACCGCGGACGCGCTCGTGGAGTGGTGCGAGGGTCACTGGCCGGACCCGGACGCCAACGCCGCCCGCCGGGCCCTGAGCACCATCTGCCGGGCCGTCGACTTCTGGGGCGCCCGCGGCTGGCTCGGCTCCGACCCGGTCGCAGGGCTGCGCTGACGTCGAGCCCGGGGGCGGACGTCGCCGGGCGCACGGCCGAGCCGTGGAAACGCGGCCATGGGTTCCGCGTGTGAGGCGTGGATTCCGGGGGTGGGGGAGATGGTGAAGCGGGAGTTCGAGGAGCAGGACGTGCCGGTCCGCAGAGGGTGGCGGCGGGTGACGCTCGCCCGGCAAGTGCGGGTCGCCGAGGGCCGGTTGACGTTGTTGAACAGCTGGGGTGCGGAGATGGAAAGCGCACCGCTGTCCCAAGTCCGCGTCCACTCGCCCTGGTACGTGCCACGGGGCTGCGTGCGCGCGGTGCTCGGCGGGACGGCGTATCTCCTGGGGCTTGGCCCGGTACGGGCCCGGGACGTGGAACAGGCCGCCGCGGGCAGCCGGTGTGAGTGAGCGGTCCTTCAGGCGGTGGTGCCGGGCGGTGTGGGGTCCGGTTCGCGGGTGAGGACGACGGCGAGGGCCGCGGCGAGCGGGAGTGCGGCCAGGGCGATGAGCGCGGTGCCGTAGTGGCCGGTCAGGTCGTGGCCGAGGGAGATGGCCAAGGGGCCGAAGGCGCTGGCGCCGATGGTGATGGTGTGGACGGTGCCGCGGATGGCGCCGAGGTGGGCGGTGCCGAAGTAGCGGGGGTAGGCGGCGGATTCGACGGCGCGGAGCAGTCCGCTGGAGGCGCCGAGCAGGAGTCCGTAGCCGATGACGGTCCAGCCGGGTTCGACGAGGCGGGCGCTGAACACGGCCGCGGCGAGGATCGCCATGGCGCCGGTGAGGACGACCTTGGGGGAGACGTGGTCGATGATCGCGCCGGCGGCGAGGGTGGCCAGGAGCGCGGCGGCCGTCTGCGGCAGGAAGTTGGCGGCGGCCTCGACGGGAGTGAGGCCGCGTTCCCCGAGCAGGGCGATCTGGTGGAAGTTCAGGCCGGTGGTGAGCATGCTGCTCGCGGCCAGACAGGCGGCGATGGCCCAGAAGGCTCCGGTGCGCAGCGCGCGGCGCAGCGGCCAGCCGGACAGCGGGGCGTCGGCGGCGGACGCTGAGGCGGGGGCGATGCCGTCGACGTGCTGGCCGACGTCGGCGGGCCGGTTGCGGATACCGAAGAGCGCGAGCGGGATGACCACCAGCCAGACGGCGACCCCCTCGACGGCCCACGCCTGGCGCCACCCGTACGCGGAGACGAGCCGCTCGATGAGCAGCGGCGCGAGCGAGATACCGGCCGTGCCGATCGCGCTGGTGATGCCGAGCGCCAGTCCGCGCCGCCGGTCGAACCAGTACGCGACGGTCGTGGTCGCCACCAGTGACAGCGCACCCTGCCCGGCCATGCGGATACCGATGAACCCGGCGGTGAGCCCGACGATCCCGGTGACCAGGGAGAGCGAGACCAGCAGGGCACCGAAGACGGCCCCGACGACGCCGATGACCCGCCGGGGCCCGTAGCGGTCGATGGCCCGGCCCACGAGCGGCATCGCGCACGCCCCGACCAGGGTGCCGATGAGATACGCGGTGGAGACCTGCGTACGGCTGACACCCAGGTCGGCGATGACGGGGTCGATGAAGACGGAGACGCCGGTGGTCTGTCCGGGGGCGGTCATCGCCATGGCCAGGGCGCTGTAACCGACGATCCGCCAGCCGTGGAAGCGTCGGCCCGTGGACGCGGCGATGGCGGCGGGAGTGGTGCGCGGGCTCCGGGTGGTGCGGCGCAGTGTCCCTCCTCAGCGGTCCTCTTCACGGCGGGCCGCAGGCGGCAGCGTCGCGTGCGGCCCGGTCCGGGGCTTGTCAGGGCATGATTCCCGGCCCGGTCCGCGCGCGGAAGACCGCCCTCCCCGCGAGTCCGTGGTCGGGGAAGGGCGGCCGGTCCGTCACCGGCTCGGGCGTCAGTGCCCGGCGGTGAGTTGTCCCGCGAGCTTGTCGTGCATCTCGGCGCTGGGCTGGTTCAGGCCGATGATGGTGACCTTCTTGCCGCGGTCGGCGTACTTGGTCTCGATGGCGTCCAGGGCGGCCACCGACGAGGCGTCCCAGATGTGGGCGTCGGACAGGTCGATGACCACGTCGTCGGGGTCGTCCTTGTAGTTGAACTGGTAGACGAGGTCGTTGGAGGAGGCGAAGAAGAGTTCGCCTGTGACCGCGTAGACGACCTGCTTGCCGTCGGGGTCGACGACGCCGGAGACCTGGGCCAGGTGGGCGACACGCTTGGCGAAGATCACCATGGCGGTGATGCAGCCGACGACGACGCCGATGGCGAGGTTGTGGGTGGCCACCACGCACGCGACGGTGACGACCATGACCGTGGTCTCGCCCAGCGGCATCCGCTTCAGGGTCTTCGGCTGGATGGAGTGCCAGTCGAAGGTGGCGACGGACACCATGATCATGACGGCGACGAGTGCGGCCATGGGGATGTCGGAGACGACCGGGCCGAACACCACGACGAGGATGAGCAGGAACACACCGGCCAGGAAGGTGGAGAGCCGGGTGCGGGCGCCGGACGTCTTCACGTTGATCATGGTCTGGCCGATCATGGCGCAGCCGCCCATGCCGCCGAAGAAGCCGGTGACGATGTTGGCGATGCCCTGGCCGATGGACTCGCGGGTCTTGTTGGAGTGGGTGTCGGTGATGTCGTCGACGAGCTTGGCGGTCATCAGGGACTCCATCAGGCCGACGAGTGCGAAGGCGAAGGCGTACGGCGCGATGGTGGTGAGCGTGTCCATCGTGAACGGCACGTCCGGCAGGCCCGGAACCGGCAGCGAGGAGGGCAGTTCGCCCTTGTCGCCGACGGTCGGCACGGCGATGCCCGCGGCGATGGTGATGACGGTGAGGATGACGATGGAGACCAGCGGGGCCGGGATCACGGTGGTGATCTTCGGGAAGAAGACCATGAGCAGCAGGCCGCCTGCGATGAGCGGGTAGACGGGCCAGGGCACGTCGCTCATCTCGGGTACCTGGGCCATGAAGATCAGGATGGCGAGGGCGTTGACGAAGCCGACCATTACCGAGCGCGGCACGAACCGCATCAGCTTGGCGACGCCGAGCGCGCCGAGCGTGATCTGGATGAGTCCGCCGAGGATGACGGCGGCGATCAGGTAGCCGAGCCCGTACTCGTGATTGAGCGGGGCGATGACCAGGGCCATCGCGCCGGTGGCGGCGGAGATCATGGCCTTGCGGCCGCCGACGATCGAGATCACCACGGCCATGGTGAACGAGGCGAACAGGCCGATGGCCGGGTCGACCCCGGCGATGATCGAGAACGAGATCGCCTCGGGGATCAGCGCGAGCGCGACGACGAGACCGGCGAGCACCTCGGTACGGAAGACCTTCGGAGACGCCAGCCAGTCAGGGCGCGACAGCCGCGCGGACAGGGAGGAGGACTGCGGTGAGGACATGCAACCGTTTCCGTTCAGGCGCACGCGTCGCCGGACGTCACCGGAGATCACCTGCGCGTTCGTGCGCGATCCCGCCCCGGTAACCGGGGCCGGGGTCTTCGGCGGCCCGGCCACGTCGGGGGCCCTGCCGAAGGGGTGGCGGCCTGTGCGGGCCGCCGGGTCGGGCATCATTGCCCGGAAGTCTTCAGGTGCCGCCCGGGCCCGGTCGGGGCGCCTGGTGCGGCGGATCCGCCTCTGCCGCACGGCTGTACGGCGGAGGTTGAGTACGTAGAAGACTCTACCCTGACGTGAGGGAAGAGTGCGACTTATGGCTTGTGAAATGCAGGTGAACAGGCTTCGAGGCCCTGTGATTCACCTCACGTGACATGAGCCAGGTCACACATTCAAAATGCGTCGGAAACAACGAAGGGCAGGCGCGGGAGATGACCGAGCGGCAGATGCAGATCGGTGAAGTGGCCGAGCGGACCGGTCTGTCGCTGCGCACCATCCGCCACTACGAGGAGGTCGGCCTCGTCACCCCGTCCGCCCGCAGCAAGGGGGGTTTCCGGCTGTACACCGAGGCGGACGTCGAGCGACTCATGGTGATCCGCCGGATGAAGCCGCTGGACTTCACTCTGGAGGAGATGCGCGACCTGCTGGAGATCACCGCCCGCCTCGCCGCCGCCGACGACCCGCCCGCCGGCGAGAACCTTGAACGACTGCGCGAGCGCCTCGACTCCTACCGCAAGGTCGCCGACGCCCGCTGCGAGACCCTGCGCTCCCAGCTCCTGGCCGCCGAGGACTTCGCCACTACCCTCCGCCGCAAGCTCGGCGCGGAGGGCTGACCGAACGTCAGCAGGGCGGCTGCCGCACGCGAGGCCGGGTTCTGGGTCGTGCTCAGCCGCCCGCGGGGACTTCTTCTGTCACGCCGTTGAGTTCCGAATCCGGGTCGCTGCCGTAGGGGCGGGTGATGACTTCCATCGCGTGACCGGACGGGTCCAGGAAGTACACGCCGCGGCCGCCGTCATTGCGATTGATCCGCCCGGGCTGCTGCGCGCGCGGGTCGGCGTAGACGGTGACGTCGGCCTTCATGAGCCGGTCGAGGACGGCGTCGAATTCCTGCTCCGTGACCTGGAACGCGTAGTGCAGGATGGGCCAGGAGTCCAGCTCGACGGTGGCGAAGTCGAGGGTGACGCCGTTGTTGGTGGTGACGGGCAGGAACATGCCCGCGGGTTCACCGACCTTGAGGCCGAGGATGTCGGCCAGGAAATGGGCGGACTGCTCCCGGTCGCGGGAGAGAACGATGGTGTGGTTGAGATCAACTGCCATGCTGGAATGCCTCCATGGGCATCTCAGAGGGGTACCTCCGCGCCTCACCCAGCCGGTGACGGCGTTGCGATACCGCACAAAGATCCTAAGCCGCGTCCCAGGGTGCGTCGACCCTTTTTCAAGGGGTGCGCCGAGCCGCCGGGAGGCTGCTGGAGGCGGACGAAGCGGCGGTCGGGGAGCTGCGCGAGGATTTCGCGCACCGTTGCGCGAGGTTGCCCGGGGCCAGGTCCGGTCGGCAGGTCCTGGCGCCGCCCCCGAGCGGTGGCCGAGGCGCAACAGGCGGCCACGGCCCGGGAACGGCTTGCGGAAGCAGGCCGACGGGGTCGGCGAGCAACACTACTCTAACGCAAGGGTAGAGTTCTGGTGCAAGTCGCCTGCGGATCTCCAGGGCCTGAATCAAGGTCTGTTGAGCGGCAGTCGAGAGGTACGCCTCCCTGGTCACATCCTGACGCTGCGTGAGGTTAGGATGCGGCCGGTCGGCGCGTGAGACTGGTGAAGCGCCGACCGCGGCCCCGGCGTTCGTTCCCCCGTGCGACCCGGGGCCACACCCCCGACGGCGTTCCGCTCCGTTCACGGGTGCAGCAGATGCAGGCAGCCGGGCAGGGCTTCCAGGCGCAGCGGGGCGCGCACGTCGTGGGCCGGGGTGCCGTCGACGTCAAGGCGGCAGATGCCCCACGGGCGTTCATAGCGCATGCGCCGCACCCGGCGGGTGCCCCGAAGGTGTCGCCGCGCACCTCCAGCATGCCGTCCGGCGTCAGGCCGGCCGTCAAGGGCCGGTCGGCGGGGGCGGTGACCTTCTCGTTGTCGAGAATCAGGTGCGCATGACCGGCCTGGGGCTGCAGCGATACGAGTGTCACTTCCCGCACGGCGACATCGAAACCGCCGCCGGTGAGACGCACTCCGATGGCCGCCCGGCGGTGCGCGCCGAAGGCGTTCAGCCCGCCCTCACCGTCGCCGTCTTCGCGCTCGATGAGCAGCGGCAGCCGCCACAGGGCTGCCGCCCGCCGGGCCTGCTCGCCCTGGGAGCCGCCGGCGTGCACCAGCAGATCGACCCGCGGCCTGCGCCGTCCGCCGGGAGTGCGATGGCGTTCCTCCGCCTCCGGCACCGGGCTCAACTCGACGGTGTCGACAGCGTGATGGGACAGGCGCTCCCGCAGTGCGCGGGCCCGCTCCCGGTCCGTGCGGTTCCAGCCGCGCACATGCGGGCTCCTTGGGGCACTCTCGGGGTGCTGGGTGCTGGGTGCTGGGTGCTGGGTGCGTGGTGAGGGGGTGTAGGGGTCACGTCCGGGACGGGGTGGGGCCCGCGAGACCGGCTGCGGTCAGGGCAGGGCTGCGGTCTCGCGGACGGCAGCCGCCTGCGGCCGCCTCGGATCCGCCGACCGGTTCCCGCCCCTGTGGCCCGGAGCGGGATCCGTGACTGCGTCACCGACACGCATCTCTAACCTAGCGGGAGTGTTATCGACGTGCGAAGTGCCTACTGGCTCGGCCGGGATGCCCCAGGACTCTTCCGTTGCGATAGAGTTTGCGCGTCGGTCGCCCCTAGGCAGGTCCGGTCGGCGCGGCGGCCCCGGGTTGGTCCTCCATCACTCATGGCCGGGGTCGCCACCTTGCTCGAGTCGACCTGCGTCTTGCCTCCGCCCGCTTTGCTCGGGACCCCTCCAAGTCTACCCTCACGTAACGGTAGGCTTTGAGGGGTGATGGGAGGGTGGACATGTCGGTGGTGACGCGGCGTGAGGTCAGTGCGTGCGTGTGCTCGGCATTCGGGTCCGGCTGGATCGGCAGGGACGAACTGGCCGCCGCTGCACGGAAGTCCGGGGCTCGCCTGGAAGTCGTGACGCTGCTCGAACGCCTCTCCCTGCGCGTACGGATGCGGTCGCTGTCGTCTCTGTGGCACCTGATGCCGGACGTTCCGGAGGGCGACTGACCGGCCTCCGGTGACGGATCCGAGAGGTTGTGGATCAACCCGGGGCGACTCTCCGGTAACGTGAGGGTATGAGTCATCCGCATCCGGAGCTGAAGCCCGCCCCGCCACTGGCCGAAGGGGGGTTGAGGGTCGTCGCCCTGGGCGGCCTCGGCGAGGTCGGCCGCAACATGACCGTTTTCGAGCACGCCGGCAAGCTGCTCGTCGTCGACTGCGGGGTCCTGTTCCCCGAGGAGAACCAGCCCGGCGTGGACGTGATCCTGCCGGACTTCACGTCGATCAGGGACCGCCTGGACGACATCGTGGCCCTGGTTCTGACGCACGGCCACGAAGACCACATCGGGGGCGTGCCCTATCTGCTGCGCGAGCGACGCGACATCCCCGTCGTCGGCTCGAAGCTCACCCTCGCCTTCCTGGAGGCCAAGCTCAAGGAGCACCACATCACGCCCCGCACGGTGCGGGTGCGCGAGGGAGACCGGCGTGGATTCGGGCCCTTCGACTGCGAGTTCGTGGCGGTCAACCACTCCATCCCGGACGGTCTCGCGGTCGCGATCCGCACCGGTGCGGGGATGGTGCTGCACACCGGCGACTTCAAGATGGACCAGTTCCCGCTGGACGACCGGATCACCGATCTGCGGGCCTTCGCCCGCCTCGGCGAGGAGGGCGTCGACCTGTTCCTCACCGACTCCACCAACGCCGAGGTGCCCGGCTTCACCACCTCCGAGCGCGAGTTGACCCCCGCCATCGACCAGGTCATGCGTACCGCCCCGCGCCGGGTCATCGTCTCCAGCTTCGCCAGCCATGTGCACCGCATCCAGCAAGTCCTGGACGCCGCGCACGAGTACGGCCGCAAGGTCGCGTTCGTCGGCCGGTCCATGGTGCGCAACATGGGCATCGCCCGCGAACTGGGCTATCTCAAGGTCCCCTCCGGCCTGGTGGTGAGCACGAAGGAGCTGGAGAAGCTGCCCGACCACAAGGCCACCCTGGTGTGCACCGGATCCCAGGGCGAACCGATGGCCGCCCTGTCCCGCATGGCGAATCGCGACCACATGATCCGCGTCGGCAAGGGCGACACCGTCCTGCTCGCCAGCTCCCTCATCCCCGGCAACGAGAACGCCATCTACCGCGTCATCAACGGCCTGACCCGCTGGGGTGCCCACGTCGTCCACAAGGGCAACGCCAAGGTGCATGTCTCCGGCCACGCCAGCGCGGGCGAGCTCGTCTACTGCTACAACATCGTGCGGCCCCGCAACGTGATGCCCGTCCACGGCGAGTGGAAGCACATGCGGGCCAACGCCGACCTGGCGATCCGTACCGGCGTCGATCCCGACCGTGTGGTGATCGCCGAGGACGGTGTCGTCGTCGACCTCGTCGACGGCCACGCAAGGATCACCGGCAAGGTGCCCGCCGGCAATGTCTACGTCGACGGCATGGAGGTCGGCGGCGCCACCGAAGCCTCCCTCAAGGACCGCCTCACCCTCGCCGAGGAAGGCGTCGTCACCGTCGTCGCCCTCGTCGACGCCGACACCGGCGCGCTCACCGAGCCCCCCGACTTCCTGGCCCGCGGTTTCGTCCACGACGACGCCACCTTCGAACCGGTCATCCCCGTGATCGAGAAGACCCTCGCCACCGCGGCCGAAGAGGGCGTCGGCGACGCGCACCAGCTCGAACAGCTCCTCGCCCGCGCCGTGGCGAACTGGGCGTACCGCACGCACCGCCGCAAGCCCTTGGTGATCCCCGTCATCATCGACGCCTGACACCCCGCCCAATCGACGCCTGACACCCCGCCCACGTCGACCACTTCGCCAAGGCCGCCCCCGCCATGCCCGCGAAAGGCGCACAGATGAGCACACGCTTCCAGGAGATCGACTGGCGTCCGACGCCCATGGGTGACCTCAGCCTGCGGCGCCGCCGGGACCCGATGACGGGCCACGACGTGCACGAGGTGAAACTCGGCGAAGAGTTCCTCATGTCGAGCCTCTTCACCACCGCCGAGCAGGACCTCGCCCGCCTGGGCCTGGCGCCGCTGCCGGGCGCCGAACTCGACGTCGCCGTAGGCGGATTGGGCCTCGGCTTCACGGCCCGCGAGGCCCTGGACGACCCGCGCGTCCGCTCCCTGGTCGTGGTCGACGCCCTGGCCGAGGTCATCGAGTGGCACCGCAAGGGCCTCGTACCCCTCGGGCCCGGCCTGACCTCGGACCCACGCTGCCGCCTGATCCACGGCGACTTCTTCGCCCTGGCCGCCGATGCCGCGGGGCTTGACCCGCAGGAGCCGGGACGGCGCTTCCATGCCATCCTCCTCGACGTCGACCATTCACCGCGCCACGTGCTGCACCCGCGTCACGCCGCGCTCTACCGCCCGGCCGGACTCCGCGCCCTGGCCGACCACCTCCACCCCGGCGGCGTGTTCGCCCTGTGGTCGAACGACCCGCCGGACGCCGAATTCGGCGCGGCCCTCGCGGAGGTCTTCGCCGCATCGGACGCCCACGTCGTGGAGTTCGCCAACCCGCTGCAAGGGGGCACGGCCACCAACACGGTCTACGTGGCGCAGACATCCGGATAGGCCCGCAACGCCCCGCGAGCGGCGGGCCTCGCACCCGCCAAGCCCACGCCCTGGGCGCCCATGACACCCACGTGGTCTCTCCGGACGGCTATGAAGCACCCGGCCACCCCAGCCCACCACGCACAGCGTCCCGGACCAGCAAACGACACGTCCGTCGTGGACGGCACTGGCCTCGCCGCCGCACTCGGGATGAGCGCCTGGCCCGGTAGTCTCCATCGCTATGACCTCGGCCCGACACCAGTCGCCACACGTCTGGTTCTGGGACGATCCCCCTGCGAATTCTGGGCCGAGGAGCTCGCGGCACGTCCTCTCCCACGGGCCGGGAACCCGCCGACCCATCCACCGCATTCCACGCCGCGCCCGGCCTCCCCCTTTCATCGCCTCACCTCGCCCTTCCGTACCGGCGCACGGAATGACGCCGGTCGTTGGGCGGGTTTCCGGTGCGTGGGGAAGCCGGTGAAGTCGAGGGCATCGCCACGGCTCAGCCACGCGACGCGACATGCGAGAGCCGCGTCGAGGGGCGCGTTCTTTCGGAGCCCCGGCGCGGGCCGCTGAATCGGCGCCCCCTTGGAGGAGCCTCGGAGGAGCCTTGGAGGAGCCATGCCGAACCAAGTCCCCGCCCCGTCCGGCGCGTTCGCCACACTGGCCGCCACCTCGCGGACCGTGTGCGGCTGCGGCGGCCCGCTCATCGTGCCGGGCCTTGCCGTGGTGATCACCGGTGCTCTCCTCGGCAGTGTGTGGCTGCTCGCCATCGGGGCGCTGGTGATGGGTATCGCGGCCGGTCGGGCGCTGCGCTGCCACCGCCGTCGCCGCCTCGGCCTGGCCGGGCCCGATGACTGCTGCCCCAACTCGACGGTCCGCCGGGACGAGACCACGGCGACCGCGCGTGCGCGCTGAGCGCGCGTCCGCCGTTCCGGGCGGCACTCGTCGCGGCTGCTGGCTACCGGCCGCCGCCTAGAGGGGTGCGGAGAGGCTGAGCTGTGGGATACCGACGAGCAGGCTGAGTACGTACGGGTCGGCTTTGCCGTTGCCCAGGCCGATGTCCTGGGGGTGCGTCAGCATCGGGTCGGGCCGCAGGCAGATGCGGGCGATGCCCTGGCCGTGCACGGTGTAATCGAAGCGCTGCAGATCGCTGTAGCCGTCGATGCGGCCCTCGTTGGGCAGGGTGGGTGCCTGGCCGAGATAGGTGGTGCGGGCGGACGGCAGCGAGAGCAGACCGGGGACGGTGCCCTCGGTACGGCAGCCGGGTCCGGCGTACGGCTGCCAGCGGGCCGGTCCGCCGGGTAGCTGGACCTGGACGTGGGCGCCGTCCGGCACGGACTGGGGCAGCCACGTGCCGTTCCACCACCACAGGTTGTCGCGGTGTGCCTGGGTGAAGAGATACGGGTGGCTGCGGGTGCCGGGATCCGCCGTGACCGCGCTGGTGCCCGGTGCGGTGGGCGCGTACGCCGAACCGTCCGTGGGCCGGGGGCCGGGGCCGGGGCCGGGAGCGGCCATGGCGGTGGTGGCCGAGAGGGCGGCGAGGGCCGCGAGCAGGGCGGTCACCACGAACGTGGTGCGGCGCGGGGAGCGGCTCATCCGGGTCACCGGGACGGGGTGGTGTGGGAGGGGCGGCCCGGGGTTCCGGGCGGATTGATGAGCAGGTTGCCCATCATGCCGTTGTCCTCGTGCGGAAGGACGTGACAGTGGAAGACGGTCTTGCCGACCGCATCGGGCCGGAAGTACGTGCGCAGCGTGAACTCGCCGTTGGGCGGCAGCCGGAACGTGTCCCACCAGATGTCCGGGTCGGTCTGCCAGGAGGCGTCCCCGGGCGGGATGCCTTTCACGTCGACGACCTGGAACGGATTCACGTGCACATGCAACGGGTGCTGAAAGACGTCGTCGTTGACCATCCGCCACTCCTCCACCGTCCCGGCCTCCACCTCCTGATCAATGCGGTCCAGGTCGTACAGCCTGTCGTCGATGAGGAAACGGACCCCGGCACCGTACTTCCCGGAGATGTCCCCGGAGAACGTCAGGGTGCGGCGCCGGGTGACCGGCAGGTCGGGCATGCGCGGCGGCCGCACCAGCTGCCGCGGGATGCGACCCGATGCCGGACGGCCCGTCACCTCGAGAGTGCCGAGTTCGATGTCCGGGCGGACCCCTCCGGGATGCCCCTGGTCGTAGCCGCGGGCGTAGATCCGGTAGGTGCCGGGCTCGCCGCCGCGCAGCACGAATTCGGCCCGGTTCGCGGACGCCAGCATGATCGAACGGACTCGCTTGGGGCGGTAGAAGGGGATGCCGTCCTGCCCGATCTGGTGCACGGCGTGGCCTTCGATATGCAGCCACAGCGAGCGGTGCGGGGCGGCGTTCAGGACGCGCCAGCGCTACGTTTCGCCGGGGCGGATCGAAGCCACCGGGCGCAGCTGGCCGTTGAGCGGAAAGAGCATGTCGGTCGGTACGGCGGGCACGGTGGTGAACGGGTCGTCGCCGCCGGTGGGCAGGACGAGGGCGGTGGGGTTCTCCCCGTTTCCGTCGATCCGCAGGGCGTTGATGACGATGGTCCGCTCCCGCATATCGGCGATCTCGGGCACGGCGTCGAGATCGCCCTCGACCACGATCGGGCCCGCCAGCCCGGACCAGGCCTGGTGGGTCGTGGAGCCGTGGTGGTGCGGGTGGTACCAGTGCAGGCCCGCGGGGTGGTCGTCCGGGACGGCGTACACGTACTGGTGGGAGCCGAGCGGGCCCACGCGGACGAAGACATTGTCGGCGGGGCCCGCGGGGGAGACCTGCAGACCGTGGGTGTGCAGGTTGGTGGTGATCGCCTGCTGCGGCACCGTGTGATCTTCGGCCAGGCCGTGGACGGCCTCGGGCAGGCAGTGCGGCGCGCCGTCGAGAACGCCGTGGTCGCGCGCCTGCGCCTGGGCCTCGTCGGCGCAGACGGGTGGGAGCGCGTTGAGCGGCACTCCGGTCGGCAGCATCCGGTTGCGTAGCTCCAGACGGACCTGGTCGCCGGGCCGGATGCGCAGCAGTACGCCGGGCAACTGGCCGTCGTACGTGTCCAGATGCAGCCGGCGTCCGCCGACCGCGGGCCGGGCCGCCGCCACCGTGAGCGTGTGGTCGAGGAGCCCGCTCCGGCTGCGGACCTCCGGCAGATCCCGCAGCGGCGCCCCGATGCCGGAGGTGGCCATGGGCGTATCGTTCAGGCCCGCCCGCGCCCAGCCGCCCACCCCCATCAGGGCGCCACCGGCTCCGACGCCGCCCAGCGTGGTGAGGAGCCCCCGCCGTGACATGATCCCGCGCTGGCTGTCGCTCAAGGTGTGTGTGCTCCCTCGTACCCGTGCCGCTGCCCGTACCGCTGCTCATCGTTCGGCTGCTTCATCGTTCGCACGGGTAACCCCTGTTGGCGGCACCGTTTTCCTGCATCGGGCGGAGTTCACTCGTCCGGCGTGCGGGACGGCACTCGGCGACGGCGCGGGGAGGGCTAGCGGGGGGGGGGGAGGGGGCTGACCGGGGCCCGGTCAGCGGCTCGGGTCGTCGTCGCCCGTGCCCCTCTCGATGATCTGGCACACCACCGCCTCACCGCCCGAGCGGCGGACCGTCTGCGCGGTGCGGCGGGCGGCGAGCAGCGCGCGCCGCAGCTGGCGCAGTTCGGCCAGGGTGCGATTGATCTGGTCGAGATGGGCGTCGAGCATCTCGGTGACCCGGCCGCAGGGCTGGGCGCCGCCGCGCTGCAGGTCGAGGATGTCGTTGATCTCGTCGAGGGTCAGGCCGAGGGCCTTGGCGCGGCGGATGAAGCGCAGTACGTCCAGATCGGCCTCGGCGAAGAGCCGGTATCCGGCCTCGGTGCGCTCGGCCTCGGGGAGCAGGCCCTTGGCTTCCCACAGGCGGATGGCCTTGCGGCTGACCCCGGCCAGTTCGGCCGCCTTTCCCACGGTCACGCCCTTCATCGAGCTGCACCTCCCGCGCCTCACCTCTGCTCTTGACCTTCCCCCTCGGGCAAGGTTCTACGCTCCCGGCAGAAGCGGAAACGGGAGCCCGACCAGGGCGATAGCGCCCGGGAGCAAGCCCTGGAGCAAGTACCGGAGCAAGTACCGGAGCAAGTACTGGAGGAGCCATGAGCGACACCACGCCGCGCAAGCTTGTGCTGCAGGTGCGGGGCATGACCTGCACGGGGTGCGAGGAGCGCATCGGCAAGGTCCTTTCCCGGCTCGACGGCGTACGCGAGAGCACTGCTGATCACCGCACCGGACTGGTGTGGGTGGCCTTCGACGCCACCGAGGTCACCCTGGACGCGCTGGCCGAGCGCATCGAGCAGGCCGGATTCCAGGTCACCGGCCGGTGCGGCCGTGCGGAGGCCCCATCATGAGCACCCGGATCCGCACCGAGCCCGCGCCCGGACACGAGCACGCGCTGTGGGCCGAGGAGACCGGCTCCGTCGCGGGGCGGGCGAGGATCCGGGCGCGGATCTCGGGCCTGCACTGCTCGCTGTGCACCGGCACCATCGAGAAGGCCGTAGGGAAACTGGACGGCATCCACCGGGTCGCCGTGAGCCTCACCCACGAGCAGGCCCTGGTCGACTACGACCCGGCCCGAATCCACCCCGAGAAGATCGCCGCCACCCTGCGCGATATCGGCTACGACCTCAACGACCCCCGCAAGGCACGCCCGTTCGAGGAGGAAGAGGGCCGCCTGGTGCGGGAGGGCGTACGGCTGCTCGCCGCGTCCACTGCTTCCCTCGGCGCCATCGGCCTGATCGCCACCGTCACCGGTGTCTGGTCGGTGCTCGTGCCCGCTTCGGTCGTGGCGCTGTTCGTGCCGGTCGCCTTCGCGATTCTGCGCCCGGCGGGGCTCAGCAAGGCGGCTGCAGGGGCGCTGGGCGTGGTGGCGCCCGGCGTGGCCGCTCTGGTGCTGCGGGGCGCGGGAGTGCTCGCGGGCACGCTGATCGACTGGCTGGCCGGGGCCCTCGCCCTGACCTCGGTCGTGGTCATCGCCCCGCACATTCTGCGGATGGCCTATCAGGCGGCCCGGCGCGGCATCCTCAACCAGCATGTGCTGCTCGAGATCGGGGCGTTCGCCGGTATCGCGGGCGGCGTGATCGGCCTGACCGGGCTGCTTTCCGGCTATCCGACGGCCGCGTTCTTCGCCGTATCCGTCCTGGTGACCACCTACCACATCTTCTCCGAGTGGTTGTCGCTCCTGGTCAAGACCCGCTCCAGCCAAGCGGTGAAGAAGCTGCTCGACCTCCAGCCGGATCTGGCCCGGGTACGCCGGGACGGTGGCGAGGCCGAACTCCCCGCCGAGCAGGTGTGCGTGGGGAACCTGGTGCGGGTGCGGCCCGGCGAGCGCATCCCGGTCGACGGCCGGGTGAGTGAGGGCTACTCGGCCGTCGACGTCTCGCTGGTGACCGGCGAGCCCATCCCGCAGGAGCGCGGCCGTGGCGACGCGGTGATCTCCGGCTCCCTCAACGGCACCGGCACGCTCCTGATCGAGACCACGGCACCGGCGGCGGAGAGCTTCCTCGCCCAGGTCGTACGTCATGTGGAGGACGCCCGCGCGCTCAAGCCCGGCATTCTGCACCTGGTCGACCGCGTCCTGCGGATCTACACCCCCACGGTGCTAGCCATCTCCGCGCTCGCGCTGGTCAGTTGGCTGGCCGGAACCGCGGCCTTCGCCGGGGACGGGGTGGATGTGCGGCGGGCGGTGTTCGCCGCCCTGACCGTTCTGGTCATGGGCTACCCCTGCGCGGTCGGCATCGCCGCCCCGCTGGCCATCGTGCGCGGCGCGGGCGAGGCCGCCGATCTGGGGATCATCATGCGTACGGGGGAGGCGTTCCAGACCCTGCGGGCGGTCACGCACATGGCCCTCGACAAGACCGGCACCCTCACCGAAGGCCGCCCCGCCCTGGCCGCCGTACAGCCGGTGGCGGGAGTGGACCCGGACGAGCTCCTCGGCCTGGCCGGAACCGCGGCCGAGGCGCACTCCGAACACCCTCTGGCCCGCGCCCTCACGGCGGGCGCCACCCGCCGGGGCCTGACCGTGCCCGAGGCCCGGGACTTCACGTCCACCACCGGCTTCGGCGTGACCGCCACCGTCCACGGCCACCGGATCCGGGTCGGGCGCCCCGCTCTGCTCACGGACGCCCACATCGATGTGACCCCACTGGCCGACGAAATCCACCAACTGGAGCGCGAGGGCCACACCGTGGTCGCCGTCAGCCGCGATGCCGAGGTCCTGGGCGTGCTCGCCCTCGCCGACACCGCACGCTTGGAGGCGAGGCACACGGTGGCCGCGCTGCGGGCCGAGAGCATCGAACCGGTCCTCGTCACCGGAGACAACCCGCGTACCGCCGCGCACATCGCGCGCCAGCTGGGCATCACCGAGTTCCGCGCCGAAGTCCTCCCGGACGGCAAGGCGGAGCTGGTGCGTGAACTCCAGGCGCGCGGGGCGAAGGTGGCCATGGTCGGTGACGGCATCAATGACGCGCCCGCCCTGATGCAGGCCGACGTCGGTATCGCGCTCGGCAGCGGCGCCGACATCGCCACCGAGTCCGCCGACATCATCGTTCTGCGCGGCGGCGACGTATCCCTCGTCCTGGCGGCACGGAGGATCAGCCGCGGCTCCTACCGCCGCGTCAAACAGAACGTGGCCCTGGCGTTCACCTTCAACGGCATCGGCATCCCGCTGGCCACCACCGGCCTGGTCCACCCGGTGTGGGCCATGGTCGCCATGGCCGCCTCGGTCACCACCATCTTCATCAACTCCATCGGAGGCCGGCCGAGCCTGCTCTTCCAGGCCATCGCCAGCGTCGGCCGCACCCCCGCACCGACCGGGAGGTGAACGTGCCCGGCCCGAGCCCTCCGCCGATCCTCCGGAGCGCTCAGGCCGCCCCGCCGCGGCGTCGCCAGAACTGCCAAGGGCGCTTCGGGGCGCCGCTGTCGGCCGGAAGGAGATGCGGGGCGCGGGTGCGGACCTCGGCGAGGACCTGGCGGGCGCTGGGATTGGTCAGCGGCTTACCGGCGATGTTCACCGTGGGGACGGTCTCGTTGCCCTGGTTGACGGAGCGGACGTAGGCGGTGTCCTGGTCGCTCTCCCAGATGTTGTGCCAGGTCACGGGCAGTCCGGTGCGCTTCAGGCCATGGCGCAGGGCCATGCAGTACGGGCAGCCCGGGCGCCAGTACACATGAACGGCCGACACCGTCCGCGCCGCCGCGGGGTCACTCATCGCCCATGCCTCCCGGTTCTCGTCGGTCGTGAGTCCTCGTCCGTCGTGAGTCCTCGTCTGTCGCGTGGCAGGGAAACCCGCCAGGTCCGCAGCGGCATTCCGCTCTCCCGCTGTCAGGGCGCGACGGCATTCCTCCCCTGGTTCCTTTAACTCCTTGCTCCTCCCAGAGTCGCTCGTCACCCACGTAGGGCGGGTGGCACGTTCCACGGCCCGCAGAGCCGCCACGAGTCCCATCAGTTCTGTTCCCGCTTTCTGTGCGCGGAGGTTCCGGGTGCGGCGGTTCCTTGCGCGGAGGTGGGTGCGGAGGTGGTGGTTACGGAGCCACCGGTCGGCATACGGGGATCGGCGGGGGCGGGGTCCGGCCCGGCGGCGACCGGGTCTCTTCGCGTACGGCGAAGGAGCAGCCAGGCGTAGAGCAGCAGCAGCCCGTCCTCCACCAGGACCCACCAGCCGAGCCGCTGCGTCGCATACCGCCCGAAACAGCCGCAGTTGTCGAGGACAAGGCCACGGGCGTACGCCTGCACGGCGAGGGCGGCCCGCACCACACTCACCGCGGTGTAGCACCACACCGGCACGGCGGCCGTCGAGCGCGGCCGGGCCAGGAACCACACCCCGGCCACCGCCTCGCCCACGATCAGCGCCACCGCAAGGGCCGTCGAAGCCGCGCCACCCGTCAGCTCGTACGCGTCGAGAATGCCCGGCATCGCACCGAACGAGACGAGCTGGCCGAGCGCCATCGCGACGAACACGGCCCCGAGGACCAGGCGGAGGATCATCGCCGCACCTTCTGCCGCAGTGCGAGCAGCCCGCCGGTGACGCCCCGCCCTCGCTCGAGGCGCGCGTAGACGTCGAGCAGCGCGGCATGCCAGGGGCCGTCCGCGTACGTCGGATACGGGTGCACCGTCCTGGCGTACTGCGCGGGCGTCCAGCCGAGGCGGACCGCGGCCGCGAGATGCGCGATCGTCTCCCCGGCGCGCGGGGCGACGACCGTGGCACCGACGATCCGGCCGCGCGGGCCGAGCACCAAGGTGGTGAAGCCGTCGGCACGGCCGTCCGCGACCGCCCGGTCCACCCGGTCGTGCTCCAGCGTGCGCACCCGCGCCTTGTCGCCGTACGTGGAGCGCGCCTCGGCGGCGGTCGGCCCGACCCGGGCCACCTCGGGGTCGGTGAACGTCACCCAGGGCACCGCGTCGTAGCCGATCCGCCGCCGGACACCGAGCAGTGCGTCGGTCGCGGCGGCCCCGCCCTGCACACCACCCAGATGCGTGAACGCGGACTTGCCGGTCACGTCCCCGGCCGCGTAGATCCGCGGGTTGCTTGTCCGCAGCCGGTCATCCGTCGTGATCTGCCCGCGCTCATCCAGCTCCACCCCGGCCGCCCGCAGACCGAGCCCTGCGGTGTTGCCGCGGCGGCCGGTCACGGCGAGCAGTGCGTCGTACGGCAGTTGCCCGCCAGGACCGTGCAGCGCACCGTTGGCCACCTTCACCGCGCGGTACCCGGTCAGCACGGTCACGCCCGCTGCCTCCAGGTGCGCGCGCACCACCTGCGAGGCCTGCGGTTCCTCGCGCGGCAGCAGCCGCTCAAGGGCCTCCACCACCGTCACCCGGGACCCGAGCCGGGCGAACGCCTGCCCCAACTCGCAGCCGATCGGCCCACCGCCGAGCACCACCAGACGGTCCGGCAGCTCGGCCAGGTCCCACACACTGTCGCTGGTCAGCGGGGACGCTTCGGCGAGCCCCGGAACGGGCACCAGGGTGGGCGAGGAGCCGGTGGCGATCACCGCGTACCGGAAGGAGGTCTCCTTTCCGGCAGCGGTGAGCGTGCGCGGCCCGGTGAAAACGGCCGGGCCAGACGCCACCTCCACACCCAGCGGGGCCAGTGACTCGGCCGAGTCGTGCGGCTCGATCGCCGCGATCGCCTCCTTCACCTGCACGAAGACCGCCGCCAGATCGGCGGGCCCGGACGCCGCTCGCAGCCCGAAGGCCCCCACACCGCGGGCGGCCCGCACCTCGGCCGCCACATGCAGCAGCGCTTTACTGGGCACGCACCCCGTCCACAGACAGTCCCCGCCAAGGCGGTCCCGCTCGACGAGCAGAGTGCGGGCGCCGAACCGCCCAGCGGTGCGCGCCGCCGTCAGCCCGGCGCTCCCGCCGCCGATGACCGCCAAGTCGTATGTGCTCATGGATGGGGTTCTTCTCCAGCGCTCTCCGGGGCTTCGGCGGTCGGCCCGGGGACCGTTCGGCCCCGGGGCGGATCCCTGGCATGTGAGGGAAACCCACCGGCACGGCTCGGGCCTTCCCTTCCCCGCACGAATTTTCGGCGGGGAGGGAGGGGGTGCGGCGGCGGTTATGACTCCGGCGTGTCCTGGGCCTGTCCTGGGCCTGTCCGGGGCGTGTGCTCGGTGGGCCGGTACTCATGGGGGGAATGGGCAGGGGGGGTGGAGCGGGTTCCTCACCCCGGCCGAGCGGGGTGTGCGTACGACCGGCCGGGCGGGGACGGCGAAGTGTCCGGTAAGGACGGCGAAGTGCCAGGTAGGGACGGCGAAGTGCCCGGTGGGGACAGCGAAGTGAAGGAGCGGCCCGATGGACGAGCGGCACCGGCGCCGATACCTCAGCGTCTACCACGACGCGCCCCGGTATCACCGAGCGGCCGTACCACCTGGCCGACGCGCGGCACCGACCTCTCGACGGGCGAGCTCGCCGAGGCCGCGCCCGATGGGCGCGCCCCGGCAGACGGCTCGAACTGCCGCTGCGCCGCGTCGCCGCCGTACGCCCGCCGCTGACCTGCACCGGTCCCGCGTCCACCGAACAAGGAACACAAAAGAACACGTATGAGGCAGGAACACGTATGAGGCAGGAACACACATGAGGCAGGAACACGTATGACCCCGCACGGCACTCGGCCCGGCCCCGCCCCGACCTCATCGCCCGACAGCGAACCTGAAGGCGGGCCCGAGAGCGAGCCGGAGCGTGTCCGCCGGGCTCGGTCATCCCGGGGAACCTGGGGCAAGCTCCTTGCGCTCGCGGCACTGCTCACCGGGCTCGGCTGCTGGGTCGCGCTCGGCGGCGGCACGCTGCTCGGCAGCGTCACCGAGTGGGCCGATTCGCTGGGCGTCTGGGGCCCGATGGTCTTCGCCGTCTGCTACGCGCTGGCCGTGACCGCGTTCGTGCCCGCATCGGTCCTGACGGCGTCCGCCGGTGCGCTGTTCGGACTCCCGCTGGGCGCGGCCACTGTCCTGGCGGGCGCCACCGGCGGTGCGGCCCTGTCGTTCGGCCTGGCCCGCTGGCTCGGACGCCCAGCGGTGGCCCGCTATGCCGGAACCGGACGCCTCTCGCGCCTGGACGCCTTCCTCACCCGGCGCGGTTTCCTGGCCGTACTCGTGGTCCGCCTCGTGCCGCTGTTTCCCTTCACCCTCATCAACTACGGCGCAGGCGTGGCCGGAATCCGCTTCGTGCCCTACGTGACGGCCACCGCCCTTGGCATCGTGCCCGGCACGCTCGTCTACACCGGACTGGGCGGAGCGCTGCGGGACCCGACCTCGCCCGAGCTGTGGCTCGCCCTCGCCGGACTGCTCGTCCTGACAGCCGGTGGCTGGTGGGCGGCGCGCCTCGTGCGGTCCCGTACGCCGGAGGCCGCCGCGCCGGTCGGCGAACAGTGACGCTGCCGAGCTTCGGGCAGGGCGTGGAATGGGAGTGAAGTGGGCGTGGAGTGGGCGTGGAGTGGGCGTGGAATGCCCACCTCGGCACAGCGGGTTCCCGACCCGCAACACACGCCTGCGGCGGTCTGCCGCAGGCGAACCAGGCTCAGAACCAGGGGAGAACGATGACGGTCGACGTAACCGAAGAATCTCAGGTGGCCCCCGCCGCCCCCGCGACGCCCGTGCCCGACTCCTCCGTGCCCGACGCCACCGTCGAGGACGCGGTCAGGGAGTACTACGGCAAGATCCTCGCGTCCTCCGCGGACCTGAAGACCTCCGCCTGCTGTACGACCACGGCCCCGCCCGCGCACATCGCCGCTGCGCTCGCCCGGGTGCACGAGGAGGTCAAGGACCGCTACTACGGCTGCGGTTCGCCCGTCCCGCCCGCCCTTGAGGGGGCCACCGTGCTCGACCTGGGCTGCGGCAGCGGACGCGACGCGTACGTCCTCGCCCAGTTGGTCGGACCGACCGGGCGGGTGATCGGCGTCGACATGACCGACGAGCAGCTGGAGGTGGCGCGCCGTCATCTCGACTGGCATGCAAGGGAATTCGGCTACGCCAATGTCGAGTTCCGACAGGGTTATGTCGAGGATCTGGCCACCGCCGGGATCGCGGACGACTCCGTCGACCTGGTCGTCTCCAACTGCGTGGTGAATCTGTCCCCGGACAAGCCGCGCGTCTTCGGCGAGATCTTCCGCGTACTCAAGCCGGGCGGCGAGCTCTACTTCTCCGACATCTTCGCCGACCGGCGACTGCCGAGGGCGCTCCTCGAGGACCCGGTCCTGGTCGGCGAGTGCCTCGCCGGAGCCCTGTACACCGAGGACTTCCGCCGCCTCATCGAGCGGACGGGCTGCCTCGACGCTCGTACCGTGGCCACGACACCGGTGACGCTCGACGACCCGGAGATCGAGCGGAAGATCGGCTTCGCCTCCTTCACCTCACAGACCGTACGCGCCTTCAAACTCCCCCTCGAGGACCGCTGCGAGGACTACGGCCAGGTCGCCGTCTACCGCGGCACCCTCCCCGAACACCCGCACGCCTTCGACCTCGACGACCACCACCGCTTCCGCACCGGCAAGCCCATGCTGGTCTGCGGCAACACCGCCGACATGCTCTCCGCCACCCGCTACGCCTCCCACTTCACCGTCACCGGTGACAAGACAACCCACTTCGGCCTGTTTCCGTGCGCGCCCGCCGGGCCGTCGTCGACGGGCGCGGTGGAGTCGGGGGCGGCTTGCTGCTGAGGGCCGCGCCGTCGTCGTACGTTTACGCGCGGCGGGTCCGGCGCGAGGAAGGACGTCCGGGGATGGACGAGTCCCGGTGGCTCAGCCCACGAGCGGGGGTGCGGCCGGGATGTCCAGGCCGGTGCGGGCGAAGTAGTTGAAGTAGTTGGTGTAGAGGTTCACGGTGACGTGCGCGAACGCCTCGGCCAGTTGCTCACGCGTCCACCCTGCTGCGATTGCCGCGTCCCAGGTGGCGTCCGAGACCTCGCCGACCTCGTCGGCGACCTCCCGTACGACCTTGACCAGCGCGTCCAGTTCGGGGTCGAAAGCGGCATCGCCGCGCCGGATCGCCAGTGTCTGCTCCTCGCTCAGCCCGGCCGCCTTGCCCCCGAGGGTGTGCGCCGCCTGGCAGTACGAGCAGTCGTCCACGGCCCCGACAGCCAGGGCGATTGCCTCCCGGGTCCGGGCGTCGAAGGTACCGTGCTCGTCGATCGCCGAAGTCATCCCCGCATACGCCGCGAGGACGACGGGGGAGTGGGCCATCTCCCCATAAATGTTGAGCACTTTCCCGAACTGCTTCTCCAGACGGCACAGCGCCTCCTGGCTCTGCTCGGGGGCAGTGTCCACGGTGTGCACGGGAATCCTGGGCATGAAGCGTCCTCTCGTCCTCGGCGTGCGGGACGACGCCCGCGACGACGTCTGCGCACAGCGTCCGTACGGGCAGGGAACCCGGTGGCTGGACGGACGCATTCCGTTCACGGCGCGCGACTGTGTACCTGCGACGGGGCGACGATGGCGAAGGCCGGGTCCGGCTCTTCCAGCAGCGACCGAGTCCATGGGGTCGAGGCGCAGCGCAGGCCTGATCTCCGGGAGCCAGTTCTCCAGGGTTTCTCCGAGCAGTGGGCGGTCTTCGGCGTACTGGGTGAGGAAGGAGCGAAGCCGGGGGGCAGGTCGACACCCGCGGGTACGACGCCGACCACTTCATCGAGCCTGGGGAACGTATCCGTATCGCCACGACACGCCAGTGACCGGCCTCTCGGGAGGCCGGTCATCCCGACGTCCTCCGGGAAGCGGCACAGGCACAGGCATCCACCCGCATGACGGGGCCGCCCAGGTGACTGCCGGGGCCCGTGGGGAGCAGTGGCCCGGCTCCATGGCGCGTGACTCCTATCGTGGAGCAGCAGCACACTGACGGTCGGCGCCGAGGCGGGCAGCACATGAGGAAACCGCAGATCGACTACGCGGCCGTCTTCCACGCCCTGCCCGGCATGGTGGCTCTGCTCACTCCCGACCTGGTGTACGCCGACGCCAACGAAGACTTCCTCCGGCTGGCCGGGCGCACCCGCGAGCAGCTGCTGGGCCGCTACATCTTCGACGTCTTCCCCGAGAACCCCAACGAACCGGCAGCGGCCGGCATGCGGGAGACCCGGGCGTCGATGCTGCGCGCGGCGGCCACCGGCGAGCGGGACACGATGGCGCTGCTGCGCTATGACATCGAGGATCCTGCGCGGCCCGGCCACTGGGTGGAGCACTTCTGGAGCCCGGTCAACGCACCCGTACTGGGCCCGGACGGGCGGGTGGAGCTGATCGTGCACCGGGTGGAGGAGGTCACCGAGCTCATCCGTGCCCGCGGCGGCACGGGCAGCGACAGCAGCCGGGCCCGCGTGCTGGAGGCCGAGCTCTACACTCGCTCCCGCGAACTGCAGGAAGTCAACGAACGCCTGCGCCGGGCACAAGCGCGTGACCGCGAGGTCGCCCTGGCCCTGCAGGCGGCGATGCTGCCCACACCCACGCTGGTCGGGCACCACCGGGCAGCCGTCCGCTACCAACCCGCTGTCGGCACTCTGAATGTGTGCGGTGACTGGTATGACCTGGTCGACCTGTCGGGTGACCGCATCGCGGTCGCTGTCGGCGACGTCGTCGGCCATGGCCTGGAAGCGGCCGGCGTCATGGGGCAGTTGCGCAGCGCGCTGAGCGCGGCTGCCCGGGTCGCCGACGGCCCGGCCCGGGCGCTGGAGGCCCTCGGACTGTATGCCCGCCATGTCGACGGGGCCGAGTCGACCACTGTGGTGAAGACCTTCATCGACTGGGGCACCCACACCCTCACGTACAGCAGCGCGGGCCATCCACCACCCGCCCTGCTCCACCCCGACGGCACCGTGACCTTCCTCGACCAGGCGACCGACCCGCCTCTCGGCGCGCGCCCCGAACACGTCCCGCGGCCGGAGGCCAGTACCGCCTTCGCCGAGGGCGCCACCCTGGTCCTCTACTCCGACGGCCTGATCGAGCGTCGTGACGAGGACATCGACACCGGCCTGGCCCGGCTCGCCGACTCCCTCGTCCGTCACGGGCAGGCCGACCCCGAGCCCCTGGCCGACGCCCTCCTGGCCGACCTCCTCCCACCCACCGGCAACACCGACGACACGGCGCTGGTCATCATCCGACTGTGACCCTTGTCGGCCAGCGCCAGCGCCAGTGCCAGCGCCAGTGCCAGCGCCAGTGCCAGCGCCAGTGCCAGAACCAGGAGCAGAGCCGCCTGCCGCCCCTGCCGGGCCGGGTGGTGTGGCTGACGGTCGAGTCCGGGGACAACGCCCCGGGAGTCTTCTGGGCCTACGTACTGGAGGTCCTGCGCCGTCCCGGCTCGCGGCACATTTGAACGGCCGGGCCGAGCCGGTGCTCCTCGTTCTCGACGAGTTCCAGCGGGTGTCCGCGCCGGAGGTCGCCGACGAGCTGTGGTTCGTACTCCACCACGCGGGCGCGAGGCTGCGCCTGGTCCTCGTCAGCCGTACCGAGCCGCTGCTGCCGCTGCATCGGTATCGCGCCACCGGCGAAGTGACCGAGATCCGCGGTGCCGACCTGGCGCTCCGGCCCGAGGAGACGGCCGATCTGGCGCGCAGGCACGGCCTGTCTCTGTCGGGCCACGGCGCCCGCACGCTGACCGAGCGGACCGGTGGGTGGGCCGCAGCGCTGTGAACCGTGGATCGAGGCGATCGTCACCGGTGACCCCGACAAGGCGGCACAGCTCGCCCGCAGTCACGTCGAGGGCTTCGAACGGGCCCTTCGCGACGCCATCTGAAGCGCCGACTGGCCGTGACCGCCAACTCGATTTGGGGCCCGCAGAGTTGGAGGTCGCCTCCTGCGCGTTTCGCCGAGGGCTCCCCGCGTCAGTGCGCGCCGCCCCGCGTATCGTCCGGGCGCAGGCGGGGCCTGCCCGCCAGGGTGGTCCACAGGCGCGGGGCGACGTCGTCCTCGGGGAGTTGGGCGATCATGTAGCGGACGCAGCGTTCGATCTTGACCCGCCACAGGCGGGCCGCCTCGTTTCCGTCGGCGTCGCGCAATGCGTCGTGAACGGCGGTGTCCTCGTCGGCAATGATGTCGCAGGCCGTGCTGTAGTCCATATCCAGAACCGTGACGAACATACGCAGGCGGGCCGTGAGGCGTTCGAAGGTGAGGGCGGCCTGCGGCAGGTCCGCGGTACGGGCGAGGGCGTCCTGGTACCGCAGGTCGACTTCACGCATGCGGACGTGATCATTGTCCCGGGCAGCGGCCTGAACCTCCGCCAGGGCCGCTGAGGCCGGGGCGAGGTGCTCGCGGCCGAGCATGGCGATGCGCCGGATGAGCAACGCACCGAGGCTGGCACGCAGGGCGTAGAGATCGAGGACGTCCTTCACCGTGACGGCGGGGACGGCCGTCGCGCCGCCCGGGAGCAGGTCGAGCATGCCCTCCTCGGCCAGCGCCCGCAGCCCCGCGCGGACGGCCCGGCGTGACAGGCCGAGGCGGGCCGCGAGCGGCGCCTCCCGGACGCGGTCGCGGGGTCGGCAGGGACCGGCGAGGACAGCGTCCCGCAGCAGACCTACGACGGGGTCGGTGGTGCTGGGGGCGCCGGGCGGAGCATCGGGGGATGTGATCTGGGTCGCCGTGACGATGGCCAGGTCGCCGAGTGCGCGTGCGTCGTGGGCGTTCGAGTCGTTGTCAGGGCCGCAGATGGCCGGGATGTCGTACGTCGGGCGCGGAGCGGCGACCCGGGTGAAGGGGGCTGCGGAGGGGGCCCAGGTGGTGGACCAGGTCAGCAGCGCGTCGCGGAGGCGGGGCAGGTCGTGCGTGGCCTCGCGAGGGGGCTGGGCATCGGCGGCGAGAAGGCGCTGGGTCTCGTCGGTCCACGCCGCTGGGCCGGGTGCGCGGTGCCAGCGCAGGCGCGGGGGCACGGCCGCCTCCGGCGGCCCGAGTGCGCTGCATGCCTCCGCCGGTACGCCGTGCGCCAGCAAGTGCACGGTTGCCCCCGCCCCCGCTGCCGACCTCACTTGCTCCAGGAACGCGCGCAGAGCGGGGTGGTCCGTCCAGGGGGCGTCCTGCGTGCGCTGCTTGCCCCGCAGCGCCGCGAAGGCACAGGCGACGGCCAATACGTGGGGCACCTGCCGGTCCTGGCCGAACAGCCGGCCCGTGGCGGTCGCCGCAGAGGTGCCCACGGCCCCGCTCTGCCCCGTCCGGGCCGTCACGGCGAGCACACACACGGGCGGGGCCAGGAACAGACCGACCACCTCCTCGGCGTGGTCCGGTAGGGACCACGCCCGGCGCGGCCCGACCGTGGCGGGCACTCGCGGCTGAACGCGGTACGTCCGCCAGATCCGGTTCACCATGCTCTGGCTCAGGTCGGTCTCAGCCGCCATGGAACGGGTCGACCACGCCTGCCTGGTACCGGGCGGTGGTGGGGTGAGTGTGCGGACGAGAACGTGCGCCACGGTGTCGTCGTCGGCCGTGGAAGGCCGCCCGGGACGGGCTTGCTCGTCCAGGCCGTCAAGGCGTTCGGCGAGGAACCGGGCACGCCACTTGGAGACCATGTCGCGGGAGATACCGAGGCGCCTGGCCACGGCGGTATTGGTGGGCTCGTCCGCGCACGCCAGCACGATCTGCGCACGCTGGGCCCGGGCCTGTGAGCAGGTTCGGCTGCGGGTCCACATCAGCAGTGCGGCCCGTTCGTCCTCGGTGAGGATCACGGCGGTACGGGGGCGGCCGACCATGGCGGCAACTGTAGTCGAACTTTTGCTTCAGAAGCGCCCCGAAGCCCGGTGAGACAGGGCGGGCATTGTTGGCCGCCCCTGGCCTTCACATACTTCGTAGCCATCGGGCGGCCACGCTGCCGGCCCCTACGGTTCACGCCGAGCAGGGCGATCACACCACCGATGCCCTCGGCCAGCACGATCTGCGCGCGCAGCGGGCGCCGTCCCCCACACCTCCACACAAGGTGTCGTCCCAGAGAAGCGACTACGTTCCCCACCTGTCGGAGAAACCACATGTCGACGTCTTTGCATACGAATTCTCCTCCCCTTGTCCATGGCGAGACGCCACACCCCGGTCCTGTGATCCAAGCGGCGGGGCTCACCAAGGCGTTCGACCTCGTCGGTGACTCCGGATCCAAGGGGCTGCCCTGGCGCCGACGTTCACGGGACAAGAAGTTCCTCGCTGTCAATGACGTGTCCTTCGAGGTCGCACCGGGCGAACTCTTCGTGATCATGGGCCTGTCGGGTTCCGGTAAGTCCACCCTGCTGCGGATGCTGAACCGGCTGATCCCGCCCACGTCGGGTGAGCTGCTCGTCGGCGGCCGCAGTGTGTCGAAGATGCGTGACGCCGAACTGCGCGAGCTGCGCAACAACAAGATCAACATGGTCTTTCAGCACTTCGCGCTCTTCCCCCACCGCACGCTGCGGGAGAACGCCGCCTACGGCCTGCAGGTCCGCGGTATCTCGGAGTCGGAGCGGAAGGAGCGCGCGGAGTGGGCGCTGAAGACGGTGGGCCTCGGTGACCGGGCGGACGCCTATCCGTCCGAGCTGTCCGGCGGTCAGCGGCAGCGCGTCGGCCTGGCCCGCGCGCTGGCCACCGATGCCGAGATCCTGCTCATGGACGAGCCGTTCAGCGCCCTGGATCCCCTGATCCGCCGGGAGATGCAGGACCTGCTGATGAGCCTGCAGCAGGAACTGCAGCGCACGATCGTCTTCGTCACGCACGACCTCAATGAGGCGATGCGCCTGGGCGATCGGATCATGGTCATGCGGGGCGGTCGTGTCGTCCAGCTCGGCACGGGGGAGGAGATCCTTTCCCGGCCGGCGAATGACTACGTCTCGGAGTTCGTCTCCGACGTCGACCGGTCCCGGGTGATCACCGCCGGCTCCGTGATGCGCAGACCGATCATCACCGCCCACGTGTCGGACAGCCCCGCGGATGTGCTCCAGCGACTGGGCGACGTCGACGCCGGCGCGGTCTACGTCCTGGACAACGACGGAGTGATCCGCGGTGTCGCCGGCAACGACGAGCTCGGTGATGCCCTCAGAAGCGGACAGACCGCCATCCGGGACTGTCTCACCGACGGCTTCCAGCACGTCCTGGCAGATACCCCCCTCATGGACCTCTGCAAGCTGGTCGCCAGGCACTCCGTCCCCCTCGCCGTCACCGACGACGACGGCAGACTCCTCGGCGTCGTACCCAAGGCGGCGCTGCTCGCGGCACTCTCCAACCCCCGGAAGGCCAGCCATGATTGACATCGACCTGGGCACTCCGGTCTCGGACGCGGTCGACTGGCTCACCGAGAACCTCGGACCGCTCTTCGACGGTATCTCGAGCGTGATGGTGACCCTCATCAACGCGGTTCTGACGGTCCTCACGGCTCCGCACGCGCTCGTGGTGACAGGTGTGTTCACGCTGCTTGCGCTCTCCACCCGCAAGTGGGGCTTCGCGGCGTTCACCCTGGTCGCCTTCCTGCTCATCCAGGGCATGGGCCTGTGGCTTCCCGCGATGGAGTCCCTTGCCGTGGTCATCGTCGCGTCCGTCATCGCCGTCGCCATCGGCGTCCCCATCGGGGTCTGGGCGGCCCGCAGCAGCCGGGCCAGCAGCGCGGTGCGGCCGGTGCTCGACTTCATGCAGACGCTGCCGGTCTTCGTCTACCTCATTCCCACGGTCTTCTTCTTCGGCGTCGGTGTCGTGCCCGGAGTGGTGTCGACCACGGTCTTCGCCATCCCCCCGGCGGTCCGGCTCACCGAACTGGGCATCCGCCAGGTCGACAAGGAGGTCGTCGAAGCGGCCCTCGCCTTCGGCGCCAAACCCCGCCAGCTGCTCCGGGACGTCCAGTTCCCCATGGCCATGCCCTCGATCATGGCCGGCGTCAACCAGGTGATCATGCTGGCCCTTTCCATGGTGGTGATCGCGGGCATGGTCGGAGCCGGCGGACTGGGTTCCGTCGTCGTGCGCGGCATCAGCACCCTCGACATCGGCGCCGGCGCCGAGGGCGGCCTCGCCGTGGTCATCCTCGCCATCTTCCTCGACCGCTTCACCGGCGCGTTCGCCGCACCAGGCCGCCGCCGTGGCCGACTGCGCTCCGCACTGGCCTCCCGCCGCAAGCAGACCGCCCGTCCCGCCGCTCTCGCCAACGCGTCCTGACCCCATGGGAGTTACCGACATGAGCCGTGACATCCGCCGAACGAACAGACTGGCCGTCGCCGCCGGCACCGCCGGACTCCTGGTGCTGCTCGCCGCGTGCAGCGGCCAGACCGCCTCCGTGGGATCGGGCGGCGACAGCGAGTCCGACAGCAAATCCGACAGCAAAAGAGTGAGCGTCGCCGTCGTGGACGGGTGGGACGAGAACGTCGCCACCACCTATCTGTGGAAGGAACTGCTGGAGGAGCGGGACTACAAGGTCGACGTCCAGTCGCTCGACATCGCCAGCACCTTCACGGCCGTGGCGAACGGGCAGGTGGATCTGTACACCGATGCCTGGCTTCCGCTCACGCACGAGGCGTACTGGAAGCGCTACAAGGACAAGCTGGAAATCGTCTCCACCTGGTACGAGCCCGCCGAGTCCGTCCTCGCCGTCCCGAAGCACATGAAGGACGTCAACACCATCGAGGATCTCAAGAAGCACAACCAGGAGTTCGGCAACCGGATCGTCGGAATCGAGGCGGGTGCCGGCCTCATGAAGCTGACCCGCACGTCCGTCATGCCCGAATACGGCCTGAACGATTTCAAGCTCGTCGAGGGCAGCACCGCGGCCATGCTGTCGGAGCTGGAGTCCGCCACCAAGAACAAGAAGCCCGTCGCGGTCACGTTGTGGAAGCCGCACTGGGCGTTCAGCAAGTACCCGATCAAGACACTGAAGGACCCCAAGGGCGCCTTCGGTAAGCCGGACAAGGCCCAGGCGGTCACCAGCAAGGAGTTCGCCAAGAACAACCCGAAGCTGACCAAGTGGCTGAACAACTTCAAGTTCGACAGTGATCAACTGGGCAGCCTGCTGCTGATGATGAAGGAGAAGGGCAAGGGCAAGGAGCAGGAAGCCGCCAAGGAGTGGATCGCGGAGAACAAGCCTCTCGTCGACTCCTGGTTCGCATAGCCCCAAAGCACGCCGACGGCCCCCACCCCGGTGGGGGCCCGGGCGGACCGGGCGGCGCCCTGCTTGCCGTATCGGCCGGCCTGCCGACGGGACAACGCGCGGCGAACCTCACCGAGCAGCTCACCTCTTCACCTGCAATTTGTCCAGGAGGGTACCTGTGAAGGACGTAGTGATCGTTGGAGGCGGCATCGCCGGACTGGCCGTCGGCTGGCGATTGCGACACTGGGACACGCTCCTGCTCGAGTCGGAGGGACGGGTCGGCGGACGCATCCGATCCGAGCGCCGTGGACCGTACTGGCTCAACTGGGGCGGGCACGTCTACGCCGGCGGGAACTCGGCGACGTCGTGGCTGCTGAACAGCACCGGAGTTGACTCCGTACCGGTGCCCGGCTCGCTGGCCGGACTGTCGATGAACGGCAAACTGCTGCTCAAGGGCCGGGTGGAGAGCTACCCGTTCCGCATTCCGATGCCGATGTCGGCGCGCGTCGGCATGGTCAAGGCGGGCGCCAAGGTCGCTCTGTCCGTGGCCCGCTACGCCCGTATCGTGCAGCGACGGCGGGGCGAGACCGAAGCCCAACGCCAGCAGCGGATCTACGACTTCATGAACGACCGTTCCTTCAAGGACTTCATCGGCGACCTGCCCGAGGACGCCGAGGCCCTGTTCAAGCCCACGGTGACCCGCTCCGCCGCCGACATCGACCAACTCTCGGCCGGCGCCGGTGTCGGCTACTTCAGCCTGGTGTGGAACATCGGTGCGGGCCTCTCCCAAAGCATCCTCGGCGGCCCGTCCACCCTCACCGAGCGCATCGCCGCAGCCCTGTCAGGTCGGGTGCAACTGAACGCGTCCGTCGACGAGATCGTCCAGAAGAACGGCTCCGTAGTGGTCCGTTACCGGGAGGGCGGCGCCGAGAAGGAGGTCGAGGCGCGCTGCGTGGTCCTGGCCACTCCCGCGACCGTCAGCCACCGGGTCGCCGTCGATCTCGACCGGGACGTACGCGAGGCCCTGTCGAAGATCGTCTACGGCCCCTACGTGAGCGCGGCGTTCCTCAGCAACGAGACCGGGCGCCAGGTCTGGGACGACGCCTACGGCATCGCGACGCCGAAGCGGTCCTTCAGCGTGGCGCTGAACATGTCGAACATCGTGCACGGTTACGCAGCGGAACGTCGGCCCGGCAGCAGCCTGATGACCTTCTCACCGGGCAGTCTGGCGCGCGAACTGCTGGAGTATGACGACGACAAGATCCGTCAGATCTACCTCGATGACCTGGACCAGGTCTTGCCCGGCTTCGCCGACAACGTCGTCGAGGCCGAGATCCAGCGCTTGCCCACAGGCGCGCCCTACTGCTTCCCCGGCCGCGGGCAGCTGCAGCAGACGCTGACCCGCCGCACTGGAAGGGTGCTCCTGGCCGGTGACTACCTCGGCACCCTTTACACCGAGACCGCGATCCAGACCGGCCTGTCGGCCGCCCAGGAGGCCCAGAGCCTGCTGGCCACCGACCGGCAGACCACCCCGCACGGCCTGGCGCCGGTGGGCGCAGCGTCGTAAGCCAACTGCCCTGTGTCGTAAGCCAACTGCCCTGTCCGGAGCCCGGCAGCTCCGGTGCGCCACCACGAGCCTGGCATCCACGCCCCGGCGGATGCCTGCCCACAGCTTCACCTGAGGAGACTCAAGAATGTCGTCACAGCTGAGCGGTGTCCTGACCGCACTCGCCTCGCCGTTCGCGTCGGACGGGCAGATCGACGAGAAGACACTGCGCCGCCTGGTCGACCGCAGCATCGACGGCGGGGTCGACGGCGTCGTCGCCTGTGGATCCACCGGTGAGTTCGCGGCGATGAGCGGAGCGGAACGGCGCCAGGTGGTCGAGACCGTCATCGACCAGGTCGCCGGACGTGTGCCGGTCATCGCGCAGACCGGCGCGGTGAGCACCAGGGAAGCCGTCGAACTGTCCCGCCACGCACAGGCCGCCGGAGCTTCGGTCCTGATGGTGGTCACCCCGTACTACGAGCCGCTGACACTCGACGAGACGCTGCGCTACCTGCGCACCGTCGCCGACGCCGTGGACATTCCGATCATGCTCTACAACCTGCCTGGGGCCACCGGCGTCAATCTCTCGCCGGAGACCGTCGGACAGCTCGCCCGTGAGGTCGAGAACATCCAGTACATCAAGGACACCAGCGCCGACATGGCTCAGGCCGGGCAGCTGATCCACCGTCACGGCGATGTCATCTCCACCTTCATCGGCTGGGACAGCCTCCTTCTGCAGGCGCTCTCCGAAGGCGCCGCCGGCGTCATGGCAGGAACCGCGAACGTGATCCCGGCCGAACTCGTCTCGATCCACCGCGCGTTGCGCGACGGCGACCTCGCACGCGCGCAGGCCGAGTGGGCGCGGATCTACCCGCTGATGGACGCGATCATGTCCGCTCCGTTCATTCCGGCGGTCAAGGCCGCCCTGAACGCGGCCGGATTCCCCGTCGGAGAGCCCCGTGAGCCGCTGCTCGGCCTCGATGCCGCCACCACCGCCAGGATCTCCTCCCTGATCGAGACACTGCCGCAGCTGTCGGCCGCACGCTGAAGGACGGTGCCGCAATCATGAGATTCCTCGACGAGCACGACGTCCGTTCCGTCTTCGACATCGACACCGCGATCGCCTCCCAGCGGGCGGCGTTCATCGCTCTCGCGCGGGGAGAGGCGTGGCAGCCGGAGAAGATCCTGGGCGGCTACGCCGACGACCCCGACACCGTCTTCTGCTACGCCTCCCGCCTTGACCGTACGAGCGGCCCTGTCTGCAAGTTCGGGAGCATCAATCCCGGGAACGCGGAAACGAACCAGCCGACCATCCACGCCGTGATCGCCGTGCTCGACCCCCACACCGGCGTCCCCCTGGCCTTCATGGACGGCACAGCGATCACCACGCTGCGCACCGCCGCCGCGAGTGCGGTCGCGGTCCAGGCCCTGGCCAGGAAGGACGCGGCCCGTCTCCTCGTACTGGGGTCCGGCGTACAGGGGCAGGCGCACGTCGCCGCTTTGCACCGCGACAGGGACTACGCCTGGACCGGAATGTGGTCACCGCCCGGGTTCTCGCTCGACGTCCCCGTCGGCCGTCTGCGCGAGCAGGGCTTCGACGTCGAACCGGTGGAGTCCCTGAGCGACGCGATCGCCGAGGCCGACGTCGTCGTCTGCGCCACGCTGGCCACCGAACCGCTGTTCACCGCGCGTCAGCTCCGACCCGGTGCCACGGTCGTCGCGGTCGGATCCTTCGACCGGCACCGTTGCGAGATCGGCCCCGACGTCCTCCGCGCCAGCCACCACGTCGTCGTCGATCACGAACCGACGGCGCGACAGAACTGCGGTCCGCTCGTCGCCGCCCGGGCGCAGGGCGACACAGCGGAGCTGGAAGTCCTCGAACTCGGCCATGTGCTGACCAGTGCCGCGGCGGGTCGCAGCAGCGACGACGACATCATGACGTATCTCAGCGCCGGCCTCGGCGTGCAGGACGCGGCAGCGGCCTGGAGCGTCTACCAACAGGCCGAACTACACGGCGTCGGCCGGAGAGTCGACTGACCGGCCCCACACCACCCGGCTTCGCTCCACCCCACCCGGCTGCTCCACGACCACACTCAAGGAGTCACTGATCATGACCACTGCCGCTGGTCCCACGACCGCCAAGGTGCGCCGCGCAGCGGACGTACCGCCTCTGATCACGGCGGCCGACCTTCCTCCGGCCCGCCATTTCGTCGACGGGAAGTTCCTCGACGGATCGACCGAGCGCGTCATCGACATCATCGATCCGAGCACGGAGAGCGTCATCGCCCGGATTCCCGAGGGAACCCCCGACGACATCGACCGAGCGATAGCCGCCGCGGTCGCGGCCAAGGACCAGTGGGCGCGGCGGGTCCCCAAGGACCGCTCGGAAGTGCTGCACGCGATCGCCGACCGACTGGCCGAGAACACCGACCTCGTTGTCAGGTTGGAGTCGGCCAACACCGGTAAGCCGCTCGCGGTGTCACGGGACGACATCGACATGACCATCGACACCTTCCGCTTCATGGCCGGTGCACTGCGCGCGACGACCTCCATGGCCGCCGGTGACTACGCCGAGAATCACCTCTCGGTCATTCTGCGCGAGCCTCTCGGGGTGATCGGAGTGATCACTCCGTGGAACTATCCCCTGCTCATGGCGGCCTGGAAGATCGCGCCCATTCTCGCCGCCGGTAACACCCTGGTCATCAAGCCGTCCGAGCAGACTCCGCTGACCACCCTGAAGTTCGCCGAACTCGTCGCCGATCTCCTGCCGCCCGGAGTGGTGAACGTCGTCACCGGATACGGCGCGGTAGCCGGTGCCGGGCTCGCCGAGCACCCGGACGTGGACATGATCGCCTTGACGGGCTCGGTCCCCAGCGGCCGCGCCGTCGCCCGAGCCGCCGCCGACACCCTCAAGCGGGTCCACCTCGAACTGGGCGGCAAGGCCCCGGTCGTGATCTTCCCGGACGCCGATCTCGCGGCTGCCGCATCGGCACTGCGCGAAGCCGGCTTCTGGAACTCGGGCCAGGAGTGCGGGGCCGCCTGCCGCGTACTCGTCCACGAATCGATCGCCGAGCGGTTCGTCGAGCAACTCGTCGGCGAGGTCCGCTCCCTGGTCGTCGGTGAGCCGACCTCCGGTGACGACGTCGAGGTCGGCCCCATGGTCTCGAAGGCGCACTTCGACCGTGTCACGGGGTACTTGGAGCGTGCGAAGAACGAAGGCGTCCGAGTGGCGGCAGGAGGCGGGGCCCTCGACGGGCCTGGATACTTCGTGGCCCCGACCGTCCTTGTCGACGTCCCCGAAGGGGCCGAGGTCGCCCGTGAGGAGATCTTCGGCCCGGTGGTCACCGTCGAGACCTTCGCTGACGAGGACGAGGCGGTACGGCGCGCCAACGACGTCCCTCTCGGTCTGTCGGCATCGGTGTGGACCGAGAACGCCCGCCGCAGCCACGACATCGCCGCGCGCCTGGACTTCGGAACCGTCTGGGTCAACTCACATCTCGTGCTGGCCGGCGAACTTCCCTGGGGCGGGTTCAAGGGATCCGGCTACGGACGGGACCTGTCGATCTACGCCCTTGACGACTACTCGCGCACCAAGCACGTCATGCACAACCACGGGCGCTGATCCCGTCCGTCCAGAACGCAAGCCCCAGTCGGTGGTGCGCAATCAGGACGGTTCGTTCCGGCTGTTCCGCATAGGGGACGCAGTGGCAAGCAGAAAAAACAGCAAAGGAAAGCAGCCACCATGTCTTTCAAGCGAATGATCCACGCAGTGGAGACGCACTCGGGCGAGCCGATGCGCGTCATCACCGGAGGAGTCCCGAACATCCCTGGTGGGTCCGTCTACGAGCAGATGAAGTGGCTTGAGCAGAATGACGACCAGCTCCGGTCGCTCATGCTGCGTGAGCCCCGTGGCTACCCGCCCATGTGCTGCAACCTGATCGTTCCGCCCAAGCACCCGGACGCCGCGGCCGGCTTCATCGTCATGGAGCAGGTCGAGTACCCCGTGATGAGTGGGGGCAACACCATCGCCGTCGCCACCGTCCTGTTGGAGACCGGCATGATCCCGATGCAGGAGCCCTACACCGAATTCAAGCTTGAGGCTCCGGCCGGGCTCATCGGCATCAGGGCCGAGTGCCGCGACGGCAAGGTCAAGCAAGTGACCTTCGAGAACGTGCCCGCCTTCGCCGCTCACCTCGACGCCGTGATCGACGTCCCCGAGCTCGGCAAGGTGACCGTCGATGTCGGGTGGGGCGGCATGTTCTACGTGATCGCGGACGCGCGCCAGTTCGACGGGCTCCAACTGGTCCCGTCCCACGGGCGCGAGATCGCCCGTGTCTCCTCCCTCATCCTCCGGGCCGCGCAGGATCAGCTGCAGGTCGAACACCCCGACTACCCGGGGATCGGAATCACGATCTCTCAACTGTCCGGCCCCACCGACAATCCGGCCGCCGACATGAAGAACGCGGTGACCATGGCGAGCGGCCCCGTGGACTTCGACAACCCCGCGACCTGGACCGGCTCGGTCGACCGCTGCCCGTGCGGCACCGGTACGTGCGCGCGGATGGCCACCCTGCACGCCAAGGGCGCACTCAAGCTCAACGAACCCTTCCGCCATGAGGGGGTCCTCGGCACCGTCTACACCGGCGAACTCATTCGGGAGGTGAAGGTCGGGCCCTACACCGGGGTGGTCCCGACCATCGGCGGCCAGGCGTGGATCTCCGGTTACAGCACCCTCGTACTCGACCCCGACGACCCGTTCGTCGACGGCTTCACCGTCGGGGACATCTGGGCCTGAGCACGCCGCCGTTGATGCGACAGTCGGCCTCTGGGACGCGCCCCTTCGGGTATCGGCGCGTCCCAGAGGCCCCGCCCACCCGGGCAACGGCGCTTGAACCGGGCAGGAGCTCTCAGAGGTGCTGTGGTGGCGGTACGTAGGCGTATCGGCCGGGGCTCGTCACACCCGTACCGGAGGAGCGGGCGTTGAGTGGGGCGTGGAGTCGGGGGTGGAGTCGGGCGTCAGTGCGGCGGCCTCGTGCAGGGCCATACCGCGGGTTTCCGGGGCCCAGGCCATGGAGACGACGGCCCCGACGAGGCTGATCGCGGCTGCCGCGAGCATGGTGCCGCCGATGCCCCAACTGCTGAGGGCGACGGGGACGAGATAGGTCCCGACGGCAGCTCCGATGCGGCTGAGGGAGGAGGCCAGGCCGACGGCGGAGCCGCGCACTTCGGTCGGGAACAGTTCATTGGGGTAGATCCACTGCAGGATCTGGGTACCGCCGATGATGATGGCGTACAGAGCGAAGAGGGTCATGATCACGCCTGAGGGCGCGTCAGGGAAGATGCCGAGCAGCAGCAGGGCAAGGCCCGACCAGATGAAGCTGTGGATGACCAGCGTGCGGCGGCCGATGCGATTGACCACCAGGAGCGAGGCGGCGCAGCCGACGAGGAACATGACGGTGATCAGGGCTTCGCCGATGTTGGCCAGGCCGCCCTCGAGGCTGAGCGCGTCGAGAATGGCCGGGCCGAAGGCGTAGATGGCGAAGAGCGGGACGATGGAACAGGTCCAGAAGACCGTGATGTAGAGCATGCGTCCGCCGTAGCCGGAGCGCAGGATGGCCTTGAGGTCGACATTCTCGCGTTCTTCCTCAGGCAGATCGGCGAGACCGGCCCGCGGGCCGAAGACCTGCTTGAGGACCTGCTCGGCCTCCTGAGTACGGCCCTTCTTCGCGAGCCAGCGGGGGGATTCCGGGGTGCCCAGGCGCAGCAGCACGATGATGGTTGCCGGCACTGCGGCGCTGGCGAGCATCCACCGCCAGCCGTCGTCGCCGACGGACAGGAGTATCTCGCCGACGATGTAGGCCGTGGCGGCGCCGACGAACCACATGACGATCAAGCCGCCGAGCAGCGGTCCGCGGTAGCGGCGGGGTGTGAACTCGGCCAGCAGCGAGGTCGCGATGGGATAGTCCGCACCGACGGCCATGCCGATGAGCAGGCGGAGGATGAACAGCCACACCGGGTCGGTGGCCCAGAACTGGGCCACCGAACAGACGATGATCGCGATCAGGTCGACCGTATAGAGGACCTGGCGACCGAACTTGTCCGTCAGATACCCGCCGGCGAACGCGCCGAGGAAGATGCCGATCAGGGCGGAGGCGCCGATGAGGCCCTGAGCGGAGTCGGACAGGTCAAGCTGCGGGGTGACTTGCACCATGGCGACGCCGATGATGCTGAGGATGTAGCCGTCGAGGAAGGGGCCACCGGAGGAGTACAGGGTGAGTTTCTTGTGGAACCGGGACAGTGGAGCGTCGTCGAGTGCGTGGGCGCTCATCTCGTCCTCCGGGTCAGTTCCCGGCCGGGCCCAGGTAGGGGTAGGTCCAATCCAGGTCGGGGTTCATGTTTTCCTTGATGTAGCGGCCGCTGACCCAGCGTTGGAGGGCGAGCGGGGAGCCGGTCTTGTCGTTGGTGCCCGACGCGCGGCCGCCGCCGAAGGTCTGCCGGCCCATGAGCGCCCCGGTGGGCTTGTCGTTGACGTAGGTCATCCCGGCCGTGTCGCGCAGGACGCTCAGGGCCTCGGAGATCGCCGCCCGCTCGGTGGCGAAGATGGAGCAGGTCAGGGCGTACGGGCTGGTGGTGTCGGCGAGAGTGAGGGTCGAGCTCCAGTCCGCGTCGTCGTAGACGTACACGGTCAGGAGCGGGCCGAAGAACTCCTGGGACATGGTGAAGGCCGTGGGGTCGTCGGTGACGAACACGGTCGGGTCGACGAACCAGCCGGTCTCGCGGCGGACATTGCCGCCGACCAGCAGGCGGTGGCTGTCGAGATCCTTGGCCCGGGTGATGGCCTGCTCCAGGCGGGTGCAGGAGGCTTCGTCGATGACCGCACCGACGAAGGTCTCGTGTTCGATGACATCACCGACCCGCAACTGGGCGACCGTGTCGGCGAGTTGCTCTTCGATCTGCCCCCACAGGCTGCGGGGAATGTAGGCGCGGGAGGCCGCGGAGCACTTCTGGCCCTGGAACTCGAACGCGCCGCGGACCAGGGCGACCAGGAGGGCCTCGAGATCGGCCGAGGGGTGGGCGATGACCGCGTTCTTGCCGCCGGTCTCGCCGACGAGGCGGGGGTAGCTGCGGTAGGTGTGAAGGTGCTGGGCGGTGGTCTGCCACAGGTCGCGGAAGACGGCGGTGGAGCCGGTGAAGCTGACACCGGCGAGGTGCTCGCTGGCCAGGGCCTGGTGGGCGATGGACTGCCCGTCGCCGTGGACGAGGTTGATGACGCCGGGCGGCAGTCCGGCCTCCTCGAAGACCCGCATGACGACGTCGCTGCTCAGGGCCGACTTCTCGGAGGGCTTCCAGACGACCGTGTTGCCCATGAGGGCAGGGGTGGAGGGCAGGTTGCCCGCGATGGCCGTGAAGTTGAACGGGGTGATCGCCAGGACGAATCCCTCAAGTCCCCGGTGGTCCATCATGTTCCACTGGCCCGGGTCCGAGGTGGGCTGCTGGTCGTAGATGGCGGCCGCGGAGTGGGCGTTGTAGCGGAAGAAGTCGGCGAGCTCGCAGGCCGCGTCGATCTCGGCCTGGTGGAAGGTCTTCGACTGGCCCAGCATGGTGGTGGCCAGGAGCTCGTCGCGGTACTTGCCGGTCACCAGGTCGGCCGCCCGAAGGAAGATCGCGGCCCGCTCCCACCACGGGGTCCTTGACCAGTCGCCGCGCGCAGCGAGCGAGGCGTCGATCGCGGCCTGGACCTGCTTGTCCTCGGCGGACGTGAGGTGGCCGAGGACGTGCGCGTGCCGGTGCGGAGAGACCACCGCGGTCTGCTGTCCGGCGAAGAGTCGCTCGCCGTTGATCACGTGAGGGAGTTCGCGCTCCTGGCCACCGATCCGGTCGATCTCGGTCCGCAGCCGGATCGCTTCCGGGGAGCCGGGCGCGAAGTCGCGCACGGGCTCATTGGCGGGTGCGGGGACGCGGACGCTGCCCGTGATGCTGGCGTTCGGATTTGCCATTGCTTTCCTCGCTCGTTCCGGGGTGTGCACCGCCCGCCTCGCTGAGGCGGTCGGCTAGAAGTTGTACTGAAATTTTAGAGCGACCGTACTTACACTGGCTACATGCGTCAAGCGACTGAAGTGGGCAGGGCCGTCGGCGGAGCCGCCGTGGGCAAGCCGGGCACGGCCGGAGGCGTGCGCCTGGCTGACCAGGCGTATCTGCGGATCCGGGACGAGATCGTCTCGGTGCGGCTGCAGCCGGGCGATCCCCTGGACGAGAAGGTCCTCAGCCAACGGTTCGGGGTGGGCCTGACGCCAGTACGGGACGCGCTCAAGCGCCTCACGCTGGAGCAGCTCGCGGTCATCTACCCGCGCCGGGGAACCTTCGTCGCGGACATCAGCATCAGCGACGAGCGATGGCTGACCGAGGTGCGGATCGAGTTGGAAGGACTGTCTGCCGCGCTCGCCGCGGAGCGCGCCACCGACGAGGAGTGCGCCGCCCTGACCGCGCTCGCGGGCACGCTCGAGGACGCCTCGGACATGTCGCTCGACTACATCTCTGTCGACGGCGAGATCCACCGGGCGATCTACGCCGCCGCCCACAACCCCTACCTGGAATCCAGCCTGAACCAGTACACCAACCTCGCCCTGCGGATCTGGCACTACGGGATCCAGCGGATGCGGCCGAGGACGCCGCGCTCCTGCTCCCAGGGTGAGGTCGTCGAGGCGATCTGCGCGCGCAAGCCGGAGGCGGCGCGGAAGGCCGCCCAGGCTCATCTGCTGGCCTTCTCCGCAGAGGTGCGTGCCCTGCTGTAGCGCACAACGGGCAGTAGCGGCAGGCGGGTTGAGGTCCGCGTGCCGCGGGATGGCGGTGTCGTCCCGGATCAGGGCGCGGATGTGCGGATCTCCGCCCACCGGGCGGCACCGCCTTGCCATGTCCTGGTTCCCGACCGCGCGGACAGGGCGGCGATGATGACGCTTCCGCGGCCGCTCTCCTCCGGCGGCAACCGGCTGCCGTTCTGGCTGCCCGCGGGGGCCGGGCCGGCGTCGGTCACCTCGATCCGCACCGCGCGGTCGTCCACGCCCTGCCGCGACAGGCGCAGTGACGCCGGGGGCAGGGCGTGGGCGACCGCGTTGGTGAGCAGTTCGGAGGTGACCAGCAGCGCGTCGTCCGCTCGGTCCGGCGGAAGTTGCCACTGCCGTAGCACCTCCGCGGCGTGCCGACGGACGGCGGCCAGACCTTCCGGGGCGCGCGGTACGGGGATGACCGCATCGGCGGTCATGCCGGGCGCGGCAGCCGTCGTGGGATCGGCGCTGGGCTTCTCGGTCCGGTCCGGCTTCATGGCGCCGTCCCCGGACCGTTCCGGCGGATCGGGGGGATGGCGAGGCCGACGGGGAACGCCTCGGTCACGGTGCGACGGCACCAGGTCATCCGTGAGCCGTCCGAGTCGGACCGGGCCGACGCCCTTGACCAGGTGGCGAGGCAGGTCGCGGCCTCGATCCGCCCCGGTCCGAGGCGTCGGCACACCGTGCGGCGTACGGCCGGTGCCGTGGGCCGGTCCTCCGGGCGCACGGTCGTGCAGAACAGCGCCGCGGCCAGCAGTTCGACCGCCGCGTCCGCCGTGAACGGAGTGCCGGCTAGGTGATCCGTGCGCTTCATGGCTCCTCCTGAAGCAAAAACCATTGAACTGAAATTTCAGACTAGTTATCCTGGGTGCCGGAATCAACCGCTGCAGCTGGGTGGCCGACCTCACCGCGACGGGCCGGCTGTCCGCGCCCGGCACGCCTCGCAAAGCCCGAGATTGCTTATGAGAATTCCGAGTTGCGTATCGGCGGGGGGTTGTGTGATCTGTGATCACATCCTACGGTCCTGAATCAGCGCCCCCTGGGTGTCGCGTCAGACGCGCACCGGCCGGTGCTTTCTCAGGTCCTGCCCCGCCGCCCGCACGGCCGGGCACTTCCGGACAACTGCTGTCCCCGCAAAGCCGAAACCTCTTCCGACCCTTCGTGATCAGGGGATCGATGTGATGAGTCACCTGCTGCTGCGTGCAGCTCAGAACAAGAAGCTGGAAAGCCTCGTGAGCGGGCACCCGCTCACCCGAGGATTGGTCAGCCGCTTCGTCGCCGGCGTGACCTGTGACGAAGCCATCCGCGTGGCGAAGCAGATGCAGCGCGAGGGCATCGACGTGAGCCTCGATCTTTTGGGTGAGCAGGTCGAGGACCTCGCCGAGTCGGCCCGCGCGACCGACCAGTACATCGCGACCGTGCATGCCATCGCCGAGCAGGCCCCCGGGACGACGGTGTCCGTGAAGCTGTCCCAGCTGGGCATCGCCGTGGACCCCGAGACCTGCGCCAAGAACCTTGACCATCTCCTGGAGGCTGCCGAGGAGGTCGGCGTCCTGGTAGAGGTCGACATGGAGCACAGCTCAGTGGGGCGGCTCACCCTCGAGACCTTCCGCGAGGCCCTGCCCCGTCATCCGCACACCCGCGTGGCCATCCAGGCCGCACTGCGCCGTACCCCCGAGGACCTGGACTCCTTCACCGACATCAAACCGCGTCCGCGCCTGGTCAAGGGCGCCTACGACGAGCCGCTGACCAGGGCGCTGCGTGATCGCAAGGAAGTCACCGCCCAGTACCAGCACCTGACGGACTGGGTCCTGGCCCACTGTCCCGATCCCGCGTTCGGTACCCACGACGACGCGTGTATCGAGCACGCCAAGAAGGCCGCAGCAGCCGCTGGCGTCGGCAAGGAGGACTTCGAGTTCCAGATGCTGTACGGGGTGCGGCGCGATGTGCAGCGGCAGTTGGTGCGCGAGGGCTATCGGGTGCGGGTCTATGTCCCCTTCGGAACCCAGTGGTACCCCTACCTGATGCGGCGGATGGCCGAGCGCCCGGCCAATCTCCTGTTCTTCCTTCGTTCCGTGGTGGGTCGCTGACATGGCGGTTCGCGCCGGGCCCCGATCTGGTCGGGACCACCCGATGCATCAGCCGGCCCGGGCCGTTCAACCGTCGTTGCTGACCGACCAGGTCCATGCCGCGCTGCACCAGTCGATCGTCAACAGTGCCTTGCCGGCGGGAACCCGGCTGCGCGTACGGGACCTCGCCGCGGAGATGGGCACCAGCGTCATGCCCGTACGCGAGGCCATCCGTCGTCTGGAGGAGAGCGGACTCGCCGTTCGCGAACCCCACAAGGGCGCCGTCGTCAAGGGGTTCACCTTGCAGGAGCTCATCCACGTCTACGACGTGCGGCTCCTGCTGGAAACCGCAGCGGCACGGCAGGGTGTCGCCGGTCTGGACACTCAGCGGGTCGAGACCATGGCCAGGGAGTGCACCGCGATGCGCACGGCCGCCGACCAGGGCCGCATCATCGATGCGCTCGACCACGACGAGGCCCTGCTCACGACCCTGTACGCGGCCGGCGGAAATCCCGTACTGCTGGAAACGATCCGGACGCTGTGGGACCAGTGCCGTGCGTACAAGGTCCTGGGAGCGAGCGCCGCCGGTCAGGAACTCGATTCGTCACTGTGGTCCTACCAGCCATTGCTGGTGAACGCCGCTCGGGCCTGCGATCCCGACACGGCCGGGGATCTGACCCGCCGGTCACTGCTCAGTGCACGTTCTCGCATCGAGGCCACGCTCAAGGAGGAGGCGGCAGCACGATGACCTCACCGCCCAAGACGCAAGCACCCGCATGTCACTGCGGCACCGAACTGGTCCGCTGCATCACATGCGGCACCCCCCGGTGTCTGGGCTGCGACCCGTATCGCTCGGAGGACTGTGGCACGACGGGGGCTGAACCCACGCCATGACACACGTCTCCGTGTCACGTGGTGACGGTTCGTTCATCGTCATCGGTGAAACGAACCTCGCGCGGCGCGTGTGCGCATCTCTGAGAGGAGACGCGCACCCGGTCCAACACCTGACGGAGCCTCGCGACGACGAACTCCGTGCGGCGATGGCCCCCGCCCTCGACGGCGTGGCGGTCCTCGTCCACGAGGACGTCGCGGCACTGCGCTATGTCCTCGCCGTGGCGCACATGGCGCCCAAGGTCCCGATCACCGTGACGATATTCGACCGGACCGTGGCCGACGAACTCCTGCGCCTTTTGCCCCAGTGCCATGTCACCTCGCCCGCCGATCTGGTCGCCCCGGCCCTGGCCGGGCCGTGCGTCGACGCCGGCATGATCGCTCTGCGGCGGAAGGGCGGCCGCACGCAGGCAGTCCGGTGGTCGGACACCGGCGTGCCACAGCTCGATTCCTGGGCGCCGCAACGGGTGCGTAGGCGCGCCCGGTTCGGCCGCCTGGCCGGGCAATTGCGTCCGCACGACGCGGGAACACGAATCATGTTCATCGGCCTCCTGGGCATGCTCGTCGCTCTGCTCGGTGACCTGACGTGGCTGCTCGCCGCGGGGCACCACCCGGCCCAGGCGTTGTTCGACGCAGCCCGCGTCGTGGCCACGGTCGGACCTGCTGCCGCGCCCGAACACTCCACGGCCTACCCGATCCTGGCCAGCACCTTGATGCTCAGCACGGTCGTCTTCAGCGCCATGTTCACCGCCGGCATCATCGACCGCATGCTCAGCCCACGGCTCGTCGGGCTGATCGGTCCGCGCACGCTTCCCCGCTCCGGCCACGTCATCGTCGTCGGCATGGGACAGGTCGGACTGCGGCTCTGCGGCGAGTTGAAAGGTCTGGGAATCCCCGTCGTCGGCGTGGAGAGAAACCCCAAAGCCCCGAACATCCGCCTGGCCCGGTCCTTGGGCATTCCCGTCCTTGCGGGTCACGGAGGCGACCGAGCCGTTCTGGAGCGAGTGCGTCTGGAGCGCGCACGGGCGCTCGCCGCTGTCGGTTCCGACGACCTCGACAACATCGCCGTGGCCATCGCCGCACAAGGTGTTTCTCCCGGCACCCGTGTCGTTTTGCGGGCCGGTGAGCACGAGGCGATCGCCGAGACCCGCTCGCTGCTGCCGCTGGGCACCATCCGTGACGTCACCAGCCTGGCCGCCGTGTACGTGCTGGCACGGCTGTTGGGACAGCCGGCCACCAGTGTCGTCGCCCACCGGCACCGCGTCTTCGTGGACGCGCCCGACGAAGGCTTCACTCCCTGGCCACTCGCGGCACGAGAAGGCTGCAGCCACGTGGAGGTCGCCGTGCCCGTATGACAACGCCCATCCCTGCGAGAAGGAGAAGCCGTTGCAGTTCACCGCATGCCGACAGCCGGAGAACGGCTCGAACGACGTCACACGCGTCATCCGGATGACCACGCTCGAACCCCAGAGGTGGGCCAACGGACGAGGCTGGACCCGCGAGATCCACCGCGAGCCCGCCACAGATTCAGCCAGCACGGCCTTGTGGCGGCTGAGCCTCGCGGACATAGAGGAGACCGGCCCTTTCTCCAAGTTTCCGGAGATGGACCGCCATCTGTTGTCGGCGGCTCCCGTGCCGCTGCACCTGTCCGTCGACGGGACCCTCCACAACCTGCGCTACACCCAAGTCATCTCCTTCGCGGGGGAATCGGAGGTGGCCACGACCGCCGTTCACGGCCGGGCCCAGGCGCTCAACCTCATGACACGACGCGGCATCCGCAGCAGTCTCGACCTGCTTCGCGGCGACGCCCAACTGCCCGTCACATCCGCGACCTCCACCGCCCTGGTGGTGCTCGACGGCACCGTCTCGCTCGGCGGCCGGCGCCTGGCGCGATTCGACACCGTCCTCCCCGGCAACGATGGAACGCGTCTCAGCCTCCAGGCAGCAACCGTGGCCCGCGTGCGCATCGCGACGCAGGCCGCCCACACCTGACCGCACCCCGCCCTCACCACTCTCACGTCAGGAGTTCACGACCATGAGTTCGTCGAAATACCTCGTGATCGGAGCCGGTCTGGCCGGCGCGGCCACGGCCTGGCACCTGGCCCAACGCGGCCAGGAGGTCACCCTCGTGGAACGGTCCCACCCGGCTGCCGAAGACGGCAGCTCCCACGGGTCCGCCCGCATCTTCCGCTACGCCTACCCCGACCCCTTCTACACCGGCCTCGTCGTCACCGCACGACAGGGCTGGGACGAGCTGGAGCGGCTGCACGGACAGCGGCTCATCACCCCCTCCGGCGCGCTCGACTTCGGTGCGCGGCGCACGCCCCGCCTGCTGGCCGGTGTCCTTGACCAGGCCGATATCGAACACGAACTGCTCTCCGCCGACGCGGCCCGCGAGCGCTGGCCGCAGATCACCTTCGACACCGACGTCCTGTGGCATCCCGCGGCGGGCGTGATCGACGCCGAGCAGTCGGTGCATGCCATGATCGACCAGGCCAAACGGCACGGCGCGCAGATCCTCACCAACTGGCCCGTCGGCTCCGTCACCCCGCGCGGCCCCGGGTACCGGGTCACCGCCACCGACGGCCGCACCTTCGACGCCGACAAGATCGTGGTCACCGCGGGCGGCTGGCTTCACGCGCTGCTCGCCGAACTCCCCCTGCCGGAGATCTTCCGCTCCCGCATACCCACACTCGAGGTCCGCCAGGAACAGGCGTACCACTTCCCCTACCAGGACGGCTCACCAGTCGGTGACGGCCACGAGCCCAGCACCATCTGGCCGACGTTCATCCACAAGACCGAACAGATCGAGACGTACAGCCTGCCCGGTGGCCGCGACGCAGGCTTCCGGGGCCAGAAGCTGGCGGAGTTCAACGGCGGCAAGGTCCTTCCCTCCGCGGCCGACCAGGACGGCGTGATGGCAGCGGCCAACCGCGCCCGGGTGGTCGCCTACGTGGAGCGCTATCTGCCCGGCCTGGTCCCCGTTCCGTACGCCGAGACCACCTGCCTGTTCACCAACACCCCGACCGAGGACTTCCTCGTCGACAGCGCCGACGGCATCACCCTGGTGTCCCCCTGCTCGGGACACGGCGCCAAGTTCGCGCCGCTCATCGGTGAGATCGCCGCCGACGTGGCCACCGGCTCCGCGCCGGGCCCGGAACGATTCGCCCTCCCGGCCTGACAGCACGACGCTCTACGCACCCCCGCACCGAACCCCGCGAAACCTCCCTCAGGAGCGCTTCCCCATGCCCCACCGCACACCTCCCACTTCGCCCACGGACACGGTGAGCGGACTGCTCGCCGAAATCGCCGACGTCGGCATCGACATGCGTCGCGGAGGCTACAGCCGCCCCGTGTACTCCACTGCGGAGCTGGACCTCCGCGAATGGTTCATCAGCCACGCGACCAAGCGGGGCCTGGACGTCGAGACCGACCGCAACGGTCTTATCTGGGCCTGGTGGAACCCGACCGGCGCCCCCTTGCGCGACGCGGTCGTCACCGGTAGCCATCTCGACTCGGTTCCCGGCGGCGGGGCGTTCGACGGGCCGCTCGGGGTGGCGTCCGCACTGGTCGCCGTGGATCAGCTGAGCCGCTCGGGCATCAGAGCCACACGCCCACTGGCCCTCACCGTCTTCCCCGAGGAGGAGGGCTCCCGCTTCGGCGTCGCCTGCCTCGGCTCCCGCCTGCTGACCGGGCAGATATCCCCCGACCAGGCCGGCCGGCTCACCGACCCGGAAGGCAACACCTTCGCCGACGTCGCCACCCGAAACGGCCTCGACCTGCGCCACCTGGGCCGGGACGAGGAGGCCCTCGCACGGATCGGCACCTTCGTCGAACTCCACGTGGAGCAAGGACGTGGCCTGATCGACCTGGGGCACCCCGTCGCCATCGGCTCGTCGATCCTGGGGCACGGGCGCTGGCGGCTCACCATCACCGGTCAAGGCAACCACGCGGGAACAACCCTCATGACCGACCGGCAGGACCCCATGGTGGCCGCCGCACGCACCGTCGTCGCCGTACGGGAGACCGCCCGGGCCCAGCCGCGGGCACGGGCGACCATCGGCCGGATCACCCCCGTACCGGGCGGCACGAACGTCATCGCCTCCCGCGTGGACCTGTGGCTCGACGTACGCCACCCCGACGACGCCGTCACCGCCACAGTCGTCGACACGATCCGCCAGCACGCCGAAACCATCGCCCTCGACGAAGGGTGCCGGGCCCAGCTCGTCGAGGAATCCCTCAGCCCGACCGTCCACTTCGACGGCGCCTTGCGGGACCGGCTCAGCGCGGTGCTCCCGGACGCCCCCGTGCTCGACACCGGGGCGGGCCACGATGCCGGCGTCCTCAGCGCCCACGTCCCCACGGCCATGCTCTTCGTCCGCAACCCGACCGGCACCTCGCACGCCCCCAGCGAGCACGTGGAGGACCCCGACGCGGAACGCGGCGCCGCAGCGCTGACCGACGTGCTGAGGGACTTGCTGACCAACTGACGCAACCCCACATCGCCGGGGTCGAGGCTGCTTAGGATGCGGTGGTGGTGATATCCAAGCGCGTCGAGCCGTCGCCGTCGATGACGGATCAGGTCTATACGGTGCTCCACGAGTTGATCATGAACGGGGAACTCCCCGCCGGAGCCCGGCTGCGCATCCGCGACCTGGCCGCCGAGGTGGGCACCAGCGAAATGCCCGTGCGCGAAGCGATCCGTCGTCTGGAAGAAGCGGGCCTGGCCGAACGCGTCCCGCACAAGGGCGCCGTCGTCAAAGGGCTCGACCTGGCCGAACTCATCCACGTCTACGCCGTCCGCCGCCTGCTCGAATCGGAAGGCGCCCGGCTGGGCACTCAGCGGATCGACAGCGACGGAATCGCCCGCATGCGTGCCCAGCTCACGCAGATGCGCCAAGCCATCGAGGCCGGGGAGGTCGTCGCCTACCTCAATCACGACGAGGGACTGCTGACCATCCTGTACGAGGCGGCAGGCAACCCCGTACTCCTGGCTACCGTCCGCTCGTTGTGGCAACGCTGCCGCCCTTACAAGGTCGTCGGTGTGCGCGCCGCCCTGGAGAAGGGCAGCGACGACTCTCTCGATCACTACCAGGAACGTCTGCTGCAGGCCGTCGTCGCCCGCGATGCGACGGCTGCCGCTGCCGTCAACAGCCAGTCTCTGGACAACGCCACCACGCGGATCCAAGCCGAGATAGGCGCCGAGTCCCCTGGTACGAGAGGGGGTTCGGGGACGCCGGAGACGGAGACGGAGACGAAGGCGTGATCGTGGGATTCTCACGCCCACCTCCTCGGCGACGCGCACGCAAGAACGGGCGCTTGGAGCACGGAACTCGTCCGCGGTGAAGTGTGCCCTTGGAGTCGGAAGCCGGGTAAGGCTGTTCGTCACTCACCTGTCTGGCTTATCCGCTCGCTCATCCTGGATGCGCCCCGGGTAGCCGTAGGGAAACGTTCAGCGAGTGAGTGTCTGGTGCTGTGCTGCTGTTCGGGTCCTTGTTCGGGCTGCCGCTGTCGTGCTGACTTCCGTGCTGCTCGTGCTCAGCGGCGCGCAACACGCCGTAGCGCTTCGCTCAGGGCCCGTGGAAAGTGGCGGCACGGCGACGGCCGAACTGTGCCTCGGTGAGAGCGCCGCGTTCGTCCCCGCGCAGCGACGCACCTGCCGAACCGCACGGGGCGGCAGCACACCTTCTGGAGTCCAGGCCAGCCGGGCGTGTCCCACCCCCGTATGCCACAACTACCCCTGTGTTGCGCATCAGCCGAAGATCCTCTGGCACGAGCGCGCCGTCCTCGCGGCCGCGCGCGCTCACTATCGCATCCTGCGGTGCTGACCGGCCCGGCTCCCGCCATCTTCGGGAACGGCTCATTGACGGCATCCATCACTGTAGGAGAACCACCATGGCCATTGATCCCGCGCGCGCTTTGGACGCCTACCTGCGCGCTCAGATCCATCCCGTCCACCGCTCATCCTCCGCCCCAGCGTCTGAACCTGTTCGTCGGACCGCGGGCGAGGGTGGCGCGGCCCGCGATTCGGCAGCGGCAGAGCCGCAGCCTCAAGCCCACGCAGGTCGCTCTTCCTCCTGCCGACGCGAGCGGCAGCCGAACTAGGCGTCTGCGACGACGGTCTTGAGCTTGTCGCGTTGTTCGTCGTTCGCGAGTGCTACCAGTCTGTCCTCGACGTGCGGCGGCAGGTCCTTCAGGTCGAGGTCGACGCCGGACTTGTGGGAGTGGTCGATGAAGGTCAGCAGTGCCTTGGCGCCGGACATGTCCATGTAGCTGACGTCCTTGAGGCTCAGCGACAGGTTCGGCCGGTCGTTGCGCAGGGTGGTGAAGACCCGGTCGACGGAGAGGAACGACAACGGGCCCTCGATGCGGTAGGTGTCGTCGCCGTCGTGGACGACCGAGGCTCTGCGGCGCTCCTTCACGACGTGGACGATGAGTGCCAGGGCGACGCCCGCGGCGACCGCCACGGTCAGGTCGACGACCACGGTGACGACCATCGTCGCGACCATCACGGCGACGTCGCCGCGCGGAGAGACATGCGCCTTGCGCAGGCTTTCCCAGTCGAACATGCCGATCGCGGTGAGGATCAGGATGCCGGAGAGGACGGCGAGGGGGATGTACTGCACGACGGCGCCGAGCCCGACGACGAGGGCGAGGAGGATGACGCTGTGCGTGGCGGCCGATACGGCGGTGCGGCCGCCGCTTCTGATGTTGACCACGGAGCGGACGGTGGCGCCGGCGCTGGCCAGGCCGCCGAAGAGGCCGGC
>NZ_JBSFUT010000017.1:0-184991 GCF_053591935.1 Streptomyces sp. NPDC002851 | reverse complement strand
GATGTGTGGAAGCCGAGTTGACGGCCCTGGCGGCATCGGCGGCAACCGCTCTGGTCGGGCTCATGGTGACCGAAGGGTGGGGCGTATCCGGGCAGCCGCCCCTCCTGAGCGTGTGCAGCCTCAGACGTTGAACCCCAACGCCCGCAGCTGCTCCCGCCCATCATCCGTGATCTTGTCCGGACCCCACGGCGGCATCCAGACCCAGTTGATCCGGAGCTCGTTGACGAGGCCCTCGGTCGCGGACTTGGCCTGGTCCTCGATGACGTCCGTCAGCGGACAGGCCGCGGACGTCAGCGTCATGTCGATGGTCGCGATGTTCGACTCGTCGACGTGGATGCCGTAGATGAGGCCCAGGTTGACGACGTCGATGCCCAGTTCGGGGTCGACGACGTCCATCAGCGCCTCGCGGACCTCCTCCTCGGAGGCCGGCTTCAGGGTTGCGGTCTCGTCGGTCATGCCGTCTTCCTCTCGGGCGCGGCTTCGGCCTCGCCGAACGCCTGGGCCGTCGCGTCCTTCCACGCCATCCAGCTCAGCAGAGCACATTTGACGCGTGCCGGGTACTTGGAGACCCCGGCGAACGCGACCGCGTCCTCCAGGATCTCCTCCATCTCGTCGTCCGGCTCGATCTTGCCCTTGGACTGCATCAGTTCCAGGAACACGTCCTGGATCTTCCGCGCCTCGGCCAGCTCCTTGCCGACGAGCAGTTCGTTCAGAACGGATGCGCTCGCCTGGCTGATCGAGCAGCCCTGGCCCTCGTACGACACATCGGCGATGCGCTCGCCGTCGTACTTCACCCGGAGCGTGATCTCGTCGCCGCACGTCGGATTGACGTGGTGCACCTCCGCGTCGCCGTCCCGCAGACCGCGCCCGTGGGGGTGCTTGTAGTGGTCCAGGATCACGTCCTGGTACATGGAGTCCAGCTTCACCAGTAAGCCCTGTCCTCTGCCTGTCCTCAGCCGAAGAAGTTCCGTACGTGCTCCAGGCCGTCGACCAAGGCGTCCACCTCGGCCGGCGTGGAGTACAGATAGAACGACGCTCGCGTGGTCGCAGGAATTCCGTACCGCAGGCAGACCGGCCGCGCGCAGTGGTGGCCGACCCGGACCGCGATGCCCAGCTCGTCGAGGACCTGACCCACGTCGTGCGGGTGGATGTCGCCGAGCGTGAAGGAGATCGCGGCGCCGCGGTCCTCGGCGGTCACGGGCCCGATGATCTTCAGGTCCGGGACCTCGACGAGGCGCCTCACGGCGTACTCGGTGATCGCGTGCTCATGGCGCGCGATCTTGTCCATGCCGATCGACGAGAGGTAGTCCACGGCCGCGCCGAGGCCCACGGCCTGCGCGATCGGGGGCGTGCCCGCCTCGAACTTGTGCGGCGCGGGGGCGTACGTCGAGGAGTGCATGGACACCGTCTCGATCATCTCGCCGCCGCCGAGGAACGGAGGCAGGTCCTCCAGGAGCTCCTGCCGTCCCCACAGCACGCCGATGCCGGTCGGGCCGCACATCTTGTGGCCGGTGAAGGCCACGAAGTCGGCCTGGAGCGCCTGCACGTCCATCGGCATGTGCGGGGCGGCCTGCGAGGCGTCGATGCAGACCAGGGCACCGACCTCCTGGGCGCGCCGGACGATCGCCTCGACCGGGTTGAGCGTGCCCAGGATGTTGGAGACCAGGACGAAGGAGACGATCTTCGTCTTCTCGGTGATGACCTCGTTGATGTTCGAGAGGTCCAGGCGGCCGTCGTCCGTCAGGCCGAACCACTTCAGCTTCGCTCCCGTGCGCTGCGCGAGCAGCTGCCACGGAACGATGTTGGAGTGGTGCTCCATCTCCGTGATGACGATCTCGGTGTCGCTGTCCACGCGGTACGGCTCATCGGCCCAACCCAGCATGTTGGCAACGAGGTTGAGCGACTCCGAGGCGTTCTTGGTGAAGATCACCTCGTCCCGGCTCGGGGCGTTGATGAACTCCGCGACCTTGTCCCGCGCGCCTTCGTACAGCGCCGTGGCCTCCTCGGCGAGGACGTGCACGCCGCGGTGGACATTGGCGTTGTGCAGCTCGTAGTACTCGGTGAGTACGTCGAGCACCTGGCGCGGCGTCTGCGAGGTCGCCGCGTTGTCCAGGTACACGAGCTTCTTGCCGTCGTGGATCGTGCGATCCAGGATCGGGAAGTCCTTGCGGATCGCCTCGGTGTCGAGGAGGCCGGTGAGCCCCTGATGGGCCTCTGTCACGCGGATACGCCACCCTTCGTGTATGCCTCGTAGCCCTCGGCCTCCAGCTTGTCCGCGAGCTCCGGGCCGCCGGACTCGGCGATCCGGCCGGCCGCGAACACGTGCACGTGGTCGGGCTTGATGTAGCGCAGGATGCGCGTGTAGTGGGTGATGAGCAGGGTGCCGACCTCGCCGGTCTCGCGGACGCGGTTGACGCCCTCGGAGACGGTGCGCAGGGCGTCGACGTCCAGGCCGGAGTCGGTCTCGTCGAGGACCGCGAACTTCGGCTTGAGCAGCTCGAGCTGGAGGATCTCGTGGCGCTTCTTCTCACCGCCGGAGAAGCCCTCGTTGACGTTCCGCTCGGCGAAGGACGGGTCCATGTTGAGGCGCTCCATGGCCTCCTTGACCTCCTTCACCCAGGTACGCAGCTTGGGCGCCTCGCCGCGCACGGCCGTGGCGGACGTACGCAGGAAGTTGGAGACGGACACACCGGGAACCTCGACCGGGTACTGCATGGCGAGGAACAGACCGGCGCGGGCGCGCTCGTCGACGGACATCTCCAGGACGTCCTCGCCGTCGAGCGTGACGGTGCCGGAGGTGATCGTGTACTTGGGGTGACCCGCGAGGGAGTAGGCGAGCGTCGACTTGCCGGAGCCGTTCGGGCCCATGATGGCGTGGGTCTCGCCCTGCTTCACGGTCAGGTCGACACCCTTGAGGATCTCCTTCGTGGCGTTGTCGGCCTCGACGGTGACGTGCAGGTCTCGGATTTCAAGCGTTGCCATGGGTGCCTCAGGACTCCTGGGTGAGGGAGACGAGCACGTCGTCCCCTTCGATCTTTACGGGGTATACGGGGACGGGGCGCGTCGCGGGCAGGCCGGACGGCTTACCGGTACGCAGGTCGAAGGACGAGCCGTGCAGCCAGCACTCGATCTGGCAGTCCTCGACCTCGCCCTCGGAAAGCGAGACGTTCGCATGCGAGCAGATGTCGTAGATGGCGAACACCTCGCCCTCCGTACGGACGACCGAGACCGGCGTGCCGTCGAGTTCCACCCGCTTCGGGGTGTCCTCTTCGAGCTCGCTGAGTCCACAGACGCGTACGAAGGTCATGCGACGGACGCCTCCAGCTCCTCTTCGATCTTGGCGATGAGCCGCTCCTCGATGTCGGGGACACCGATCTGCTGAACCAGCTCGGCGAAGAAGCCGCGGACCACCAGGCGGCGGGCCTCGTGCTCCGCGATGCCGCGGGCCATCAGGTAGAAGAGCTGCTCGTCGTCGAACCGGCCGGTGGCGCTGGCGTGGCCCGCGCCGACGATTTCGCCGGTCTCGATCTCCAGGTTCGGCACGGAGTCGACCCGGGCGCCGTCGGTCAGAACCAGGTTGCGGTTCATCTCGTACGTGTCCGTGCCCTCGGCGGCGGCCTCGATGAGGACGTCGCCGATCCACACGGCGTGCGCGTCGTCGCCCTGCAGCGCGCCCTTGTAGGCGACGTTGGACTTGCAGTGCGGGACGTTGTGGTCGACCAGGAGGCGGTGCTCCTGGTGCTGGCCGGCGTCGGTGAAGTAGAGGCCGTACAGCTCGGCCTCGCCGCCAGGACCGGCGTACCGCACGCGCGGGTGCAGCCGCACCAGGTCGCCGCCGAAGGTCACGACGACCGACTTGAACGAGGCGTCCCGGCCGACGAGAGCGTTGTGCTGCGAGACGTGCACCGCGGTGTCGTCCCAGTCCTGCACCGAGACGACCGTGACCTTGGCGCCGTCGCCGAGCAGGAAGTCGACGTTGGCGGCCCGGACGGCGTCACCGGTGTGGTCGATGATGATGACAACCTCGGCGAAGGCGCCGATGTCGAAGACGGTGTGCCCGAAGGTGGTGCCGCCCTGGCCGTGCAGGGTGACCCGCACGGGCTCGGTGAGCACCTGCTCCTTGGGGACCGAGACGACGGTGGCCTTCTCGAAGGACGAGAACGCCTGGGCGGCGATCCGGTCGACGGGCGTGCCCGCCTTGCCGATGCGCGCGTCCTCCCGGCCGACGGACTCGACGGTGACGCCGTCGGGCGCGTCGATCTCGGCCTTGATCGCGCCGTCGGCCTTCGCGGTGCCGTCGTGCAGGCCCTTGAGGCGGTCGAGCGGGGTGAACCGCCACTCCTCCTCGCGGCCGTGCGGCACGGGGAAGTCGGCCACGTCGAACGACGGGGGCGCGCTCATGCGCGTGGCGACGGTCGACTCGGCGGCAACCGCGATCGAGCCGGCGGTGGTGGAGCCCACCGGGATGTTCTGAGCCTCAGCCATGGCTGTCGTAGTGCTCGCTTTCTTACGTCAAGTCAGATGCTGGCGAACGGAGTGGGCGGTCAGCCGACCGCGCCCTCCATCTGCAGCTCGATCAGCCGGTTGAGCTCAAGGGCGTACTCCATGGGCAGCTCCTTGGCGATCGGCTCGACGAAGCCGCGCACGATCATCGCCATCGCCTCGAACTCGGTCAGACCGCGGCTCATCAGGTAGAAGAGCTGGTCCTCGGAGACCTTGGAGACGGTGGCCTCGTGGCCCATGGACACGTCGTCCTCGCGCACGTCCACGTACGGGTACGTGTCCGAGCGGGAGATGGTGTCGACGAGCAGGGCGTCACACAGGACGTTCGACTTGGCACCCGGGGCGCCCTCGCCGATCTCGATCAGACCGCGGTACGAGGTGCGGCCGCCGCCTCGCGCCACCGACTTGGAGACGATGTTGGACGAGGTGTTCGGCGCCATGTGCACCATCTTCGCGCCGGCGTCCTGGTGCTGGCCCTCGCCCGCGAAGGCGATGGACAGGGTCTCGCCCTTGGCGTGCTCGCCCATCAGGTAGACGGCCGGGTACTTCATCGTCACCTTGGAGCCGATGTTGCCGTCGACCCACTCCATGGTCGCGCCCTCGTAGGCGACGGCGCGCTTGGTGACCAGGTTGTAGACGTTGTTCGACCAGTTCTGGATGGTCGTGTACCGGCAGCGGGCGTTCTTCTTGACGATGATCTCGACGACCGCGGAGTGCAGCGAGTCCGACTTGTAGATCGGCGCGGTGCAGCCCTCGACGTAGTGCACGTACGCGCCCTCGTCGACGATGATCAGGGTCCGCTCGAACTGGCCCATGTTCTCGGTGTTGATCCGGAAGTAGGCCTGGAGCGGGATCTCGACGTGCACGCCCTTCGGCACGTAGATGAACGAGCCACCGGACCACACGGCGGAGTTCAGCGAGGCGAACTTGTTGTCGCCGACCGGGATGACGGTCCCGAAGTACTCCTTGAAGAGCTCCGGGTGCTCCTTCAGCGCGGTGTCGGTGTCCAGGAAGATGACGCCCTGCTCCTCCAGGTCCTCGCGGATCTGGTGGTAGACGACCTCCGACTCGTACTGCGCCGCGACACCCGCGACGAGGCGCTGCTTCTCCGCCTCCGGGATGCCGAGCTTGTCGTACGTGTTCTTGATGTCCTCGGGCAGGTCCTCCCAGGACTCCGCCTGCTTCTCCGTGGAGCGCACGAAGTACTTGATGTTGTCGAAGTCGATGCCCGACAGGTCCGAACCCCAGGTCGGCATGGGCTTCTTCTCGAAGAGCCGCAGGCCCTTGAGGCGGAGCTTGGTCATCCACTCCGGCTCGGACTTCTTGTCGGAGATGTCGCGGACGACGTCCTCGTTCAGACCGCGCTTCGCTGCGGCACCGGCCTCGTCGGAGTCGGCCCAGCCAAATTCGTACTTGCCCAGACCCTCGAGCTCAGGGTGGGCAGTCTCCTCGATGGGGAGAGTCATGCGGGGTTCCTCCCGGCCGTGCTTGCAGATGCTGTGGTGGTCTTCGGTTGGTGCCGCCGTGGCCGGACGGCCTCTGGGGGCTCTTTACGGGGAATGAAGGTGGTGCACACCCCGTCCCCGTGGGCGATGGTGGCTAGTCGTTGCACATGCGTACCGAGCAGACGGCTGAAAAATTCCGTCTCCGCCTCACAGAGCTGGGGGAACTGCTCGGCGACATGAGCGACCGGGCAGTGGTGCTGACACAGCTGCTCACCCATGTGCGGGAGGGGCGCGCTACGCGCCGTAGCAGCGTACCCGTCGGCCGTCAGCGCCTTGGCCAGGGCCTCCGTGCGCCGCCCGGGCTCGGCGGCCTCGAGCTGCTCGCGGTACTTCTGCGCGGAGGCGGCGAGGCGGGCCCGGGCGAAGGCCGCGACCGCCGCGTCCCCGAGCTCTCCGCCGCCCGCCGACTGGGAGATCCAGCGCAGCGCGTCGGCGGCGAGCTTGTCGTATGACTGGTCGAAGGCGTCCCGGCCGCCGTCGGTCAGGGCGAACACCTTGGCGGGCCGCCCACGCGAGCGCGCACCGTACACCCGCTGCTCACGCGGGGTTACGACATCGTCGGCGACCAGTGCGTCAAGGTGCCGCCGAACGGCCGCCTGGGTGAGTCCGAGGCGGCCGGCGAGCTCGGCCACGGTGGACGGGCCGTGGTCCAGGATGGATCGCGCGACCCGGTTGCGCGTACTGCGCTCCCCGGTCGCGAGTTCCTCCTGCGGGGCCTCGCCAACGTTTTTCACAACGCCATTGTTGCGTAATTCCTCGGCGGCCGACAAGCGGCGTCCAACCACCGGTCCGGTGGCCTCAATCACTAAGGTTTACCTAATTTGCGTACGTTCCTACGGCGTTCCCGGCCCGCCGTCAGGAGCTCCGTACGACCTCCTAGACTTCCCGGCATGCATGAAGAGCCCGTCGATGGCGGCGTCCTCCAGGTACGCGGCCTGGTCAAGCGGTACGGATCGAAAACCGCGGTCGACGGCCTCGACCTCACGGCATCCGCGGGGATCACCGCCGTACTCGGACCCAACGGCGCCGGTAAGACCACGACCGTCGAGACCTGTGAGGGCTACCGGCGCCCCGACGCCGGCGAGGTCCGCGTCCTCGGCCTCGACCCGGTCGCCCAGGCCGCCGAGCTGCGGCCCCGGATCGGCGTGATGCTGCAGTCCGGCGGCGTCTATTCGGGTGCCCGCGCCGACGAGATGCTGCGCCATATGGCGAAGCTGCACGCCCACCCGCTGAACGTGGACGCCCTCATCGAGCGCCTGGGTCTGGGCAGCTGCGGTCGTACGACCTACCGGCGCCTGTCCGGCGGACAGCAGCAGCGGCTCGCCCTGGCCATGGCGGTGGTCGGCCGCCCCGAGCTGGTCTTCCTGGACGAGCCGACCGCGGGCCTCGACCCGCAGGCCCGCCGCACCACCTGGGACCTGGTGCGCGAGCTGCGTACCGACGGCGTCTCGGTGATCCTCACCACGCACTTCATGGACGAGGCCGAGCAGCTCGCCGACGACGTGGCGATCATCGACGCGGGCCGGGTCGTCGCCCAGGGCAGCCCCGAGCAGCTCTGCAAGGGCGGCGCCGAGAACACCCTGCGCTTCAGCGGCCGCCCGGGCCTGGACATAGCCGCGCTGCTCAAGGCCCTGCCGAAGGACACCGCCGCGGCCGAGCTCACCCCGGGCTCGTACCGCGTCACCGGCACCGTCGACCCCCAGCTGCTCGCCACCGTCACGTCCTGGTGCGCCCAGCACGGCGTACTCCCGGACAGGATCTCGGTGGAGCGGCACACCCTGGAGGACGTGTTCTTGGAGCTCACCGGCAAGGAGCTGCGATCGTGATGCGGGATGGCGTGGAGCTCGGCCGGGGGTCCGGCCCGCGGCGGAGTCGCTGTCGGATGCAGCGTCCCCCGGGAAGACACAGCTTGGAGCTGACCGGTAAGGAGCTGCGCGGATGACCGCGGATACGCATACGGACGCGCGCACCGGGACGTACGCGCCGAAGCCGGGGGCCGCCCCCGTCGGGCGGATGATCGCGGCGCAAGCGGCCCTCGAGACGAAGATGCTGCTGCGCAACGGCGAGCAGTTGCTCCTGACCGTGATCATCCCGTCCCTGCTGCTCGTGCTGTTCTCGACGGTGGACATCGTCGACACGGGTAGCGGGAAGGCGGTGGACTTCCTGGCTCCGGGCGTGCTCGCGCTCGCCGTGATGTCCACGGCCTTCACCGGGCAGGCCATCGCGACCGGCTTCGAGCGGCGGTACGGCGTGCTCAAGCGGCTCGGCGCCTCGCCGCTGCCGCGCTGGGCGCTGATGACCGCGAAGACCCTGTCGGTCCTGGTCACCGAGGTACTCCAGGTCGCGCTGCTCACGGCGATCGCACTGGCTCTCGGCTGGTCGCCGCAGGGCAACCCGGTGGCCGTACTCCTGTTGCTCGTCCTGGGCACGGCGGCCTTCTCCGGGCTCGGCCTGCTGATGGCCGGGACCCTCAAGGCCGAGGCCACGCTCGCCGCGGCGAACCTGGTCTTCCTGCTGCTCCTCGTCGGCGGCGGCGTGATCGTGCCGCTCGACAAGTTCCCGGACGCCGCACAGGCGGTCCTCGGCCTGCTTCCGATCTCGGCACTCTCGGACGGGCTGCGCGATGTGCTCAGGGACGGGGCGGGGCTGCCGTGGGGCGCGGTCGGGATCCTCGGGGTGTGGGCGGTGCTCGGGCTCGGCGCGGCCGCCCGGTTCTTCCGCTGGGAGTAACCCCCGGCCGGTCCGGCCCGGTTCGGCCCGGTTCGGCTCCCCCGGCCCCTTGGCTCCCCCTCGTGAATGCATGCACAAGGCCCCCTCTACGATGGTGCGCGTGCCGAAGTTGACCGGAGCCGAACTGGCTCGAGCCGCGCGCAATCCGCTGGCCTTCATCGCCGAGCGCTGGACCCCCGAACCCCGGACCGTCCGGCTCGCGGCCCTCTCCGCCCTCATCATGAGCACCGTCATCGTGGTGACCGGCGGCGCCGTACGCCTGACCGGATCCGGCCTCGGCTGCCCGACCTGGCCGAAGTGCACCGCCGACTCCCTCACCGCGACCAGCGAGATGGGGCTGCACGGCGCCATCGAGTTCGGCAACCGCATGCTGACGTACGTGCTGTGCGCGGCGGTCGGCTGGGCGATCATCGCGGCCCGCGCGCAGAAGCCGATGCGCCGCGGCCTGACCCGGCTCGGCTGGACCCAGTTCTGGGTCGTGATGGGCAATGCGATCCTCGGCGGCATCGTCGTCCTCGTCGGCCTCAACCCGTACACGGTGGCGGCGCACTTCCTGCTCTCCACCTCGCTGATCACCGTGGCGACCGTGATGTGGATCCGCACCCGCGAGGGCGACGCCGCGCCCCGGCCCCTGGTCGGCAAGGCGGTGAGCCAGCTGGTCCGGATCCTGATCGTCACCGCGGGGCTGCTCGTCGCCGTCGGCACGGTCGTGACCGGCGCGGGCCCGCACGCCGGTGACTCCAGCGACGTACCGCGGATGCCGGTGGACTGGGAGTCCGTCACCAAGCTGCACGCGGTCCTGGCCTGGGTCGTGGTGACCCTGACCGTGGCGCTGTGGTTCGTCCTCAAGGCCGTCGACGCCCCCAAGGGCCCGCGCGACCGCACCCGCGACCTCTTCCTGATCCTGCTCGCGCAGGGCGTGATCGGGTACGTGCAGTACTTCACGGACCTGCCCGAAGTCCTGGTCGGCGCGCACATGCTGGGCTCGTGCCTGGTGTGGATCGCGGCGATCCGGGTGCTGCTCGCGCTGCGCGAACGCCCGCTCGCGGAGCGGGATATCCCGGCCCAGGCGGAGCCGGTAGCGGCGTCGGCCTGAGGGCGGATTCCCGGGAGCCGGGCTCAGGCCTCCGTCAGCCCGTACACCCGCCGCGCGTTCCCCGCCCCGATCAGCCCCGCGACCCGGTCCGCGTCCCCGCGCGACCAGGCGCCCTCGGCCACCCACCCGCCGAGCACCCGCCGCAGCGCCTCACGGAACAACTCGGCGCCGACCACATGCAGCTCCGGCAGCCCCTGAGCGCCGCTGGAGAAGAGCAGCTTCCCGAACGGCGCCAGCTCGAGGACCTCCGCGAGGAGCGTCGCCGCCCGCGCCCCGGTCCGCACCAGGGCAGGTCCCAGGTCGGCGTACACATGTGGGAAGGCCCCGGCCAGCTGCGCGGCCTGCCGGTGGTACGGGTACCCGTGCAGCAGCACCACATCGGTGCCGAGCCCGGCCGTGGCGCGGGCGAACGTGTCGACGTACCGCTGCGGGTCGCCGGAGCCGAGGTGCAGCTGAAGCGGCCGCCCGGACGCGACCGCGATCCACAGCAGATGCCGAAGCAGTACGGGGTCGTCGAGCTGCCCGCCGACCCTCCGACCGGCCAGCCAGCGGGCTGCGGCCCCGCGCACCTCCCCCGCCCCGGGCGGCTCGGGCGCGAGCGAGAGCCCGTGCCGGACCCCCGCGACGGAGGCGAACGCGACGGCGCCGGACGCCGCGCCGTGCACGGACTCGGCGAGGTTGGCGAGGAAGGACTCGACGGTGCCGGAGGTGTCGGCGACCTGCTCGGCGAGGAGTTCCAGGCGGACGATTTCGTGGGCCTCGGCCGCGCCCGCGGCGGCCAGTTCGGGCGGACCCATGAGGTCGCCGGGCAGCCCCGTGTCGACCAGATAGGTGCTGATACCGGTGGCCCGCAGGAGCCGCCGCCCCGCCTCGACGACGCCCAGTTCGCGGCGCCGGGCCAGATAGCGGGCCGGTGGGCAGTGCGGCTCGAGGCCGAGCAGCGGGGGACACCAGCGGCGTACCGCGAACCCGGTCTGGGTGTCGAAGAAGGTGGTGCCTGGGGCGGGCGGGCCCTCGCCCCGGCCGAGGTGCGCCTCGAAGGTGCCGAGGCCCAGCTCGGTGCGGAGCACGCCGTGGCAGTACTGGTCCACGAGGGGCGGCGCTTCGATCATCCGGACTCCCTGTGGTGGACCGGTCTCCTACGGTCCTAACGGGTGAACCCCGCCTCAGGTGTTGCTCGGGCCTCCGAGCTGGATGCCTGCCATCCGCGTCCATTCGTACGGGCCGGTCGTGACCTTGGCCGCGAACTCGCCGTCGAAGTCCTCGTGCACGGTGACACCGGCCTTCTCGACCGCCTTTTCCGCGACCGCGTACGAGGTGGCGAAGAGATCACCCCAGCCGCCGTCCTCGCCCACGAGCACGATCCGCGCGCCGCGCTGCCCGACATACGCGACCTGTGCCTCGGCGCCGCCGTGCTCCTTGGCGAAGGCGCCGATCTCCTTGGCGAGCTTGCCCGCCTGACGCTCCGCGCGGGCGTCCGCGCCGCCCGTCTCTTCGACCTTGGTGTCTGCCATACGCCGATGCTACTCGCCGGTAATCAGATGCGGCAATGGCCTTCCGGAGCAGGAAGGGATCGGCTCAGCGCAGGAACGGATCCACGGCCACCGCCACAAACAGCAGCGACACGTACGTGATCGACCAGTGGAAGAGCCGCATCTCCTTGAGCTTCGCCCCGGTCACCCCGGCCTTCGCGCGCGCCTGAAGCGCGTGCGCCTCCCAGAGCCAGAAGCCACCGGTGAGCACCGCCACCGCGGTGTAGAACCAGCCGGTGTAGCCGAGCGGGGTGAGCAGCAGCGAGACCGCGACCATCACCCAGCTGTAGAGGACGATCTGGCGGGCGACGACCTTGTTGGTGGCGAGCACCGGGAGCATCGGGACGCCCACGCGCGCGTAGTCGTCCTTGACCTTCATCGACAGCGGCCAATAGTGCGGCGGCGTCCAGAAGAAGATGACCAGGAAGAGGATGGCGGCGGCCCACGACAGGGAGTTCGTCACCGAGGACCAGCCGATCAGCACGGGCATGCAGCCCGCGATGCCGCCCCACACGATGTTCTGCGAGGTCCGCCGCTTCAGGATCATCGTGTAGACGATGACGTAGAAGAGCAGCGCGCCCAACGCGAGCCCGGCGGAGAGCCAGTTGACGAGGAAGCCGAACCAGAGCGTCGAGACCACGGCGAGCGCGATGCCGAAGACGAGGCCCTCGCGCGGGCTGACCAGACCGGTGACGAGCGGACGCTGCGAGGTGCGGTCCATCAGCGCGTCGATGTCCCGGTCGATGTACATGTTCAGCGCGTTCGCGCCGCCCGCGGACAGGTAGCCGCCGAAGCAGGTGGCGAGCACCAGCCACAGGTTGGGCACGCCCTGCTGTGCGAGGAACATGACCGGCACGGTCGTGATGAGCAGCAGTTCGATGATGCGTGGCTTGGTCAGCGCCACGAACCCCATGACACGGGCCCCGAACGGCCGATGACTTGGAACCGCCCCGAGCTCCCCCACTGCCTTATGGGCGTGGGTGGTACCCCCTCCCGCTGGACGGGATTCAACGGCCGTCACGCACACCCCTGAAAGAGACTCCCAGCGAGCCACAGATGTCCCCCGGGATGTGAACACCCGGTAAAGGCTCGCGCGTACCACGCCACTCTAGACGTTGCCCTCATCCGGCCCTTCGCGGGGGTCGGTCGTGTTGGTCGCGCTCTTGAGAGCCGTATTCGGCGTCGTATAACCGGCCCCGTCGCAGGCTGCAAAGGCGCCTCGCCTGCGGAAGCTCAAATGGACCAGGAGGCGCACGTCGGAGCGAGCTCAAACGGACAAGTAGGCGCACGTCAGAGCGCTGGGGAGGCGAACCTGCCAGAGCCCCGCCACTCTGGGATCTGGCGGCTATTTCCGCGTTCCAGCGGCGGTAGGCTCGACAGCGCCCGGCACCCTCCTGTCGCCGGGGTTCGACCTGTAGAGCATGTGGAGAGGAGCCCTGACCCAGGGTGAGCACCAAGCCGACCACCACAGACCTCGAGTGGACCGATCTGGACCAGCGGGCAGTCGACACCGTCCGCGTCCTGGCCGCCGATGCCGTACAGAAGGTCGGTAACGGCCATCCCGGTACGGCCATGAGCCTGGCCCCGGCCGCGTACACCCTCTTTCAGAAGGTGATGCGCCATGACCCGGCCGACGCCGACTGGGTGGGCCGCGACCGGTTCGTCCTCTCTGCCGGGCACTCGTCACTGACGCTGTACATCCAGCTGTACCTCGCCGGGTACGGCCTTGAGCTCGACGACCTCAAGGCGTTCCGCACCTGGGGCTCGAAGACCCCGGGGCACCCGGAGTACGGCCACACCACCGGTGTGGAGACCACCACGGGCCCGCTCGGCCAGGGCGTGGCCAACGCGGTGGGCATGGCGATGGCCGCCCGCTACGAGCGCGGCCTGTTCGACCCGGAGGCCGCCCCGGGCACCTCGCCGTTCGACCACACGATCTTCGTGCTCGCCGGTGACGGCTGCCTGCAGGAAGGTATTTCCGCGGAGGCGTCCTCGCTCGCCGGGCACCAGAAGCTCGGCAACCTCGTGATGCTGTGGGACGACAACCACATCTCCATCGAGGGCGACACGGAGACCGCGGTCTCCGAGGACGTCTGCAAGCGCTACGAGGCGTACGGCTGGCACGTCCAGCGTGTCGAGCAGCTGCCCAGCGGTGACCTCGACCCGGAGGGTCTGTTCAAGGCGCTGCAGGCGGCCAAGGCCGAGACCGAGCGTCCGTCGTTCATCGCCGCCCGCTCGATCATCGCCTGGCCGGCCCCGCACGCGCAGAACACCGAGGCGGCGCACGGCTCGGCGCTCGGCGACGACGAGGTCGCCGCCACCAAGCGCGTCCTGGGCTTCGACCCGGAGCAGTCCTTCGAGGTCGCCGACGAGGTCATCGCGCACACCCGCAAGGCCGTGGACCGCGCCCGCGAGGACCGGGCGGAGTGGGAGAAGTCGCTCCAGGAATGGCGCACCGCCAACCCGGAGCGCGCCGCCGACTTCGACCGGATCAACGCGGGCGAGCTGCCGACCGGCTGGGAGGAGAAGCTCCCCGAGTTCGAGACCGGCAAGGGCGTCGCCACGCGTGCCGCCTCCGGCAAGGTCCTGCAGGCGCTCGGCGCGGTGGTCCCGGAGCTGTGGGGCGGCTCGGCCGACCTGGCCGGTTCCAACAACACCACGATCGACAAGACCAGTTCGTTCCTGCCCAAGGGCAACCCGCTGCCGGAGGCCGACCCGTACGGCCGCACGATCCACTTCGGCATCCGCGAGCACGCCATGGCCGCCGCCATGAACGGCATCGCGCTGCACGGTCACACCCGCATCTACGGCGGCACCTTCCTGGTGTTCTCCGACTACATGCGCAACGCCGTGCGCCTTTCGGCCCTGATGCACCTTCCGGTGACGTACGTCTGGACCCACGACTCGATCGGTCTGGGCGAGGACGGCCCGACCCACCAGCCCATCGAGCACCTGGCCTCGCTGCGCGCCATCCCGGGCCTCAATGTCGTACGCCCGGCGGACGCGAACGAGACGGCGATCGCCTGGCGCGAGATCCTGGGGCGCGGCAAGAAGGACTTCGGCAAGAGCGCCCCGCACGGGCTCGCGCTGACCCGCCAGGGCGTGCCGACGTACGAGCGCAACGAGCAGGCCGCCAAGGGTGGTTACGTGCTCTTCGAGGCCGACGGTGGCAAGCCGGAGGTCGTCCTGATCGGCACCGGCTCCGAGGTGCAGCTGGCGGTCGAGGCCCGCGAGCAGCTCCAGGCCGCCGGGATCCCCACGCGCGTGGTGTCGATGCCGTGCGTGGAGTGGTTCGAGGAGCAGGACCAGGAGTACCGGGAGAGCGTCCTTCCGGCCGCCGTGAAGGCGCGTGTGGCCGTGGAGGCCGGGGTCGGTCTGACCTGGCACCGGTATGTCGGGGACGCCGGGCGGATCGTCTCGCTCGAGCACTTCGGCGCCTCCGCCGACGGCAAGGTCCTGTTCAAGGAATTCGGCTTCACCGCCGACGCGGTGGCCGCCGCCGCCAGGGAATCCCTTGCGGCCGCACAGCGCTGACACCCGTACATTCAGAACAGTAGGAGATGCATTTCCCATGACGGACGCACTCAAGCGCCTCTCCGACGAAGGTGTCGCGATCTGGCTGGACGACCTGTCGCGCCAGCGCATCACGTCCGGCAATCTCGCCGAACTCATCGACAGGGACCACGTGGTGGGCGTCACCACGAATCCGTCGATCTTCCAGAAGGCGATCTCGACCGGCGAGGGGTACCAGCAGCAGCTGGCCGACCTCGCCGCCCGCAAGGTCACCGTCGAAGAAGCGATCCGGATGATCACGACGGCGGATGTCCGGGACGCGGCGGACATCCTGCGCCCCGTCTTCGACGCCACCGGTGGCAAGGACGGCCGGGTCTCCATCGAGGTCGACCCGCGCCTGGCGCACAACACGGCGGCCACGGTCGCCGAGGCCAAGCAGCTGGCCTGGCTGGTCGACCGGCCCAACACCCTCATCAAGATCCCGGCCACCAAGGCGGGCCTGCCGGCCATCACCGAGGTCATCGGCAAGGGCATCAGCGTCAACGTCACACTGATCTTCTCCCTTGAGCGCTACCGCGAGGTCATGGACGCGTACCTGGCCGGTCTGGAGAAGGCGAAGGCCCGGGGCCTCGACCTGTCGCAGATCCACTCGGTGGCGTCCTTCTTCGTCTCCCGCGTCGACACCGAGATCGACAAGCGCATCGACGCCCTCGGCACCAGCGAGGCCGTCGCACTGCGCGGCAAGGCCGCCCTGGCCAACGCCCGCCTCGCCTACCAGGCGTACGAGGAGGTCTTCGGCTCCGAGCGCTGGGAGGCCCTGGACAAGGCGGGCGCCAACAAGCAGCGCCCGCTGTGGGCCTCGACCGGCGTGAAGGACCCGAAGTACAAGGACACCCTCTACGTCGACGAGCTGGTCGCCCCGAACACGGTGAACACCATGCCGGAGGGCACCCTGCAGGCCGCCGCCCACCACGGCCAGGTCGACGGGAACACCATCGCCGGCACCTACGAGCAGGCCCGCGCCGAGCTCGACGCGCTGGCCGGGCTCGGCATCTCGTACGACGAGGTGGTGCAGCTCCTGGAGGACGAGGGCGTCGACAAGTTCGAGGCGTCCTGGAACGACCTGCTGAAGTCGACCGAGGTGGAGCTGAACGCTCTCGCCCCTTCGGAGGGCTAAGAATTGTCACCCTCAGTCAGCGGAGCCAACCCGCTTCGTGACGCTCTGGACCGACGGCTCCCGCGTATCGCGGGGCCGTCGGGCCTGGTGATCTTCGGCGTCACGGGCGATTTGTCCCGTAAGAAGCTGATGCCCGCGGTCTACGACCTCGCGAACCGGGGTCTGTTGCCGCCGGGCTTCTCCCTGATCGGTTTCGCCCGCCGCGAGTGGCAGGACGAGGACTTCGCGCAGGAGGTGCACGACGCGGTCAAGGAGCACGCCCGGACCCCCTTCCGCGAGGAGGTCTGGCAGCAGCTGATCCAGGGCATGCGGTTCGTGCAGGGCAACTTCGACGACGACCAGGCCTTCGAGACACTCAAGTCGACCATCCAGGAGCTCGACAAGGCCCAGGGCACGGGCGGCAACTTCGCCTTCTATCTGTCGGTGCCGCCGAAGTTCTTCCCCAATGTCGTGCAGCAGCTCAAGAAGCACGGCCTGGCCGACCAGTCCGGCGGCTCGTGGCGGCGCGCGGTCATCGAGAAGCCCTTCGGGCACGACCTGGCCTCGGCGCAGGAGCTGAACGCCATCGTGCACGAGGTGTTCAAGCCCGACCAGGTCTTCCGCATCGACCACTATCTGGGCAAGGAAACGGTCCAGAACATCCTGGCGCTGCGTTTCGCCAACACCCTCTTCGAGCCGATCTGGAACCGGTCGTACGTCGACCATGTGCAGATCACCATGGCCGAGGACATCGGCATCGGCGGCCGCGCCGGCTACTACGACGGCATCGGCGCCGCCCGTGACGTCATCCAGAACCACCTGCTCCAACTGCTCGCCCTGACCGCGATGGAGGAGCCCGCCTCCTTCGACGCGGACGCGCTCGCCGCCGAGAAGACCAAGGTCCTCGGCGCCGTGAAGCTGCCCAAGGACCTGTCCAAGGGCACCGTGCGCGGCCAGTACGCCCCGGGCTGGCAGGGCGGCGAGAAGGTCATCGGCTACCTCCAAGAGGACGGCATCGACCCGGCGTCGACGACCGACACCTACGCCGCCATAAAGCTGGAGATCGACAACCGCCGCTGGGCGGGCGTCCCGTTCTATCTGCGCACCGGCAAGCGCCTGGGCCGCCGGGTCACCGAGATCGCCGTGGTCTTCCAGCGCGCCCCGCACTCCCCCTTCGACCACACCGCGACCGAGGAGCTGGGGCACAACGCCCTGGTGATCCGGGTGCAGCCGGACGAGGGCGTGACCGTGCGGTTCGGCTCCAAGGTGCCCGGCACCTCGATGGAGGTCCGGGACGTGTCCATGGACTTCGCTTACGGCGAGTCCTTCACGGAGTCGAGCCCGGAGGCGTACGAACGGCTCATCCTGGACGTCCTGTTGGGCGACTCGAACCTCTTCCCGCGCACCGAGGAGGTCGAGCTCTCCTGGAACATCCTCGACCCGATCGAGCAGCACTGGGAGAAGACCAACAAGCCGGCGCAGTACCCTGCGGGCACCTGGGGACCCGTCGAGGCGGACGAAATGCTCGAACGAGACGGACGGAGCTGGCGTCGGCCATGAAGATCGACCTTACGGACACCACCTCCAGCAAGATCAACAAGGCTCTGGTGCAGGGCCGCCGGGCCATCGGCTCGCCGGCCGTCGGCATGGTGCTCACGCTGGTCATCGTCACCGACGAGGAGAACGCCTACGACGCGCTCAAGGCGGCCAGCGAGGCGTCCAGGGAGCACCCGTCCCGCACCCTGGTCGTGATCAAGCGAGTCTCGCGCTCGCCCCGTGACCGCCAGTCCTCGCGCCTGGACGCCGACGTACGGGTGGGCGCGGACGCCGGTACCGGCGAGACGATCGTCCTGCGGCTCTACGGGGACGTCGTGAATCACGCCCAGTCCGTGGTCCTTCCGCTGCTCCTGCCGGACGCCCCGGTCGTGGTGTGGTGGCCGGTCAACGCCCCGCTGGACCCGGCGCACGACCCGCTCGGTGCGCTGGCCCAGCGGCGGGTGACCGACACCTACGCCGCCGAGCAGCCCATCCGGGAGCTCGCGGCCCGTTCGGACACCTACACGCCCGGCGACACGGACCTGTCGTGGACCCGGATCACGCCGTGGCGCTCCATGCTGGCCGCCGCGCTCGACCAGGTGACCTGCGAGGTCACCTCCGCCGAGGTGGAGGGCGAGGAGTACAACCCGAGCTGCGAGCTGCTCGCCATGTGGCTCGCGGACCGGCTCGACGTGCCGGTGCGGCGCTCGCTGTCCGACGGTCCGGGGCTGACCGCGGTACGGATGCAGACCAACTGCGGTCCGATCGTGCTCGACCGCGCCGACGGTTCGCTCGCCACGCTCTCCGTGCAGGGGCAGCCGGACCGCGCGGTGGCGCTCAAGCGCCGCGAGACGTCCGAGCTGATCGCCGAGGAGCTGCGCCGCCTGGACCCGGACGACACGTACGCCTCTGCGCTGAAGTTCGGCGTGGAGCGGCTCGGCGAGCCGGAGTCGCTGCGGACGGTGCCGCAGGAGTCGGAGGAGTCGGAGGAGACTCCCGTGGAGGCGTCCCCGGCGGCGAAGAAGAACACCAAGTCCTCGGCGAGGAAGCCGAGTTCGGGCAACGCCCGGAGCAAGGTGCCGAACGCACAGGACAAGGCGGCGAAGCAATGAGTACGGCTCCGCAACTGGTCGTCCATCACGACAAGGAGCTGATGGCCCAGGCCGCCGCGGCCCGCCTGATCACCAGGATCGTGGACGCGCAGTCCGCCCGCGGCTCAGCGTCCGTGGTCCTCACCGGCGGCCGCAACGGCAACGGCCTGCTCAAGGCGCTCGGTTCGTCCCCGGCGCGGGACGCGATCGACTGGCATCGCCTGGACCTGTGGTGGGGCGACGAGCGGTTCCTGCCCGAGGGCGATCCGGACCGCAATGTCACCCAGGCCCGCGAGGCACTGCTCGACTCGGTGCCGCTCGACCCGGCCCGGGTGCACGCGATGCCCGCCTCGGACGGCCCGTACGGCAATGACGCCGACGCGGCGGCGGAGGCCTACGCGGCCGAACTCGCCGCCGCCGCACGGCCGGAGAACCACGCGGCGGTGCCGTCCTTCGACGTGCTGCTCCTGGGCGTGGGCCCGGACACCCATGTGGCCTCGCTCTTCCCGGAGCACCCCGCGGTCCGCGAGACGGAGCGAACGGTGGTGGGCGTCCACGGCGCCCCCAAACCGCCACCGACCCGCATCTCCCTGACGCTGCCCGCGATCCGCGCGTCCCGCGAGGTCTGGCTCCTCGCGGCGGGCGAGGACAAGGCAAAGGCAGCAGCCATCGCCCTCTCCGGCCCAGGCGAACTCCAGGCCCCGGCAGCAGGCGCCTACGGCCGCACGCGCACACTGTGGCTCCTGGACGACGCGGCAGCGTCCCAACTGCCGAGGGACTTGTATCCCCCGGCGTCGCCATAATTCAGCCCTACGGGAAGGGGCGGGACTGGGGAAGAAAAACCCACCCGCCCCAGCCCCCGGCCCGCACCCCTCAACGCCCCCGCATCTCCCGGTACTTGGCAACGAGCGCCGTCGACGAAGCATCCAGCCCCGCCACCCCGGCCCCCTCAGTCAGCGCAGGCTCGACCCGCTTGGCAAGCACCTTCCCCAGCTCGACCCCCCACTGGTCGAACGAATCAATGTTCCAGATCGCCCCCTGCACAAACACCTTGTGCTCGTAGAGCGCGATCAGCTGTCCGAGCACCGACGGCGTCAGAGCCCCCGCCAGAATCGTCGTCGTCGGATGGTTCCCGCGGAACGTCTTGTGCGCGACCAGCTCCTCCGGCACCCCCTCGCCCCGCACCTCATCCGGCGTCTTGCCGAAGGCCAACGCCTGCGTCTGGGCGAAGAAGTTCGCCATCAACAGATCATGCTGGGCGACCAGACCGGGCAGCAGATCGGCCACCGGCCGCGCAAAGCCGATGAAGTCGGCCGGGATGACCTTCGTGCCCTGGTGGATCAACTGGTAGTACGCGTGCTGCCCGTTGGTGCCAGGAGTCCCCCACACCACCGGCCCGGTCTGCCAGTCCACCGGCTGCCCGTCCCGGTCCACGGACTTGCCGTTGGACTCCATGTCCAGCTGCTGCAGATACGCCGTGAACTTGGACAGGTAGTGCGAGTACGGCAGCACCGCGTGCGACTGCGCGTCGAAGAACGCCCCGTACCACACCCCCAACAGGCCAAGGAGAAGCGGCGCATTGGCCTCCGGCGGCGCCGTACGGAAGTGCTCGTCGACGAGCCGGAAGCCGTCGAGCATCTCCCGGAACCGCTTCGGACCGATCGCGACCATCAGGGAGAGCCCGATCGCCGAGTCGTACGAGTAGCGCCCGCCGACCCAGTCCCAGAACTCGAACATATTGGCCGTGTCGATGCCGAACTCGGCGACCTTCTCGGCGTTCGTGGACAGGGCCACGAAGTGCTTGGCCACGGCCTCCTGACCGGCCTTCAGCTCGGTGAGCAGCCAGTCCCGCGCGGACGTCGCGTTGGTGATCGTCTCGATCGTCGTGAACGTCTTGGAGGCGATGATGAACAGCGTCTCCGCAGGGTCCAGGTCCCGCACGGCCTCGTGCAGATCGGCCCCGTCGACGTTGGAGACGAAGCGGAAGGTGAGGTCCCGCGCGGTGTAGGAGCGCAGCACCTCGTACGCCATCGCGGGGCCCAGGTCGGAGCCGCCGATGCCGATGTTCACCACGTTCTTGATGCGCTTGCCGGTGTGCCCGGTCCACTCGCCGGAGCGGATCCGCTCAGAGAACGCGCTCATCTTGTCGAGTACGGCGTGCACACCCGGCACCACGTTCTCACCGTCGACCTCGATCACCGCGTCCCGCGGCGCGCGCAGGGCGATGTGCAGCACGGCGCGGTCCTCGGTGGTGTTGATCTTCTCGCCGCGGAACATGGCGTCCCGCAGCCCGAAGACGTCCGTCGCGGCGGCCAACTCGCGGAGCAGCGCCAGGGTCTCGTCCGTGACCAGATGCTTGGAGTAGTCGATGTGCAGGTCACCGAGCTGCAGGGTGTAGCCGCCGCCACGGGCCGGGTCGGCGGCGAACAGCTCACGCAGATGCGCGTCCCCGAGCTGCTCCCGGTGCTTGCCGAGCGCCGTCCACTCCGGCAACTGATTGAGCCTGGTGCGGCTTGCTGCGTTCATCTCGGACTTCAGCCTTCTCTCTGCCCATTGGACTTCCCCGCTGCTCTCCCAACCTAATTGATCTGCGGCCGGTATAAGACGTCTGTCCTATGTCGCGCCTATGTCGCGGGACTTAAGGGCAGGTAGCAGCGAGACGACCGCGAGGGCGAGCAGGACGCCTGCCAGCAGCACCGGCGCGTTCAGGCCCCAGGCCGTGGCGACTCCCCCGGCGAGCAGCGCGCCGAGCGGTGTCCCGCCGACCGCGACGGTACGGAAGGCGGCGCTGATCCGGCCGAGCATCTCGCGCGGGCCGCGCTCCTGCATGAGGGTGCTCTGGTTGACGTTCCACACCATGTTCATCATCCCGAACACCGCCAGGCAGGCCAGGGCCGCCCACAACTCGCGCACCAGGCCCATGGTGAGCAGACAGACCGTCTGTACCGCCCCGGCCACGAGCACGCCCGCTATCCGGCCGATGAGCGCGGCGAGCCGCCCGACCACCAGCCCCCCGGCCAGGCTGCCCACCGAGAACGCCGTGAGCGTCGCCGCGTACCCGCCCTCACCGGCGTCCAGCCAGCCGGTGACATGCAGCACCAGGGCGGCGATGAGCGCCCCCACACCGACGTTGGAGAGCGCCGAGGCCACACACAGCCGACGCAACACCGCATCCCGCCAGAGCGCCCGGAGTCCCGCCGCGATGTCGCCGCGCAGCGTCGCCCCGGCCGGGCGCGGGGTCGTGGCGGGCGCGGATATCGGCAGCGAGGCGAGGAGCACTGCGCCCACGAGGTACGTGAGGGCGTCCACGCCGTACGGCACGGCGAGGCCCACGGCGAGCAGCACCGGCACCAGCGGCGCGGCCACGATCCCGCCCGCGAACTGCTGCCCGGTCATCAGCCGGGCGTTGGCACTGCCCAGGGCCTCCGGGCCCACGAGCGAGGGCAGCACGGCCGTGGCGGCGTTGTCGAACAGCGTCTGGAGCGTGGCGAGGACGAAGGCGAGGGCTATCAGGAGGGCGATCGAGGCGTGCCCAAGGGCGACGGCCACCGCGAAACCGGCCATCAGGAGCCCGCGTACGACATCGGTCGCCCACATCGCGCGCCGCTGGTCGACCCGGTCGGCGACCGCCCCACCGAGCAGCCCGAAGAGCAGCCACGGCAGATAACCGCAGGCCGACACCAGCGTCACCAGGAACGGATCACGGGTGAGCGAGGCCGCGAGCAGCGGCAGCGCCGCATTGCGCAGCGCGTCGCCGAACCGGGACAGAACGGCGGCGGTCCACAGCCGTCCGAACCCCCCGCGCCATGCGGGCGCCCGCACCTGAGCGTCCTCCACAGCAGCCACAACTCCCCCCTCGTGGTCGACTGCTTCAGACGGTAAGGGCTACCACTGACAACCGACCGCGATCGTGGGGACGTACGAGCGACTGGGACGTACGGGCACGTGGAATCGTACGAACCCTGCGGGACAAATGCCGCAAAAGAATCAGGCCGGACGCCCCGAAGGGTCCGGCCGATGCTCAACTTCTAGATTTCGCCGCGCAGTTTGGCGAGGGCCTCGGCGAGGATCGCCTCGCCGTCGGCGTCGCTGCGCCGCTCACGTACATACGCGAGGTGCGTCTTGTACGGCTCGGTGCGCGGCGGGTCCGGCGGGTTGTCCCGGTCCTGTCCGGCCGGGAATCCGCAGCGCGGGCAGTCCCAGGTGTCCGGGACCTGCGCGTCACTGGCGAAACTCGGCTGTGTCTCATGCCCGTTCGAGCACCAGAAGGAGATGCGCAGGCGCGGCGCGGACTCGCCCCGCTCGGCCTCGCCCATCGGCCCCGCCCCGACCCGACTACCACGGATCGCGTTGCCACTTGCCACGGTCGTAACTCCCTGCATGACGGTGCTGCACAGCGTTTCTCACCGGCTGCTGCGCCGCGGGTGCCTTCAGGCGGCACAGGCGGTTCAGTCTACGGAAGGCCCAACGCGCGTCCAGTGATGGGAGTTACCCATCCCCACCCGAGACGCATGGCCATGATAAGCCGCGCCTAAAGAAGTGGGGCGTCGTTGACGAGACAGCCCGGACAGCCCGGACTGTCTGGTCGACTGGTCGACCGGTCGGATCCGTCAGCTGTCCAGCTTCATCATCAGGCCCAGGGCGACGATGCACGCGAACCACAGCAGGCCGACCACGATGGTGATGCGGTCCAGGTTACGCTCGGCCACCGAAGAGCCACCGACGGAGGACTGCATACCGCCGCCGAACATGTCGGAGAGGCCGCCGCCCTTGCCCTTGTGCATCAGTACGAGCAACATCAGCAGCCCGCTGAAGACGATCAGGGCGATCGAGAACCCCATAACCACGGCTGAACCAACTTCCTCGGTATCTACGACGACGGGGCCCGGACCGGTTCCGGTGAGCGGAAAGCTTCCGGAAACAAGCCTCGGACCCCGCCAGGGTACGACGTAACGCCGCTAGCGCCTACTCAGTGGTCGACTCACTGGTCGCGGAAGCGGACGATCTTGACGAACTCGTCGGCGTCGAGCGCGGCGCCGCCGATCAGCGCGCCGTCGACGTCGGGCTGCTCCATGATCGCGGCGACGTTGCCGGACTTCACGGAGCCGCCGTACTGGATGCGGACCCGGTCGGCGAGCTCCTGCGAGTACAGCTCGGCCAGGCGGCCGCGGATCGCCGCGCAGACCTCCTGCGCGTCCTCGGGCGTGGCGACCTCGCCGGTGCCGATGGCCCACACCGGCTCGTACGCGATCACGATGGACTCGGCCTGCTCGGCCGGGAGGTCCTTGAGGGCGCCGTCGACCTGGTTCAGCGTGTACTGGACCTGCTGACCGGCCTTGCGGATGTCCAGGCCCTCACCGACGCAGAGGATCGGGGTCAGGCCGTGCTTGTAGGCGGCCTTCACCTTGGCGTTGCAGATCTCGTCGGTCTCGTTGTGGTACTGGCGGCGCTCGCTGTGGCCGATGGCCACGTACGTGCACTTCAGCTTGGACAACATCGGGCCCGAGACCTCGCCGGTGTAGGCACCGGAGTCGTGCGCCGAGATGTCCTGGGCGCCGTACTTGATCTTGAGCTTGTCGCCGTCCACCAGGGTCTGCACGGAGCGCAGGTCGGTGAAGGGCGGCAGGACCGCGACCTCTACGGCCTCGTAGTCCTTGTCGGCGAGCGCGAAGGCGAGCTTCTGGACATGGGCGATGGCCTCGAGGTGGTTGAGGTTCATCTTCCAGTTGCCCGCCATCAGGGGCGTGCGCGTGCTCATTAAGAGTCAGTCCTCCAGTGCGGCGAGGCCGGGCAGGGTCTTGCCCTCGAGGTATTCGAGGGAGGCACCGCCACCGGTCGAAATGTGGCCGAACTTCGACTCGTCGAAGCCCAGGTTGCGGACGGCGGCGGCGGAGTCGCCACCTCCGACGACGGTGAAGCCCTCGCCTTCCAGCAGGGCTTCCGCTACGGCCGTCGTACCCCCAGCGTAGTCGGGGTGTTCGGCGACGCCGACGGGACCGTTCCAGAAGACGGTCTCGGCGTCGGTGATCTTCGAGGCGAACAGCTCACGGGACTTGGGGCCGATGTCCAGGCCCTCCTTGTCCGCCGGGATCTTGTCCGCGTCGACGGTGTCGAAGTCCGCCGGGGCCTTGGTCTTCAGGTCCGGGAACTCGGTGGCGGCCAGGACGTCGACGGGGAGCACCAGCTCGACGCCGTTCTTCTCGGCGCGCTGCATGTACTCGGTGACGGCCGGGATCTGGTCCTCCTGAAGGAGCGACATGCCGACCTCGTAGCCCTTGGCCTTGAGGAAGGTGTACGCCATGCCGCCGCCGATGAGGAGCCGGTCGGCCTTGCCGAGCAGCTCGTCGATGACGGCGAGCTTGTCGGAGACCTTGGCGCCGCCGAGGACCACGGTGTACGGGCGCTTGACGTCCTCGGTGAGCTTCTTGAGGACGCTGACCTCCTTGGCGATGAGGTAGCCGGCGGCGTGCGGCAGCCGGGCCGGAAGGTCGTAGACCGAGGCGTGCTTGCGGTGCACGGCGCCGAAGCCGTCGCCCACGTACAGGTCGGCGAGCTCGGCGAGCTGGTCGGCGAAGGCACCGCGCTCGGCGTCGTCCTTGGACGTCTCGCCCGGGTTGAAGCGGAGGTTCTCGATGACGGCGACCTGGCCGTCGCCGAGGGCCGCGACGGTGGCCTTGGCGGCTTCGCCGACCGTGTCGGTGGCGAACCGGACGTCGGAGCCCAGGAGTTCACCGAGCCGCGCGGCGGCCGGGGCGAGCGAGAACGCCGGGTCCGGGGCGCCCTTGGGGCGACCCAGGTGAGAGGCGACCACGACGCGCGCACCGGCGTCGGCCAGCGCCTTCACGGTGGGCTGCACGGCGCGGATGCGGCCGTCGTCGGTGATGGTGGTGCCGTCGAGCGGCACGTTGAGGTCGGCGCGGACGAAGATCCGCATGCCGGCGACGCCTTCGGCGAGAAGTTCGTCGATCGTCTTCATTCTCTTAGGACTCCTTGAAATCACACAAAAGCGACGGGGCCCGCACAGCGCGGCATTGCGCTGCCCGAGCCCCGTGCTCACATCGAGGTGCCTGATCCTTGTTTCAGCTACGGATCAGAGCTGACCGCCGACGAAGGTGGTCAGGTCGACGAGACGGTTGGAGTAACCCCACTCGTTGTCGTACCAGCCGAGGATCTTCACCGTCTTGCCCTCCTGGACCATGGTCATGGAGGAGTCGAAGGTGCAGGACGCCGGGTCGCTGACGATGTCCGCGGACACGATCGGGTCCTCGGTGTAGTACAGGAAGCCCTTGAGCTCGCCGTCCGCGGCCTTCTTGAACGCGGCGTTGACCTCGTCCTTGGTGACCTCACGGGAGAGCTCCACGACCAGGTCGGTGGCCGAGCCGGTGGGGACCGGGACGCGCATGGCGATGCCGTCCAGCTTGCCCTTCAGCTGCGGGAGCACCAGCGCGGTGGCCTTGGCGGCACCGGTGGTGGTCGGGATGATGTTCTCGGCGGCGGCACGGGCGCGGCGCAGGTCCTTGTGCGGGAAGTCCAGGATGCGCTGGTCGTTCGTGTACGCGTGCACCGTCGTCATCAGGCCCTTGACGATGCCGAAGTTCTCGTCGAGGACCTTGGCCATCGGCGCCACGCAGTTGGTGGTGCAGGAGGCGTTGGAGATGACGTGGTGGTTCGCCGCGTCGTACTTGTCCTGGTTGACGCCCATCACGATGGTGATGTCCTCGTCCTTGGCCGGAGCCGAGATGAGGACCTTCTTCGCGCCACCGGCGAGGTGCTTCGCGGCGTCTTCCTTCTTGGTGAAGATGCCGGTGGACTCGATCACGATGTCGACGCCCAGCTGGCCCCACGGGATGTCGGCGGGGTTGCGCTCGGACAGCACCTTGATGGTGTGCCCGTCGACGGTGATGGTGTCCTCGGTGTGGGTCACCTCGGCCTTGAGGCGGCCCAGAATCGTGTCGTACTTCAGAAGGTGCGCCGTGGTCGCGGTGTCACCCAGGTCGTTGACCGCTACGACCTCGATGTCCGCACCCTGCTCCAGGAGTGCCCGGAAGTAATTGCGGCCGATGCGACCGAAGCCATTGATGCCTACGCGGATCGTCACGAACCGATCTCCTCGTTGGTACGCCGGTTGTGCGCCGGCGAGCTGTATGGGATGTCCCCGACCGCATCCGACCCTACCTCTCCAAAGGCGTACGAGTGACATCGAGCGGGTCCGTGCGTGGCCGGCAGGCGGCCGTCACGCTTCGGGACAAAAGACCACCTGTTGCTACGGAGAGTCAACGGGCGCTGAAGGGGCGCCATTTGGCGGTGAGAACGGCGTGGTCGGGCTCTTCCGTGTCACGTCCGTACACGTAGTGGCGCCTGTTTCCATCACGCGCGGTGACTGCTGGAAAACGACGCAGCGGCCGGGCCGTCCCATCGTGCGGGCGGCCCGGCCGCGGTGTGCCGGTGGGGCGGATCAGCCGACGAGGTTCTCGGCGTGCTCGGCCATCTCCTCGGTGAGGTTGGACTCCGTGCCCGGGATACCCAGGTCCTGGGCGCGCTTGTCGGCCATCGCGAGCAGGCGGCGGATCCGGCCGGCGACGGCGTCCTTGGTCAGCGGCGGGTCGGCGAGCGCGCCGAGCTCCTCCAGGGAGGCCTGCTTGTGCTCCATGCGCAACCGGCCCGCGGCCGCGAGGTGCTCGGGCACCTCGTCGCCGAGGATCTCCAGGGCGCGCTGCACCCGGGCTCCGGCCGCGACCGCGGCGCGGGCCGAGCGGCGCAGGTTGGCGTCGTCGAAGTTGGCCAGGCGGTTGGCGGTGGCCCGCACCTCGCGGCGCATCCGGCGCTCTTCCCAGGCGAGCACGGACTCGTGGGCGCCGAGGCGGGTGAGCAAGGCGCCGATCGCGTCGCCGTCCCGCACCACCACGCGGTCCACGCCGCGCACCTCGCGGGCCTTCGCCGCGATCGACAGGCGGCGGGCCGCGCCGACGAGCGCGAGCGCCGCCTCCGGACCCGGGCAGGTCACCTCGAGGGAGGAGGAACGGCCCGGCTCGGTCAGCGAGCCGTGCGCCAGGAAGGCGCCGCGCCAGGCGGCCTCCGCGTCACATGTGGCGCCGGAGACGACCTGCGGCGGCAGGCCGCGGATGGGGCGGCCGCGGCCGTCCACCAGGCCGGTCTGGCGGGCGAGCTGGTCACCGCCCGCGACCACGCGTACGACATAGCGGGAGCCACGGCGCAGCCCTCCCGCGGCCATCACCATGAGCTCGGAGCCGTGCCCGAAGATCTCCAGGATGTCCTTCTTGAGCCGCCGGGCCGCCATGGCCGTGTCCAGCTCCGCCTCGATCACGATGCGGCCGCTGACCAGGTGAAGGCCGCCCGCGAACCGAAGAATCGCCGAGACCTCTGCCTTTCTGCAGCAGGTCCGGGTGACGGGGAGCCGGGAGATTTCGTCCTTCACCGCTGCCGTCATCGCCATGGGCCGATCCTTCCATGCATCCGAAAAATACGGTCGTACGCGGCGGCAAGGAGCTCCGGGTCGTGTCTCGGAGCGCCGTCCGGCGCGGCGACCGGTGCCAGCTCGACCGCCGCCCCGAACCGCTTCGCGGCGTCGTTCAGGGACTCCGGGTCACGCACGGCGACCTGGTCGGCCAGCACCACGTCCAGGGCGAGTTTAGGGGCGTGTCGGGCCAAAACCTCCAAATGACGCTGCGGGGAGAACCCTTCGGTTTCGCCGGGCTGCGGCGCGAGGTTCAGCGAGAGCACCCGGCGGGCCTTGGTCTCGGTGAGCGCGTCACGCAGCTGAGGCACCAGAAGGTGCGGAATCACCGAGGAGAACCAGGAGCCGGGGCCGAGCACCACCCAGTCCGCGTCGAGGACCGCCGCGACCGCCTCCGGGACGGCGGGCGGGTCGTGCGGCACGACCTGCACGGACTGCACCTCGCCCGGGGTGAGCGCCACGGTGGCCTGGCCGCGGACCGTGTCGACGGTGTCGGGCCGGTCCGGGTGGTGGCCGCGGACCAGGGCCTGCAGCTCCAGGGGCACCGCCGACATGGGAAGCACCCGGCCGTGCGCGCCGAGCAGCTTGCCGACCAGGTCGAGCGCTTGCACGTGGTCGCCGAGCTGCTCCCACAGGGCGACGATCAGGAGATTGCCGACGGCGTGCTCGTGCAGCTCGCCGCGGGACTGGAAGCGGTGCTGGATGACCCGGGACCAGGTCTGGCCCCAGTCGTCGTCACCGCACAGCGCGGCGAGCGCCTTGCGCAGGTCGCCGGGGGGCAGCACGCCCAGCTCGTCGCGGAGCCGACCGCTGGAGCCGCCGTCGTCGGCCACCGTGACGACTGCGGTGAGGTCGCCGGTGATCCGGCGCAGCGCGGCCAGCGAGGCGGACAGGCCCATGCCGCCGCCGAGGGCGACGACCTTGGGCTGGGTGCCTCGCCGGTTCGGCTGCGTGCCCCGTTTGCGGCTCAGGCGGGTCAGGCGCAGGCCGCGACGGTCGTGGTTCACTCGCGCCCCATGTCCCGGTGGACGACGACGGTTTCCACCCCTTCGTTGGCCAGGCGGGCGGCCAGCTTCTCCGACATGGCGACGGAGCGGTGCTTGCCGCCGGTGCAGCCGACGGCGATGGTGACGTACCGCTTGCCCTCGCGGCGGTAACCGGCCGCGATCAGCTGAAGCAGCTCGGTGTAACGGTCGAGGAACTCCTTGGCGCCGGGCTGGTTGAAGACATAGCTCGACACCTCCTCGCTGGTGCCGGTGTACGGGCGCAGCTCCGGGACCCAGTGCGGGTTGGGCAGGAAGCGGCAGTCGACCACGAGGTCGGCGTCGACCGGCAGGCCGTACTTGTAGCCGAACGACATGACGGTGGCGCGGAGTTCGGGCTCCTCGTCGCCCGCGAACTGGGCGTCCATCTTGGCCCGCAGCTCGTGCACGTTCAGGCTTGAGGTGTCGATCACCAGGTCCGCGTCGCCGCGCAGCTCGCGCAGGAGCTCGCGCTCGGCGGCGATGCCGTCGGTGATGCGGCCGTCGCCCTGCAGCGGGTGCGGGCGGCGCACCGACTCGAAGCGGCGCACCAGGGCCTCGTCGGAGGACTCGAGGAAGACGATGCGCCGCGTGACGTTCTTGGCCTTCAGGTCCGCGAGGGACTCGCGCAGGTTGTCGAAGAAGCGGCGGCCGCGTACGTCGACGACGACCGCGATCCGCGCCACGTTGCCCTGCGAGCGGGCGCCGAGCTCCACCATGGTGGGGATCAGCGCGGGCGGCAGATTGTCGACGACGAACCAGCCGAGGTCCTCCAGGCACTTGGCGGCGGTGGAGCGCCCCGCGCCGGACATCCCGGAGATGATCACCAGCTCGGGGATCGCGGTCTCGGCCGTCCCGCCAGGGGTGGCCGTGCCTGTGCCCGTGCTTCCCGTACTCACCTGTGCTCCGTCTTCGTTGTGCTCAGTCATCTGTTCTGCCCCCGTTCGTCCGAGGTGCCCGTGGGCACGGGCGCCTCTTCCTCAATGATCTCTCCGGTCGCGGTGTTGACCACAGGGGCGGCCTGGGGCGCCCCGGCCAGGGCCGCGGCGATGGCCTCGGCGGTCTTGCGGCCTATCCCGGGCACCTCGCAGATCTGGTCAAGGGTGGCAGCCCGCAGCTTCTTCACCGAACCGAAGTGTTTGATGAGCGCCTGCTTACGCGTCTCTCCCAGGCCGGGCACGGCGTCCAGCGGGCCCTCCTTGATCCGCTTGGACCGCTTGGTGCGCTGGTACCTGATCGCGAAACGGTGCGCCTCGTCGCGTACCCGCTGGAGAAGATAGAGGCCCTCGCTCGAGCGCGGCAGGACCACCGGGTCCTCGTCGTCCGGCAGCCAGACCTCCTCCAGGCGCTTGGCGAGACCGCAGACCGCGACATCGTCGATGCCCAGTTCGTCCATGGCCCTCTTGGCCGCCGCCACCTGCGGCTGTCCGCCGTCGACCACGACGAGCTGGGGAGGGTAGGCGAACTTCTTGGGACGGCCGTCGTCCTCGGTCAGGGCATCCCCGGCCGATGCCTGCTGTTCGGGCTCCTCGCCCCACTCCCCCGTCTTCTCCTTCTCGGCGAGGTACCGCTTGAAGCGGCGGCCGATGACCTCGTGCATGGAGCGGACGTCGTCCTGTCCGGCGAAGCCTCTGATCTGGAAGCGGCGGTACTCGCTCTTGCGGGCCAGGCCGTCCTCGAAGACCACCATGGAGGCCACCACGTCGTCGCCCTGAAGATGGGAGATGTCGAAGCACTCGATGCGCAGCGGGGCGCTGTCCAGGTCGAGGGCGGCGGCGATCTCCTCCAGGGCGCGGGAGCGGGTGGTCAGGTCGGAGGCGCGCTTGGTCTTGTGCAGGACCAGGGCCTGTTGCGCGTTCCGCTCGACCGTCTCCATCAGGGCGCGCTTGTCGCCGCGCTGCGGGACGCGGAGGCTGACGTTGGCGCCGCGGCGGCCGGTCAGCCACTCCGTGACGGCCGCCTCGTCCTCGGGCAGGGCCGGGACCAGGACCTCCTTGGGTACGGCGTCGCCGGTCTCTTCTCCGTAGAGCTGCTGAAGTGCGTGTTCGACCAGGCCGGCCGTGGTGACAGCCTCCACGCGGTCGGTGACCCAGCCGCGCTGACCGCGCACCCGGCCGCCGCGGACGTGGAAGATCTGGACGGCGGCCTCCAGCTCGTCCTCGGCGAGGGCGATCAGGTCGGCGTCGGTGGCGTCTGCGAGGACGACGGCGTTCTTCTCCATCGCGCGCTTGAGCGCCTCGATGTCGTCACGCAGCCGGGCCGCACGCTCGTACTCCATCTCCTCCGCGGCGGCGGCCATCTCCTTCTCCAGGCGGCGGATGTACGTATGGGTACGCCCGGCCATGAAGTCGCAGAAGTCCTCGGCCAGTTCACGGTGGTCCTCGGCGGTGATCCGGCCGACGCAGGGTGCCGAGCACTTGCCGATGTAGCCGAGCAGGCAGGGGCGGCCGGTCCGCTCGGCGTTCTTGAACACGCCTGCGGAGCAGGTGCGTACGGGAAAGACGCGGAGCATCAGGTCGACGGTCTCGCGGATCGCCCACGCGTGGCCGTACGGGCCGAAGTAGCGCACGCCCTTCTTCTTGGCGCCGCGCATCACCTGGACCCGCGGGATCTCCTCGTTCAGCGTGACCGCGAGGTACGGGTAGCTCTTGTCGTCGCGGTACTTGACGTTGAACCGGGGGTCGAACTCTTTGATCCAGGTGTATTCGAGCTGGAGCGCCTCTACTTCTGTAGCGACGACCGTCCACTCGACGGATGCGGCGGTCGTCACCATCGAGCGCGTGCGCGGGTGGAGACTCGCCAGGTCCTGGAAGTAGTTGGCGAGCCGCTGGCGCAGGCTCTTGGCCTTCCCGACATAGATCACCCGGCGGTGCTCGTCGCGGAATTTGTAGACCCCGGGTGAGTCGGGGATCTGTCCCGGCTTGGGACGGTAGGTGGAGGGGTCTGCCATGCCCTCACCCTACTGGCGGGGACCGACAGCCGGGGCCGCGACCGGGACGGGGTGACGCATGCCCCACAGCCGTCCCGCGGCCCCACCCGGAGTGCCGGGCGGGGCCGCGGGACGGGCCGCGGGAGCCGGTGGTGCGGTGGGGGCGGTGATGGTGTGGAGTCGGTGGTGCGTGGGGCGTCAGCGGCGGCGCAGGCGTATCGCGCGGGCGGCGGTCAGGGTCAGGGCGGCGAGCGCACCGGCACCGGCCGCGGTGGCGGCGACGGTCACCGCGGGGTCGGTGGGCGGGGAGCCGGGCGCCGCCATGACCGAGGCCTCCGTGACGTTCTTCTTGGAGTCCTTGGCGTCCATGGCGTCCTTGGCGTCCTTGGAGTCCTTGGCGGCGCCCGCGGAGTCCTGGGCGAAGCCGCCCGCCTTGCCGGAGCGGTCATAAGCGGAGCCGGGCAGCTTGTCCCCGTACGCCTTCCCGACCCGCTCGCGATAGGCGGCGAGCGAGGTGCCGTCGGCGCCGATCGCGGCGGACGCGTCCTTGTCGAGGGGCAGCACACGCGCGTCGCGCTGCACGTACCACGCGTCGATCTGTGGCTCGTGGAAAACGGTGCCTCCAGGGAGCTTTTCGGCGCCCACGCGCGCGTAGTGGGTCTCGTCGTCCCCGGTGGCGATGTTGACCACCTGCCATGTGCCCTTCTGCTTCACGGTCCACAGCGAGGCCGTCCGGCCGTCGGCCGAGACCGCCTTGCCGGCCAGGAACTCCAGGCGGGCCACGGGTGCGCCACGCTTGCCCGCGACGAACTCGGGCGACAGGTAGTACACGGGCACGGTGCCGCCCTGGATCCGCGGCCGCGCCTTCGCCTCCTTCGCCTTCTTCGTCTTCTTCGCCTTCTTCTCCTTCGATACGGCGCCCTCGCGGGCGAAGAAGCGGGAGAGGGTGTCGAGCGTGCCGGGCGCGGTGACGGCCTCGTGGGCGGCGGCACGGTCGGCCTTCGACGGGGCTGCGGGCGCGGCCGGGGCCGCGGGGGTCGTGGGGGTGTCGTCACGGTCAGGGGCGGCCGTGGCGTGCGGGGCGGCGAGGCCGAGCAGCAGGGTCGCGGCGGTGGCGGCGAGCGCGGCCTTCGGAAGGTGTCGGGTCATCGCGCTCACGCCCCGATCCGGTAGAGCGAGTGGGTCCAGGAGAATGTGTTGTTGTCGATGTACCAGGCGTGCGAGGCCCAGTTGTAGCGGTCGTTGGAGGGCCAGGGGTCGCCCCAGTAGACCCAGCTCTTGGCGTCGTCGTAGCCGTAGATCACATGCATGTGGCCACCGCCGTTCGACCAGAGGATGCGGGTCTCCACCGGCCGGTTGGCGTCGATCTCGGCCTGCACGGTCGGATAACGCAGCCAACCGTTCACGTACGAACCGGGGTTGATGCCCATCCAGTCGAGGGCGTTCTGAACGTGGCCGAGCGTGGCCTGGTTGTTGGGGCAGGAAGTGCCCTGCTGTCGGCCGAAAGCCGCGTTGCAGAACTGGTTCTGCGAGTAGCCTTCGCCGAAGTACGTGGCGATGGTGTTACCGCCCGCGGCCCAGCACCAGTTGGACATCTCCTGCGCCTGCATCGTGATGTCCAGGCGCTTGGCGGCGAGCGCCGAGGCGGTTTCGGCCTTGGCCGGGGCGGCGTTCGCGACGGAGGGCGAACTTCCGTTGTACGGCGCCTCGGTGGCGCTCGCGGCCGGTACGGCGAAGACCGCCGCCACGGCGAGCGCGGCCGCGCCGAGCAGCCGTCTCCTTCGGTTGTGCATCGCGTCCTCCCATGTGGGGGTGGGGTGGAGGATCGCGTCCGGACGCTGTGCAGGAGCGTCCGGTGTTGTCGCGTACAGGTCAACACGCTTCAATGCGGAGGGAATCGTGGCGTGAACGATCCGCGTACGGATGTGAACGGGCCCCGTGCGCCGAGCAGGAGACACGCACCCACCGGCGCGAGCACGCGGGACGCCGCTCGTGAATGTTCACAGGGAGAAGGCGACACCATGCCGAAGGGGCCGTACGGAGCGCAGGGGTTGCGGGGCGACCGGCACGCGGACGCGCGCAGCGGCGCGCGCACGGGACCGGACGCAGCACCCGGCGCGGCGCCCGGCCCGCCGACCGGCCCGTCGACCGGCCCGCCGACCGGTGCGGCCCCGGACGCGGCCGAGCTGGCCTCGGCGCTGCGCAACGGACCCTTCCACACCGCCCTGCGCGCCGCCATCAGCGCCCGCGGCCTGCCGCTGCACCGGGTGCAGCACCACCTCGCGAGCCGTGGCGTCAAGGTCGGCGTGACCAGCCTGAGTTACTGGCAGCAGGGGGCCCGGCGGCCCCAGCGCCCCGAGTCGCTGCGCGCCGTCAGCGCCCTGGAGAAGGTGCTCCGCCTCCCCGAAGACGCACTGCTGCGGCTGCTCTCCCGCGAGGAAGCCGCCGCGGACCGGCCCGCCACCCGCTCGTACCGCTCCCTGCTCGAGGTCTCGGGCGCGCTGGAGCGGCTCCTCGACGAGCTCGGGCTGCCGCTCGACGGCGGGCTGCACACCGTCGGTCACCACGAGCGGGTGCGGATCGGTGCGGGGCGCGAGCTGCTCGGCCGGGACTCGCAGCACATCGTGCGGGCGCACCGCGACGGCGTCGACCGCTATCTGGCCATTCACCACGGCGACCCGGGCTGCGCGCCGGACCGGGTGACCGTGCGCGCCCTGGAGAACTGCCGTACGGGGCGGGTGCGTTGGCACGGGGAGTCCGGCATGCTCATCGCCGAGCTGCTCTTCGACGTCCGGCTGCGCACCGGCGACACCCATGTCTTCCGCTACGGCTTCGACGACGGCACGGCGGGGCCGAGCAACGAGTACGTGCGCGGCTTCAGCTTCGTCGGCGGGCAGTACGTCCTCCAGGTGCGGTTCGCCGAAGAGGCACTGCCGGTGCGCTGCCACCGCTTCTCCCAGCACTCGGCGACGGCCCCGCGAATGGGCCGCCAGGACCTCACGCTGAGCGGCCACCACCGGACCGTACATCTGGTGGAGCCGCAGGTACGGGCTGGGATCTTGGGGATCGGGTGGGACTGGGAGTGAGGCGGGCGGGGCGGGTGCCTTGCCGCCGAATCGGTTTTACCGGTTACGCGGGTTACGACGTACTGGTTGGGCCGGTTACACGGGTTGTGACATACCGGTTGAGCCGGTTACGAGAATCACGAGCTCCCGGTTGTACCGGTTACGAAGACCAGTTACGCCCCCACGCCCCACCGGTTCTACCGGTTACGCCTCCGGACCCGCGATCAGCTTCCCGCCCTCCGTCCTGACCGGCACCTTCGGCAGCGGCACGGTCGCGGGGCCCTCGAGCACCTCGCCGGTCCGTACGTCGAAGCGGCTGCCGTGGCAGGGGCAGTGGCCCTCGTCCTTCTCGACCTTCGAGAGGACGCAGCCGGCGTGGGTGCACTGGGCGCTGAACGCCTGGTACTCGCCGTCGTCGGAGCGGCTGACGACGAGGCGCTGCTCGCGGTAGAGCTTGACGCCACCGGCGGCGACGGCCTCCGCGTCGCCCAGGTCGACGGGGGCGGTCGGCGTGGGCTCCTTGGCGTGCCCGACCTTCGACTCGGTCGAGCAGGCGGCCGCGGACAGGCCGGTCGTACCCGCGAGGGCGGCGCCTTTCAGCACGGTGCGACGGGCGGCGGGCTTGCCGGGCATGCGTTCTCCACGGTTCGGGGGGCTTGTTCGGCACCCGACGATACCGGCAGGTATCACCCCGACCGGCGGCGCCCAGGGCCCGCCGACCTCGGCCCTGTCTTCAAACTCCCGCCTGCCCTGCGGGCGACGACGCGAGTTTGAAGACAGGACCGAGGCTCAATAGGGCTTCTCACGTTCCTCGATGTACTGGCGGAGCCGCTGGGTGTCCCGCTCGGTCCAGCCGTCCGGGGGCAGTACGGCCGCCCAGCCGTCCACCGAGCCCGCGCCGTAGCGGTGTCCGTGCGGTGCGTCGACCCCGTACGAGACCCCCATGTCGATCGTGGTCTGCCAGAAGCCGACGAACGGGAACCAGTCGATCTCGGGGGTGATGTCCGGGCCGAGCGGCTTGTTCAGCCACTCCGGGCGCTCGAGCAGCAGGTCGGGCGACCACCAGACGACAGGGTCGGAGGCGTTCTGCAGGTATACGGCGCGCGGGTGGCCCCACCGCGCGGACGACCGCTTCAGATCCACCTCCGGGAACTGGGCGAACCGGATGTTCCGGCCGTTCTCGAAGACCGGACGCCACACCGGGCTGCCCTCGTCGCGGCGGGCGCGGAGTTCCTGGGAGATCGGCGAGAAGTGGGGCACGCCGAGGAGCAGGGCCGCGTCCGTGTCGGCGAGGAGCCGGTCGACGCTGCCGAAGGTGTCCTCGATGGCGTAGGCCCCGAGGCTCTCGCCGGTGACGGCGAACTGGGGGCGGCGGTCGGCGGGCCGCGCGTCGATCTCCTTGCGTACGGCCTCGACGAGGGCCCGGGTGGCCTGACCGGCCTTCTCCTTGTCGACGAGGAACGAGACCCAGCTGGGCAGATACGAGTACTGCACGGCGACGATCGCGGTGTCACCGCCGTACATGTACTCAAGGGATTCGGTGACGTTGGCGTCGACCCAGCCGGAGCCGGTGGTGCCCGCGACGGTGAGGACCTTGCGGTCGAAGGCGCCGGTCCGCTTCAACTCGCGTACGGCGAGCCGGGCCTGTGCCTTGAAGGGGTCCATTTCGCTGAAGGCCGCGGGTGCGGAGGAGCTGATGTAGACGCGGACCGGTTCTTTCGCGGGCTCGCCCGTATAGGCAGCGATCTGCTTCGCGCTGGGCGCCGATCCGGCGAAGTTACGTCCTTGCAGGCCGAGGTCGTCCCAGCGGATCAGGGAGTCGGGGCTGCCGGAGACATAGCGGGAGCGGGGGCGGGTGATGCCGTCGGTGGTGCCGAAGTTGGTGGCCTTGGCGATGCTGTCGGCGACGTCGATGATGCCCCGGTCGAAGACGACGTCGCGCACTCCGACGGTGACCGCCATCGCGCTGAGCAGCAGTCCGAGCCCGACGGCGACGGGGCGCGGCAGTATCCGGCCCAGGACGTGGATGAGTTTGCGTGAGCCGAGCCGGACGGAGCGGGCGAGGCTGAGAATGAGCAGCCAGAGGGCCACGGCGATCAGCGCGATCATCGGGGTGTGCCAGGTGACCGAGGGCGGCAGGCTCTGAAGGGCGCGCAACTGCCGCTGCATCTGGGCGCTTTCGGAGATCAGCCAGACGGCCATGACGGGGCTGAGCACCCAGTAGACCTGCCAGCACCTCACGCGCGCCTTCTCGCTGGGGCGCCGACGCACCAGGGCACGGAAGAGGCTGCTCAGCAGGGAGCCCACGGCGTAGCCGATCGCGGCGGTGATCCCGCCGATCACGCCCTGCAGGAGCCAGGGCCGGGGCACGAGCGACGGGGTCAGGGAGAGCCAGAAGAAGAGGGTGGCGACGCAGGTGGCGGTGAGGTCGGGCCAGCGTCGGATGAGGTACGTCTCGTTGGGGCGGTCCTTCAGGGGGTGCTTGGCGAATGCCGCGACGCTGTCGGCCGTTCTCCTGGCGTACCGCCCTAAGTTGTACATGGGGTACAAGGTAGGAGGGCGGGGGTGGGCCTGCTCACGCAGGGTGCCGTCCCGCCCTCCCAACCTCGTCACGCCCTTCCGGGAGCGGGCGCGTCACGCCTTCCGGGAGCGGGCCGCCTTCTTCGCGGGGGCCTTCTCGGGAGCCTTTTGCACGGCTGCCTTCTTCGCCGGGGACTTCGCCGCGGTGGTCTTCTTCGCGGGGGTCTTCTTCCGCGCCGTCGGCGACGCCGTGGATGACGCGTCGCTGATCCGGTCCGCCGCGAGGGTGTCGCGCAGGAACTTCCCGGTGTGGCTGGTCGGGACGCCGGCGACCTGCTCGGGGGTGCCCTCGGCGATGACGAGGCCGCCGCCGCTGCCGCCCTCGGGGCCCATGTCGACGAGCCAGTCCGCGGTCTTGATCACGTCGAGGTTGTGCTCGATGACGATGACCGTGTTGCCCTTGTCGACCAGGCCGGACAGGACGTTGATCAGCTTGTTGATGTCGTCGAAGTGCAGGCCGGTGGTGGGCTCGTCGAGGACGTAGACCGTACGCCCGGTGGAGCGCTTCTGGAGCTCGCTGGCGAGCTTGACGCGCTGCGCCTCGCCGCCGGAGAGCGTGGGCGCGGGCTGGCCCAACCTGACGTAGCCCAGGCCCACTTCGTTGAGCGTCCTGAGGTGGCGGGAGATGGTCGGCACCGCTTCGAAGAAGGAGAGCGCCTCGTCGATGGGCATGTCCAGGACCTCGGCGATGGACTTGCCCTTGTAGTGCACCTCCAGGGTCTCGCGGTTGTACCGCGCGCCGTGGCAGACCTCGCACGGGACGTATACATCCGGCAGGAAGTTCATCTCGATCTTGATGGTGCCGTCGCCGGAGCAGTTCTCGCAGCGGCCGCCCTTGACGTTGAACGAGAAGCGTCCGGGCAGGTAGCCGCGGACCTTGGCCTCGGTGGTCTCGGCGAAGAGCTTGCGGACGTGGTCGAAGACCCCGGTGTACGTCGCCGGGTTGGAGCGGGGCGTACGGCCGATGGGCGACTGGTCGACGTGCACGACCTTGTCGACGAGGTCGTCACCGTCCACGCGCGTGTGCCGCCCGGGGACGTTGCGCGCGGCGTTCAGCTCGCGGGCGAGGTGGGTGTAGAGGATGTCGTTGACCAGCGTCGACTTGCCGGAGCCGGAGACGCCGGTGACGGCGGTGAAGACGCCGAGCGGGAAGCTGACGTCGATGTCCTGGAGGTTGTTCTCCCGGGCGCCGTGCACGGTGAGGCGGCGGGCGGGGTCGACGGGGCGCCGGATGTCGGGGACCGGAATGGACTTCTTGCCCGCGAGGTAGTGCCCGGTCATCGACTCCTCGTTCGCGAGGAGACCCTTCAACGGACCACTGTGGACGACCTTGCCGCCGTGCTCACCGGCGCCGGGGCCGATGTCCACGACCCAGTCGGCGACCTTGATGGTGTCCTCGTCGTGCTCGACGACGATGAGGGTGTTGCCCATGTCCCGCAGGCGGACCAGGGTTTCGATCAGGCGGTGGTTGTCGCGCTGGTGGAGGCCGATGGACGGCTCGTCGAGGACGTAGAGCACGCCGACGAGTCCGGAGCCGATCTGGGTGGCGAGCCGGATGCGCTGGGCCTCGCCGCCGGAGAGGGTGCCGGCGGCGCGGTTCAGGGAGAGGTAGTCGAGGCCGACGTCGACCAGGAAGCGGAGGCGTTCGTTGACCTCCTTGAGGACGCGCTCGGCGATCTTCTTGTCGCGGGCGCCCAGCTTCAGCTCGGCGAGGAACTCGGCGCAGTCGGCGATCGACATGGCGGAGACCTCGGCGATGGACTTCCCCATCACGGTGACCGCGAGCACGATCGGCTTGAGCCGGGTGCCCTCACAGGTGGGGCAGGGCACCTCGCGCATATAGCCCTCGAAGCGCTCCCGGCTGGCGTCGCTCTCCGCCTCGGAGTGGCGGCGCTTGACGAACGGAACGGCGCCTTCGAAGGGCGTGGTGTAGACCCGCTCGCGGCCGTACCGGTTCCGGTAGCGGACCTCGATCTGGGTCTTGTGGCCGTGCAGCAGTGCCTTCTTGGCGCGCTGCGGCAGACCCGCCCAGGGGATGTCGGTACGGAAGCCGAGCGCGTCGGCGAGGGCGCCGACGAGGCGGCCGAAGTAGTCCTTGGTGTGGCCGTGCGACCAAGGGTGGATGGCGCCCGCGTCGAGCGTCCGCTCTTCGTCCGGGACGATCAGCTCGGGGTCGACCTCCATGCGGGTGCCGATGCCGGTGCAGTCGGGGCAGGCGCCGAAGGGCGAGTTGAAGGAGAAGGAGCGGGGCTCGAGCTCTTCGAAGGAGAGGTCGTCGTACGCACAGTAGAGGTGCTCGGAGTACATGCGCTCGCGCTCCGGGTCGTCCTCCGGGAGGTCGACGAAGTCAAGGACGACCATGCCGCCGGAGAGCCCGAGCGCGGTCTCCACGGAGTCGGTGAGGCGGCGCTTGGCGCTGTCCTTCACGGTGAGGCGGTCGACGACCACCTCGATGGTGTGCTTCTCCTGCTTCTTGAGCTTGGGCGGGTCCGAGAGCTGGATGGTGGCGCCGTCCACGCGCGCGCGGCTGTAGCCCTTGGTCTGAAGGTCGTTGAAGAGGTCGACGAACTCGCCCTTGCGCTCGCGCACCAGCGGCGAGAGCACCTGGAAGCGGCTGCCCTCGGGGAGTTCGAGGACCTTGTCGACGATGGCCTGCGGCGACTGGCGGGCGATGGGGCGGCCGCACTCCGGGCAGTGCGGCTTGCCGATGCGCGCGAAGAGCAGCCTCAGGTAGTCGTAGACCTCGGTGATGGTGCCGACCGTGGAGCGCGGGTTGCGGGAGGTCGACTTCTGGTCGATGGAGACCGCCGGCGAGAGGCCCTCGATGAAGTCGACGTCCGGCTTGTCCATCTGGCCGAGGAACTGGCGGGCGTACGAGGAGAGGGACTCCACGTACCGCCGCTGGCCCTCGGCGAAGATCGTGTCGAACGCGAGGGACGACTTGCCGGAGCCGGACAGGCCGGTGAAGACGATGAGCGAGTCACGCGGGAGGTCGAGCGAGACGTTCTTGAGGTTGTGCTCGCGCGCGCCACGGACGATGAGACGGTCGGCCACGCCGGTCCGCACCTTTCAACTAGAGAAGCGGGGCGGGGCCCCGTCCCGAAGACGTGGGGCCGCCACAGCGAAGGTCTGCAACTGCTTGGGCTTACTACGTGGAAACTGCTCGAAGGTGCTTCGCATTCCAACTACCAAGGATGCCTCGTCCGAGCCTATAGCACGGACATTCGATTCCGGAGGGTGGTTCTACACCTTCACCCGAATGAGTGGCGGGGGCCCGTCAGGGGGCTAGGGTCGACCCATGAACGATCATGTGCGCGACCTGGTCTCAGTACGTGAAGCGACCGAGCGGCTGCTCACCGCGGTCGCCGAACTGGACAACGCCGCTGTCGGGGAGCCGTCACGGCTGCCCGGCTGGAGCCGCGGCCACGTCCTGGCCCATATCGCCCGCAATGCGGACGCACTCGTCAATGTTCTTGCCGGGCGCCCGATGTACGTCAGCGCCGAGGCGCGGGACGGCGACATCGAGCGGGACGCCCCGCGGCCGCTCGCCGAGCAGCTCGCCGATGTCCGCGAGACCGGCGAGCACTTCCAGAAGGAGGCCGAGCGGGACGCCGACTGGTCCCGCACGGTGGAGCTGCGCAACGGCGTCACGGACAAGGCGTCGCGGGTGCCGTTCCGGCGCCTGATCGAGGTCGAGCTGCACCACGTCGACCTCGGCATCGGTTACGAGCTCGAGGACCTGCCGGACGAGTTCGTGCGGCGCGAGATCGCGTTCCTCGCGGACCGCTTCGCGGGCAACGCGGCGGTGCCGCCGGTCCGCCTCACGTCGTCCGACGGCGGGCAGTGGCAGACCGGCCGTACTGAAGGAGAGCCGGTTTCCGTCACCGGCCCCGCACCCGCACTGCTCGGCTGGCTCGCGGGCCGTCGTAAGGACGGGGCGGGCCTGAAGTGTGACGGCGGCCCGCTGCCCGAACTGCCCGCTCTGTAGGCTGAACCCATGACGTACACGGGCAAGGTGACAGTCGGCGGTCCCGCGGAAGTGCACGAGCTCGCGGACCTGATGATCTCCAAGGTCGCCGTCGGCCCCATGGACAACAACGCGTATCTGCTGCGCTGCCGGGCCACCGGCGAGCAGCTCCTGATCGACGCGGCCAACGACACCGACACCCTGCTGAGCCTGATCGGGCGCGACGGCCTCAAGTCCGTGGTCACCACGCATCAGCACGGCGACCACTGGCAGTCCCTCGCGGACGTCGTCAAGGCCACCGGCGCGCGCACCTACGCGGGTCGGTACGACGCCGAGGGCATCCCGGTGGCGACGGATGTGCTCGTCGACGACGGTGACACGATCACCGTGGGCCGGGTCGAGCTCACCGCGCGCCATCTGGTGGGCCACACCCCGGGCTCGATCGCGCTGATCTACGACGACCCGCACGGCCACGCGCACGTCTTCACCGGTGACTGCCTGTTCCCCGGCGGCGTGGGCAACACCCACAACGACCCCGAGGCCTTCGCCAGCCTCATCCGGGACGTCGAGACCAAGCTCTTCGAGCCGCTGCCCGACGAGACCTGGGTGTACCCGGGGCACGGCAAGGACACGACGCTCGGCGCCGAGCGCCCGCAACTGCCGAAGTGGCGCGAGCGCGGCTGGTGACGGCTCTTCTTCTGTAGCGACCGAGTGCGGCGGCCCCGGGGCACAGGCTCCGGGGCCGCCGCTCTTGCCGTCCGCGGGGCGGCGCCCCGGTTCCGGCCTGTGCAGCCGCACGCCCCCGTGACTCTCAGTGACCGTGGGTAGTTGTTGCGGCATGCACGCTGCACCGTTCTCCTCGGGCGCCTCCCCCGGCGCCCACGACACCCCCAACGAAGGCCCCGTCGTGGCCCCGCCCCGGACCCTCTCCATGGTCCGGCTCGCGGCCGCCTCGCTCGCGGGCACCGCCATCGAGTTCTACGACTTCTTCGTCTACGGCACCGCGGCCGCCCTGGTGCTCGGGCCGCTGTTCTTCCCCACGTTCTCGCCGATGGCCGGGACGCTCGCCGCCTTCGCGACGTTCGGCGTCGGGTTCGTGGCCCGGCCGCTCGGCTCTGTGCTCTTCGGCCACCTCGGGGACCGGCGCGGGCGGCGGCCCGTACTTCTGTTGTCGCTCCTGCTGACCGGCGGTGCCACCGTCGCCGTCGGCTGCGTACCTACGTACGGCACGATCGGCCTCTACGCGCCCTTGCTGCTGCTCGTGCTGCGCTTTCTGCAGGGCATCGGGCTCGGCGGCGAGTGGGGCGGAGCCGTGCTGATCACCGCGGAGCACGCGCCCGCCGACCGGCGCGTGCTGTGGACGAGCATCCCGCAGGTCGGACCGTCGATCGGCTTTCTCCTGGCCAACGGCACCATGCTTGCCCTGTCAGCGGGGCTCACGGATGCCCAGTTCGCCTCGTGGGGCTGGCGGGTGCCGTTCTGGGCCGCGGGCGCGCTCGCCGTCGTCGGCCTGTGGCTACGGCACTCGCTCACCGAGACGCCGCACTTCCTGGAAGTACGGGAGCACGCGCGCGTGCCGCTGGTCGAGGTCGCCCGGGGGCACTGGCGCCTTGTGCTGCTCACCGCCGGTGCGATGGCCGCGGGCTACGCGATCTTCTACACGGTCTCCACCTGGTCGCTCGCGTATGCGACAGAACGGCTCGGGGTGAGCCGTACCACCATGCTGACCTGCATCATGGCGGCCGTCGCCATCAAGGGCGTGCTCATCCCGTTCGCGGCCGTGTTCGGCGACCGCTACGGCCGGAAGCCCGTATGCCTGCTCAGCGTCGGGGCCGCGGGGCTGTGGATGTTCCCGATGGTTGCGCTCCTGCACACCGCGCGGCCGCTGCTCATGTTCACCGGGATCCTCCTTGCGCTGCTCGCGTTCATCGCGTCGTTCGCCGTCGTCGCCGTGTATCTGCCCGAGCTGTACGAGCCCCGGCTGCGCTGCACGGGAGCGGCCGTCGGCTACAACCTGGGCGGGGTGCTCGGCGGCGCGCTCACCCCGATGGTGGCGACCGCCGTGGCCGGACGCGGCGACGGCCCGCCGTGGGGCGTCGCCGCCTATCTGACGGCCCTCGCCCTGCTGAGCCTGGGCTGCTTCGCGCTGCTGCCGGAAACCCGGGAGGCGAGGGCGGGGGCGGCGGAGCCGGTGGTCGCATAACGCCGAACAGCCCGCCTGCACCGGGGTGCGGGCGGGCTGTCGTACGGGACGCGTCAGTTCTCGACGTGCTCCTCGACCTGATCCTTGGAGGGCTGCTCCTTGGCAGGCTGCTCCAGGGACGGCTGCTCCTGCGCCTGCTTCTTGGAGGCGATCAGGCTCGTGATCGTCGTGACGACGAGGACCGTGCAGATCACGGCGAGCGAGAACGGGATCGAGATCTCCGGGACGTGCACGCCGCTCTCGTGCAGCGCGTGCAGGACCAGCTTGACGCCGATGAAGCCCAGGATGATCGACAGGCCGTAGCTGAGGTGGACCAGCTTCTTGAGCAGTCCGCCGATGAGGAAGTACAGCTGCCGCAGACCCATCAGGGCAAAGGCGTTGGCGGTGAAGACGATGTACGGGTCCTGCGTGAGGCCGAAGATCGCCGGGATGGAGTCGAGGGCGAAGAGGACGTCGGTGGTGCCGATCGCCAGCATGACGACCAGCATCGGCGTCATGACCTTCTTGCCGTTCTGCTGAATCCACAGCTTGGTGCCGTGGTAGCGGTCGGCGACGCCGAAGCGCTTCTCGGCCGCCTTGAGCAGCTTGTTCTCCTCGTACTCCTCGTCGTGCTCCTCGGCCCTGGCCTCCTGGATCAGCTTCCAGGCGGTCCAGATCAGGAACGCGCCGAAGAGGTAGAAGACCCACGAGAAGCTCGCGATGATCGCGGCACCGGCGGCGATGAAGATCGCGCGCAGGACGAGGGCGATCAGCACGCCGATCCGGAGCACCCGCTGCTGGTACTTCGAGGGCACCGCGAACTTGCCCATGATCAGGACGAAGACGAAGAGGTTGTCGACGCTCAGCGACTTCTCGGTGATGAAGCCCGCGAAGAACTCTCCGGCGGGCTGCCCGCCCCCGAAGAAGAAGAGTCCGAGCCCGAAGAGGGCCGCCAGGACGATCCAGACGACGGTCCAGATCCCGGCTTCCTTGATGGATACGTCATGGGGCTTGCGCCCGATGAAGAAGTCGGCGGCGATCAGGGCACACAAGCCCACGATCGTAAGGACCCACAGGGTCAGGGAAACATCCACTGCGCCTCCGGCAGTACGTAACGGCACGTTGTCCAGCGTCGTCGCTGCCGGAGGTCTCCTCCACCCAGGAGCTTGCCGCTCGCGGGCCGACGCCCCGGGATCCGGCCATGCCTGATCCGTATTGACGGGAACGCCGCAGTCAGGAGTACTCCCCTCCGCTGGATGAACAGTACCCGAAACACCAAGAGAAGGTAAAGCGTTTCGCAAAGCCAAGGCAAAGGGGAGAGCTTGCTGTGGACGAAAGGGCAGGTCAGCGGCCCCAGGAGCGGCGGGCGTCGGCGACCCGCTCCAGGACCTGGTGCAGTACGTCACTGCCGGGCGGGGTGAGCGCGGGCTCGTACGTCCAGGCATGGCCCACCCACGGGTCGGCCAGGTGGCTGTCCGGAACCGGGGTCAGCCGCAGCAGGGAGCGCCACAGTGGGTCGAGCACCGGGCCGAACTCGGCGGCGTCCTCGCGGTCCGCGACCATCATCAGGTGTACGCCGACGGAGGGGCCCTCGTCCGCGAGGTAGCGGAGCTGGGTGACCGCGCGGTCGTCGAAGCCGTGCGGGAAGTCGTTGACGATCAGGAGCTGTTCGGCGGTGTCCACGTCCGACGGCAGGGAGTCCGGCGCTCCGCCACGGACCGCCATCTGTACGAGGTCGACCCGGCGGGTGAGTTGGGCGAGCACCTCGGAGACGCCCGCGGCGCCGGCGGCGGGTTCCCCAGCGAGAACCCCGGCGTCGACGAGCGGGGCGAGCGCGGAGGCGGCCGCGCCCGCGGGGTCGATGACGTGCACCGAGAAGTCGCCGGGCGGGTGGACGGCGAGCAGGCGGGCGGCGTGGGCCACCGCGTTGTCCATGGCCAGGCGGCGCAGTTCGTCGCCGTCGGCGAGCGAGGCGGTGGCCGAGGAGGCCGTGCGACCGCTGTCGATCCACAGGCCGCGCTCCAGGGGCAGCCTGACCAGCATCGGGATCCGCAGCTCGGTGGACTCCGGCAGATGCAGATCGCCGAGGCGCAGCGCCATCGGGGTGTCCATCGGTACGCGGTACGCATGCCAGACCGGGTTGTCCCAGGCGGCGAAGGACGGCGGCAGGGCCGGTTCGACGACCTCGGCCTCCGCGGTGAGCTGGGCGAGGTCGCGGTCGAGTGCCGCCCTGGCCCGGTCGGTCAGCTCGGTGTGCTTGGCGCGGGCGGCCTCGCGGGCCGCCTCTCCGTGGCCGCCGGTGCGGGCCTCCGGGTCGGCGAGGACCTTGTCGAGCTCCTGGTCGAGGCGGGACTCGGCGAAGTCGACGGCGCTGCGGTACGCGGCGGTGCTGCGCGCCAGGTCCTCGAACATCCCCCAGACCTGGTTGTACAGCCGCTCTTCCATGGACCAGCCGGTGGCGTCTCCGGCTACCGGGGTCGGGGGTGTTGTGGGGTCGGTGGCGCCGGTGGACCCTGCCGTGTGGGCGGGCTCCGTGGTCGGGGGCTTCGGGGGCGCGGCGGGTGTGCGGGCGGGGTGGGTGTAGTTGATGGGGCCGGTGCTCGGGGCTCCCGTGCTGTCCGGGGTTCCCGTGCCCGACGTTTCCGTCCCCGAGGCGCCGTTGACCGCAGCGCCGGACCCCGACGTACCAGCGCCCGCAGGCTCCACGCCCGCCTCCGCAGCCGCACCAGCCTCCGTGCCGGAAGCGGAAGCGGAAGCGGACCCGGACTCAGAACCAGACCCGGCCCCGGCTCCGGCCCCAGAGACCGGCGCAGGCTGCCGCACCCGATCCCCCTCGGCCGTACGCGGCGCGGGCGGCGGTGGTACGGAGACGGCGCGGGCCATGCCGTCGGCGACCGCGTCGAGGATGTCCGTGGCGATCTCGCGGGCCCCGGGCAGGCCCTGGTCGCTGAGCATGTCGGCGAGGCCGCCGGCGTACCCCTGGCCGACCGCGCGGACCTTCCAGTCGCCGCGCCTGCGGTAGAGCTCGACGGCGACGACCGCGGACTCGGTGTCCAGATCGGTGATCGTGTAGCTGGCGACCTCGGTGCCGTCGAGACCGGTCACGGCGACGAACGGCGCTGCCACGGCGCCGAATTGGGCGGGTCCGCCGACGCCGACGGGCAGTGCGAGGAGCACATTGACCCGGTCCACGCTCTCGGGAAGGGCGTCCAGGTCGACGGCGAGGCGGTGGTCGGCGGCCGCCTGCCGGGAGACCTCGAGTCCGGGCAGCCGGTGCGCGCCCGGGTGGGCGACCCAATCGGTGCCGCGCACCTTGCCCTGGTCGTCGCTGAGCGTGGCGCCCGCCACCACCGGTTGTCCGGCCGATACCCGGATTTCCAGACGGGTCTGGGGCAGCAGATGGTTCTGCCCCCGGACCAGCTCGGCCTTCATCGCGCCTTGTCCCCCTGTCGCTGTGTCGCTGTGCTCTCGGTGCTGTGGCCGGTGGCCCGGGTACGGGTCCGGGGCCGTGGATCTGCGGGTGCCGTCCCCAGGTCCTGTCGTCAGGACCTACAGCTGCGGCAGGATCGACGGCATCAGGTCCTGGAAGGTACGGCCGTTGGCCGCGGTGCCCAGGGCCGTCATCGACCAGCCGGAGCCGGCGCGGTGCACCTTCGCCATGATCTGGGCGGTGTACTGACCGCCGCCGTCGAGGGTGTAGCGGGCCAGCTCCTCGCCGTTGGTCTCGTCGACGAGGCGGCAGAAGGCGTTCTGCACCTCTTCGAAGGTCTGCCCGGTGAAGGAGTTCACCGTGAAGACGATCTGGTCGATGTGGACCGGGACGCGCTGGAGGTCGACGAGGATCGCCTCGTCGTCACCGCCCTGGCCCACGCCGCCGACGAGGTTGTCGCCGGTGTGCCGCACCGAGCCGTCATCGCTGACGAGGTGCCGGAAGAACACCACGTCCACCGGCTGCTTGTCCGCGAAGAGCACGGCCGAGGCGTCGAGGTCGATCTCCTTCGTCCGTGAGCCGAACAGGCCGCGGCGCTTCGCCGCCTGCCAGCCGAGACCCATGCGCACCGCGGTCAGGGTGCCCCCGTCGTTCTTCTGCAGGCTGATGGCCTGCCCCTTGGTCATGTTGACCGACACGCGCTGTCCCCTCTCGAACCATGCTCAATCTTCCGCCCGCGGGCGGTTGTTCAGAAACCCTACGCAGTGGCGACGGCGCCGCCGCGCACCGGTCGCCATTTGTGGCGTTCTTGCAACACTGCCCGCGTGTCGGCGCTCGGTTCCGCGTATCGGCGCTCAGGCGATGCCCGCCTCCTTCATCTGCCGGAGTTCCTTCTTCATCTCCGACACCTCGTCGCGCAGCCGGGCGGCGATCTCGAACTGGAGGTCGGCGGCGGCGGCGCGCATCCGCTCGGTCATCTCCTCGATCTGCTCGGCCAGTTCGGCCGCGGGCCGGTCGGTCGGCTTCGCCGCTTCGGCCTTGGCGCCCTTACCGGCCTTGGCGGCCTTGCCGGGCTTGGCCTTCTCCGAGCCCAGTGCCGGGACCGGGGCCTTGGCGGCCTTCGGCTCCTTGGCCTGGCGGTATCCGGTGCCGAGGAGCTGTTCGGTGTCGACCTCTTCGCGCGCGATGGTGGCCACGATGTCGTTGATCTTCTTGCGGAGCGGCTGCGGGTCGATGCCGTTCTCCTTGTTGTACGCGATCTGCTTGGCCCGGCGGCGGTTGGTCTCCTCGATGGCCTTCTCCATCGCCGGGGTGATCTTGTCCGCGTACATATGGACCTGGCCGGAGACGTTGCGCGCCGCGCGGCCGATGGTCTGGATCAGGGAGGTCCCGGAGCGCAGGAAGCCCTCCTTGTCGGCGTCGAGGATCGCCACCAGGGAGACCTCGGGCAGGTCGAGGCCCTCGCGCAGCAGGTTGATGCCGACCAGGACGTCGAACTCGCCGGACCGCAGCTCGCGCAGGAGCTCGACGCGGCGCAGCGTGTCGACGTCGCTGTGCAAGTAGCGGACCTGGATGCCGAGTTCGAGGAAGTAGTCCGTGAGGTCCTCGGCCATCTTCTTGGTGAGCGTCGTGACCAGGACGCGCTCGTCCTTCTCGGTGCGGGTGCGGATCTCGTGCACCAGGTCGTCGATCTGCCCCTCGGTGGGCTTGACCACGACCTCGGGGTCGACCAGGCCGGTGGGGCGGATGATCTGCTCCACGTACCCGTCGCCGCGGGAGAGTTCGTACGGGCCCGGGGTGGCCGACAGATAGACGGTCTGGTCGGTGCGCTCCAGGAACTCCTCCCACTTCAGTGGGCGGTTGTCGAGCGCGGAGGGCAGCCGGAAGCCGTGATCGACGAGGGTGCGCTTGCGGGAGGCGTCGCCTTCGTACATGGCGCCGATCTGGGGCACCGTGACGTGCGACTCGTCGAGGACGAGCAGGAAGTCGTCCGGGAAGTAGTCGAGCAGGGTGTGCGGCGGGGTGCCGGGGCTGCGGCCGTCGAAGTGCATCGAGTAGTTCTCGACGCCGGAGCAGCTGCCGATCTGGCGGAGCATCTCGATGTCGTACGTCGTGCGCATGCGCAGGCGCTGGGCCTCGAGCATCTTGCCCTGCTTCTCCAGCTCGGCGAGGCGCTCCTCGAGCTCCTTCTCGATGCCGATGATCGCCTTCTCCATGCGCTCCGGGCCCGCGACGTAGTGCGTGGCCGGGAAGACGTACACCTGCTGGTCGTCGCTGATGACCTCGCCGGTGAGCGGGTGCAGGGTGGAGAGCGCCTCGATCTCGTCGCCGAACATCTCGATGCGGACCGCGAGTTCCTCGTAGACCGGGAAGATCTCGATGGTGTCGCCGCGGACGCGGAAGGTGCCGCGGGTGAACGCCATGTCGTTGCGTGTGTACTGGATGTCGACGAAGCGGCGCAGAAGCTGGTCGCGGTCGATCTCGTCGCCGACCTTGAGGTTGACCATCCGGTCCACGTACTCCTGCGGAGTGCCGAGGCCGTAGATGCAGGAGACGGAGGCGACCACCACGACGTCCCTGCGGGTGAGCAGGGAGTTGGTCGCGGAGTGGCGCAGCCGCTCCACCTCCTCGTTGATCGAGGAGTCCTTCTCGATGTAGGTGTCCGACTGCGGGACGTACGCCTCGGGCTGGTAGTAGTCGTAGTACGAGACGAAGTACTCGACCGCGTTGTTCGGCAGGAGCTCGCGGAATTCGTTGGCCAGCTGGGCGGCCAGGGTCTTGTTGGGCGCCATCACGAGGGTGGGGCGCTGCAGCTTCTCGATCATCCACGCGGTGGTGGCGGACTTTCCGGTTCCGGTCGCGCCGAGCAGGACGACATCCTTCTCACCTGCGCGGATGCGTCGGTCCAGGTCGGCGATGGCCGTCGGCTGGTCACCGCTTGGCTGGTAGGGGCTGACGACCTCGAAGGGCGCCACCGAGCGTTGGATCTTGGTATCGGGCCGCATGGAACCACCGTACGACTCCCCACTGACAACCGGGCCCGGATCCGTCCCGCACCACCTGCCGGCGGGCCCCGCGGCCGCCGTGGCTCAGCGCTGCGCGCGGTTTCCCGGACCGCCGCCCACGGCGACGGACCGGTCCCGTACGGGCCCCTCCGCGGGGCGCCGCCCGCCCCGGCGGGCCGCGAGCATCAGCGGGTCGAACATCACCACCACCCCGGCGAGCAGCAGGAAGGTGAGCGGACCGATCAGCATGGGCGCGAGCAGTTCGGCGGGCGACTCCCCCGGCGGCATGCTGCTCGTGTGGTGCAGCTCCACGCTGAGGGCGGCCATCCCCATGTAGTGCATGCCGCTCACGGCGAGCCCCATGACGAGGGCGGCGCCCAGGCTCCACATGATTCCCCGGACCTGGACGGCGGCCCACAGCGCGACCGTCGCGGCCGCCATCGCAATCACCACGGAGACGGACACAGTGAATGTGTCGTACTGAAGCGTCCCGTGAAGACGCATTCCGGCCATTCCCAGATAGTGCATGGAAGCGACCCCCAGACCGGTGATGGTGCCCCCGGTGAACAGGGCCATGACGGTGGCGCCGCGGTAGCCCACGATGAAGATGCCGATGCCGACCATGAGGATCGCGACGCCCAGGCTGGCGAAGGTGGTCGGGACGTCGTAGTGGACCGGGGTCTCCGCCACGGTGAAGCCCATCATGGCGATGAAGTGCATGGTCCAGATTCCGGATCCGATCGCGGCCGAGCCGAGCGCGAGCCAGGCGGGCCGCCAGGAGTCCGCCACGAGCAGGGCGCGGGCCGTGCAGCGCAGTCCGAGCGCGCCCCCCAGGCAGGCCATGAGGTACGCCACCACGGGCGTCACGAGCCCGTAGCTGAATCCGTCGACCGTGCCCTGCATGCCCGGCAGCCCTCCACCGTATCGATCAGCAAATGTTCGCGGAGCCCCCGTGCTGCGCCCGCCGCGGACGGACGCGGTTGAGCAGAGATTATGGACCCCTGAGGAACGTACGAGCGATTTTTCGGCAAAGAATCCCGGTAGTGAACGGCATGCGAAGATACCGGGTCAACTCCGTTCAGCCTGTGGCCATCCTGCGCCTGTCTCTCGTTGGCATGTGACTGTCACCCTCGATCGGGTCTGTGATCCGCCGATCCGCCGATCAGAGGAGTTCACGTGTACGCACGTCCCGCCGCAGCAACCGCCGCCGCTCTCGCGGGTGTTGGCACACTCCTTCTCTCCGCCGCCGCTCCAGCCGCCGCACAGGACACCGAGACCGACAGACCACTCGTCGTGGCGCACCGCGGTGCCTCCGCCTACGCGCCCGAGAACACCCTCGAAGCCATCGACAAGGCCCGGGACATGGGGTTCCGCTGGGTCGAGAACGACGTCCAGCGCACCAAGGACGGCGAGCTCGTCATCATGCACGACCCGACGCTGGCGCGGACCACGAACGTCGAGGAGGTCTTCCCCGACCGGGCACCCTGGAATGTGGCGGACTTCACGGCCGCCGAGATCGCGAAGCTGGACGCGGGCAGCTGGTTCGACGCCAAGTACGCGGGCGCGCGCGTGCCGACCCTGACGCAGTACATGAACCGGGTCTCGCACAACCACCAGAAGCTCGTCCTGGAGATCAAGAAGCCGGAGCTCTACCCGGGCATCGAGAAGGACACCCTCCGGGTGCTCAACCACACCGGCTGGCTCGACCAGCACCACGTCCGCAGCAAGCTGGTCATCCAGAGCTTCAGCGCGGACAGCGTGAAGTCCGTGCACGCGCGGCGCCCGGACATCAAGACCGGCTTCCTCGGCACCCCGGCCGCCGCCGAGCTGCCCGAGTTCGCGAAGTTCGCCGATCAGATCAACTCGCGGCACACCACGATCTCCGAGGACTACGTCGACGCGATCCACGCGGAGACCGGCCCGCACGGCAAGCCCCTTGAGATCTTCACCTGGACCATCGACACCGCCCATTCCGCCCGCCGCGCCGCCGACTTCGGCGTCGACGGCATCATCACCAACCGGCCCGACGTCGTCCGCAGCGCGCTGCGCAACTGAGCCGCAGACCGTACGGAATCCGCGGCCGGGCGCTGTTGTCAGTGCCCGGCCGTACCGTGGTCGGCGTGAACACCAACCGTGATCCGCAACACTCCGGCCCGGCTGTCGAGTGGACCGTCGTCGGCAGCGACATCGGCCCGCTGCTGCTCGCCGCCACCCCGAGCGGCCTGGTGAAGGTCGCGTTCCACGCCGACGCCGCCGTGCGGGACAAGGTCGTCGACCACCTCGCGTCCCGGTTCGGCGGCGAGGTGTCCGAGGCGCCCGCGTCGCCCCGGCTCGCCGAGCCGATACGCCTGCTCGCCGCCTACTTCGCGGGCGAGCTGCGGGACTTCACGCTGGACCTCGACTGGACCCTGGTCACCGGGTTCCACCGCGAGGTGCTGCGGGCCCTGTACGCCGATGTGCCCTACGGCACGGTCGTCGGGTACGGCGACCTCGCGCGGCGGGTCGGCCAGCCGGACGCGGCGCAGGCGGTGGGCCTGGCGATGGGGGCGAACCCGCTGCCGATCGTGGTGCCGTGCCACCGCGTGGTCGAGAGCGACGGCGGCATCGGCGGGTTCGGCGGCGGCCTGGAGACCAAGCGGAAGCTGCTCGCGCTCGAGGGGGTGCTGCCGGAGCCGTTGTTCTGACCGCGCCGCCCCGTCACGTACGCGCCCCGATATCCCATGTTCAAGTACGGCGCGCGGCTGGCACACTGCGCCGGTGACCGCCACCGACCGCTCCCGCATATCCACCGGCTCCGCCGACGCCGCCGGGCTGCCCGACCCCGGGCAACTGCCCGCGCTGCGCCGCCGTATCTCCGCCGTACTGATCGCGAGCCAGATACTCGGCGGCCTCGGCGTCGCGACCGGCATCGCGCTCGCCGCCGTGCTCGGCAAGCAGGTCAGCGGTACCGAGGCGCTCTCCGGGCTCGCGCCCACCGCGACCGTGACCGGTACCGCGCTCCTGTCGATGCCGCTGGCCGCCCTGATGACCCGGCGCGGCCGCAGGGCCGGGCTGGTCCTCGCCTATCTCATCGGCGCGGCCGGAGCGGGCGTCGCCGTGCTCGCCGCCGCCGTCGGGAACTTCCCGCTGCTGCTCGTCGGCATGGCCGGGTTCGGTGCCGCCTCGTCCGCGAATCTGCAGGCCCGGTTCGCGGCCGCGGACCTCGCCGAGCCGCAGCGGCGCGCCCGGGCCATCTCCAACGTGGTCTGGGCCACCACCATCGGCGCGGTCCTCGGACCCAATATCGCGGCGCCCGCGGGACGCAGCGTCACCGGGCTCGGGCTGCCCGAGGCCTCGGGGCCGTTCCTGTGGGCGGCCGGGGTGTTCCTGGTCTCGGCGGTCCTCGTCGCCGTACTCCTGCGGCCCGATCCGCTGCTGACCGCCCGGGCACTGCGGGCCGACGAGGACGAGTCGCCCCAGGGTCGGTCGCTGCGCGCCGGGGCCGCGGCCGTCGCCGCCTCGCCGCGGGCCCGGCTGGCCCTCGCCACGGTGGCCGTGTCGCACACCGTCATGGTCTCGATCATGGCGATGACGCCCGTGGACCTCGGCCACCACGGCGCGAGCATCGATCTGATCGGCCTGGTCATCAGCGGCCATATCGCGGGCATGTACGCGTTCTCGCCGGTGATGGGCTGGCTCTCCGACCGGTTCGGGCGGTACGCCGTCATCGGCCTGTCCGTCGGACTGTTGGGCTGCGCGGCGCTGCTCGCGGGCACCGCGGGCCCGCACCACGCCCGGACCGCCGCCGGTCTCTTCCTGCTCGGCCTCGGCTGGTCGGCAGGGCTCGTCGCCGGGTCCGCGCTGCTCACCGACTCGGTGCCGGAGCCCGCGCGCGCCGCCGCGCAGGGCCTCTCCGACCTGACCATGAACGCCGCGGCGGGCATCGGTGGCGTCGTCGCCGGGATCGTGGTGGCACGGGCGAGTTACGGGTGGCTGAACCTGGCGGCGGCGCTGTTGCTGCTTCCGCTGGCGGGGGTCGCGCTGCTTTCGGCGGTGCGGAATCGGGCCGGTGCGCCGTCAGCCTCCGGACGGAGCTGACGCCTCGGCGTCGTACGTACGGGCCTCGATGATGTTGCCGTCCGGGTCCCGGAAGTAGAAGCCGCGCACCGCGGGGCCGCGGGCCCCGAAGAGGCCCTCGCTGAGGTCGGAGCGCGGAACGCCGCGGTCGCCGAGGCGGCTGTGCAGGGCCGTGAACTCCGCGGCGTCCAGGGCGATGCAGATGTGGTTGACCGGGTGGCCCGCGCTCGCCTCGGCGCCCGGGAGCATCTGCATGCGCGCCGCCATCTCCGGCGGCGCCAGATCGAAGATCGTCTCGTCGTTGAGCCGTACTGAAGGAAAGGCCACCTTGCCGTCCGCGTACTCGCGCACCCGGAGCGGGGTCAGGCCGACCGCCTTCTCGTAGAACTCCGCGGCGGCGACCGGGTCGCTCACCCACAGGACGATGTGGTCGAAACGCGTGCCGTGTGTGCCGTGTGTGCTGTCCGTGTCCGTCATGGGCCTCAGGCTGCTGCCCGGCCGCCCGGTACGCAACAGGGGTTTGCCCAGGGGCCACGCCCGCCAGGGATGTAGGCAGGTGCGCGCGGACCGCGGCGACAGGAGGCTTCACATGCTGGTGGCATCCGAAGAGGTACGGGAGGCGATCGCGGCGGGGCGGCCCGTCGTGGCGCTCGAATCGACGATCATCGCGCACGGCCTGCCGCGCCCGCGCAACCTCCAAGTGGCCCTGGAACTCGAGTCGCTCGTACGCCAGGAAGGCGCCGTTCCGGCGACCGTCGCCGTACTCGACGGCCGCGCCAGGGTCGGGCTCGACAAGGAGCAGCTGGAACGGGTCGCGCACGAGGACGCCATCCGGAAGCTGGGCCACCGCGATCTGGCGCTCGCGCTCGCGACCGGCGCGAGCGGGGCGACGACGGTGTCGGCCACGGCGTTCCTGGCGGCACGCGCCGGGATCCGGGTCTTCGCGACCGGGGGTCTGGGCGGGGTCCACCGGGAATGGACCACCACCCAGGACGAGTCCGCGGACCTGGGCCTGCTCGCCCGGACCCGGATCGCCGTGGTGTGCGCGGGCGTCAAGTCGATCCTGGACGTACCGGCGACGCTCCAGCGCCTGGAGACGCTCGGCGTGGCCGTCGCGGGCTACCGGACCGACCGCTTCCCGGGCTTCTATCTCGCCGACTCCGGCCATCGCGTGGACTGGACCCTCGACACCCCGGAACAGGTCGCCGCGGTACTCGGCGCCCAGGACACGCTCGGTGGCCCCGAGTCGGCGCTCGTCGTCGCCAACCCCGTACCCGAGTCCGAGCAGCTCGATCCCCAGCTGCACGCGCGCGTGCTCGACGAGGCGCTGCGCGCGTGCGCGGCGGCCGGGGTCACGGGCCAGGCCGTCACACCGTTCCTGCTCGACCATCTCGTACGGCACACGGACGGCGCCTCGCTGCGCGCCAATCTGGCGGCGGTACGCGGCAACGTACGCCTCGCCGCACGCATCGCGTCGGCCCGGTCGGCGGCGTGACGACAGCGGCAGGGGGGCGCGGGCTGCTCGTCGTCGGGGACGTCGTCACGGACGTCGTGGCACGGCACGCCAAGCCGCTCACCACGGGCACCGACACGGCCGCGGAGATCCGGCTGCTCCCCGGCGGCGCGGGCGCCAACGCGGCCTGCTGGGCGGCGCATTGGGGCAGTACGGACGTACGTCTCCTGGGGCGGGTCGGCGCCGAGTCGGCGGCCTGGCACGAGCGGGCGCTGCGCGACGCGGGCGTGGCGCCCCGCCTCGTCGTCGACCGGGAGGCGCCGACCGGCACCGTGGTCTGCCTGGTGGACGCCGGGGCCGGGGCCGAGCGGACCTTTCTGACCGACAGCGGCGCGGTGCTCCGCCTCGCGCCCGGCGACTGGTCGGACGGGCTGCTCGACGGCGTCGGATGGCTGCACCTGTCCGGCTATCTGTTCTTCGCGGAGCCGAGCCGGGCGCTTGCCGCGGTGGCGATGGCGGCGGCACGCGCGCGGGGAGTGCCGGTCAGCGTGGACCCGGCGTCGGCGGGGTTCCTGGCGGAGCTCGGGGTGGAGCGGTTCCTGGACGCCGTGGCGGGGGCCGAGGTGCTGCTGCCGAGCCGGGACGAGGCCACCCTGCTCACCGGCCTCGCGGACCCCGGGGACGCCGGGGACGCTGCGCACGCCGGGGACGCTGCGCACGCCGCGGCTGCCGGGGACGCTGCGGACGCCGGGGCGCGCCTGGCCCACCGCTTCCCCCTCGTCGTGGTCAAGCAGGGGGCGGCGGGCGCACTTGTGTGCCGCCGGGGCGAACCGCCCGTGCCGGTACCCGCGGTGCCCATGACGGCACGCGACACGACAGGCGCGGGCGACGCGTTCACCGGCGCCTTCCTCGCCGCCACGCTCGCCGGGTCCGGGGCGGCGGAGGCGGCCACCGAGGGGTGCCGCGCCGGGGCCCGGGCGGTGGGGCAGCCCGGCGGGCGGCCACCGGACCGGTGATCCGGGGCAGGGAGATTCGGCGTCGGGCGCCGCGATGCGCCGTATCAAATCGGGATGAAATGGAATGATCTCGGCATGACGCGAATCGACGGCTATCTCCTCGGTCCCCGCCGAACGGACCAGTCCGGCCACACCTACACGACGGGCCAGGGCGGGTCCGGCCGGCGCTTCGACCCGCTCGCCGCCCTCTTCGACCCGACCACCTTCCGCCACCTCGAACGGCTCGGGGTCGTCCCCGGCTGGCGCTGCTGGGAAGTGGGCGCGGGCGGCACCTCCGTTCTCGACTGGCTGGCCAAGCGGGTCGGCGCCACCGGGCAGGTGCTCCGCACCGACCTCGACACCACGCGGGCGAGCGCCGCGGCCCGGCACCCGGTCACGGTCGTACGGCATGACATCGCGACCGACGAACCGCCCGGCGAGGGCTTCGACCTGGTGTACGCCCGGCTCGTCCTTGCCCATGTCACCGACCAGGAACGGGCGTTGCGGTCGATGATCCGGGCGCTCCGCCCCGGCGGACGGCTGCTCGTCGAGGACACCGACACCGCGCTCCAGCCGCTGGCCTGCCCCGATGAGCACGGCCCCGACGAGCGGTTGGCCAACCGGCTGCGGAACGGCCTGCGCGCGCTGCGCGCGGAGCGGGGCACCGACCTGGCGTACGGGCGCAAGCTGCCGCGCCTCGTGCGCGCGGCGGGGCTCAAACAGGTGGCGGCCGATGTGCACTTCCCGCTGGGCACGGCGGCGTGTGCGGATCTTGAGGCCGAGACGGTCGGCAAGGCGCGGGACCGGCTCGTGGCCGAGGGGTTCGCCTCGGCAGCCGATATCGACCGGCATCTCGCGCGGGTGGCCGCGGGCGGGCTCGATCTCGCCGTGGCGCCGATGGTGTCGGTGTGGGGCCGCAAGGGCTGAAGGGCTGGGCGTACGAGGCCGAACGGGTTACGGGGCGGGGCCGGAGGGAGCTTTCGCTTCCCCGGTCCCGCCCCTCGGACCGGATGCGTCCGATCGGACCGGACAGGCCGCAGGCAGACCCAGACAGGCCCAGATAGACCCATAGGCCCAGACAGGCCTGAGAGCCTTCAACAGGCCCTCAGCTGGTGGCGTAGACGCGCTCCGCCCAGTCCGCGATCTGGTCATGCGTCAGGTGGCTGGCCAGGTCGGCCTCGCTGATCATGCCGACCAGCTTCTTGTTCTCGATCACGGGGAGCCGGCGGATCTGGTGGCTCTTCATCTCCTCCAGGACCTCACCCACATCGGCGTTGGATTCGATCCAGCGCGGGGTGCCGTGGGCCAATTCGCCCGCGGTGGTCTGCGAACAGTCGCGGCCCATGGCCACGCATTCGACGACGATGTCACGGTCGGTGAGGATGCCGCAGAGGCGCTCGTTCTCGTCGCTGATCGGCAACGCGCCTACTTTGAGGTCGCGCATCATCTGCGCCGCGCGCTCCACGGTTTCGTGTGCGGGGATCCACTGGGCCCCGCGGTGCATGATTTCTCCGGCGGTGGTCATGACGTACCTCCCAAAGAGCCGGACGAGGGGTGCGGCACGGTGGCGCCGCGGGTACCGGCGGCTCCCATTTTCGTCTCGTGTCGGACACCCCGCACCCGCGCGCGTCCGCGGCTACCCTCCGTGAGGACCGGGCGGCCGGAAGCCGCTCCAGGCCGGGCGGCGCGGGTCGTCGGCGCGGACCACCACATCGGCCACCTCGGCCGGTCCCACCTCGCGCTCGTAGCGTGCGAACGCGGGCAGGGTCCACTGCTCGTCGGCCGCGGTACATCAAGAGGGGTGGCGCGGAGCGCCTCGGTTGAGGGTGGTGGTGGGAGACGGGCGGGCGGCGCAGGGCGCCCTCGGAGAGTCGTACGTGCACGGTGAGGTCGAACGGGAACCAGCGGCCCAGAAGCAGCGGCCCGTGCAGCAACAGGACGCCACCGGGCGGGAGTTCGGCGTACGGGGAACGGGTGGCGCGGTCGGCGAGCGGGTCCCACAGGTCGGGCAGGACCCGGCCGGTGCCGCCGGGGTCGAGGGGCCCGAAGACCTCCCGCCACAGGGCGCCCGTGTCGAACCAGCCGTCGTAGTACGTATCGGGGTCCCGGTGCCCGTACTCGTACCGCAGCGAGGTCGGCCGCAGAAAGCCCTCCGTGCCGACCACCAGGCCGGACCGGCCGCGCGGCCGCAGCGCGTCGGCCAGACGCCGGGCGAGCTCGCCGGTAGCGGCGGCCGGGGCCCCGTCCACGGCGACCCGCGGCCACGGACTCCCGTCGTCCGGTTTCAGCTCGAGCAGCCGGTCGGCGAGTGCCTCGGTGAGCCGCTCCCAGGTGATCGGTTCGAGTCGCACGGGGCCATGATGCCGGGGCGCGCACGGGGCCGTTGTGGCGGGGCGGCGGGCGCAATTCGGTTGTGGGGGCACGCGGCGCGGGGCAGGATCGGGGGCACTTGGGGGATACGGGGATGTGGGGTACGCGGGATGATCGACGGACCGTACTTCGTGCTCGTGCTGCTCACCGCGCTCGGCTGCGGCCTGGTCGCGGGGGTGTTCTTCGCCTTCTCGACGTCCGTGATGCGGACCTTCGCGGCGCTGCCGCCCGCCCAGGGCATCGCGGCGATGCAGAAGTTGAACGTGCTGATCATCAACCCGCTGTTCCTCGCGGCCTTCGTCGGTACGGCGGGGCTGTGCGTGGTGGTCGCTGTGGTGACCCTCGTCCTGTGGCCGGACAGGGGGACGGTGGAGCTGCTGCTCGGCTGCGGGCTGTATCTGTGCGGCTCGTTCGGGGTGACCGTGGCCGCGAACATTCCGCGTAACGAGGCGCTGGCGAAGCTGGATCCGGAGGCGGACGCGAGCGCCGAGCCCTGGGCGGAGTTCATACGGGGGTGGACGGCCTGGAACCACGTGCGCGCGGGGGCGTCGTTGGCAGCGTGCGCGGCACTGGTGCTTGCGCTGGCGGCGTGAGCGCCACCCACGCCACCCACCCCATCAATCAGGCATCCGCGCCATCAACCCGGCGTCCGTGCCGGAATCAGCCCAGCGTCCGCACCGGAGTACCGGCCAAATACGCCTGGATGTCCTCCACCGCCCCCTGGAAGTAGCCCTCGTAGTTCCGGCGCGTGACATAGCCGAGGTGGGGCAGGCCGAGGAAGTTCGGGGCGGTGCGGAGCGGGTGGGCGGCGGGCAGGGGTTCGGTGTCGAAGACGTCGGCGCCCGCGCCCGCGATCCAGCCCTCGCGCAGCGCCCGTAGCAGCGCGTCCTGATCGACGATCGCGGACCGCGAGGTGTTCACGAGATACGCCGTGGTCCGCATCCGGCGCAGCTGTTCGGCGCCGAGCAGCCCGCGGGTGCGGTCGCTCAACTGGACGTGGACGGAGACGAAATCGCTGGTTTCCAGGAGCTCGTCGAGGCTCGCGGCGAGCCGGACGTCGGCCGCGGCGGCCCGCTCGGCGGTCAAGTTCTGACTCCAGGCGGTCACTTCCATGCCGAAGGCCTGACCGACCCGGGCGACCTTGGTGCCGATCTTGCCGAGCCCGATCAGGCCGAGGGTGCGGCCGTGCAGGTCGGCGCCGAGGGTGCTCTGCCAGGGGCCACCGCTGCGCAGGGCGCCGCCCTCCTGAAGCACATGGCGGGCGAGGCCGAGGATCAGCGCCCAGGTCAGCTCGGCGGGCGGCTCGGAGTTGCTGGCCGTGCCGCAGACGGTGACGCCGTGACGCGCGGCGGCGTCCAGGTCGATGGCGGCGTTGCGCATGCCGGAGGTGATGAGCAGCCGAAGGCGCGGCAGCCGGTCGAACAGGGAGGCCGGGAAGGGGGTGCGCTCGCGCATGATGACGACGATCTCGCAGTCGGCGATCCGTGCGGCCACCGTCGCCTCGTCGGCCAGGTACTCGCGTACCACCCGTACGTCGACGGTGTCCGCGAGCGGGGACCAGTCGGCGACGGAGAGAGCGACGCCCTGGTAGTCGTCGAGCACCGTGCACCGGAGCCGCCCGGCGGCCACGGGACGCGTCGTGGTGGCTCCGTCACCGCTCCCGGTGCCGTTGTCCGTGGTCATCGTCGTGTGTCCGTGGTCATCGTCGTGCGCCCTCCCCTGCGACGTGATCGTTCCGTCGGCGGTCAGGGTATCCGTGCCAGGGCCCGCGAAGACCGGGGAGATGGGAGACGGGGGGGGGACGGGGGGACGGGGGGACGAGCCCTGGTGCCGCTCGCCGCGGGCCGGGAGCGGACGTATCGTGACGAGGAGGCGGGCCGGGGCGGGCAGGAGGCAGGGCACGAGCACCGCCGCAAGGAGTCGGCCATGGGTGATCCCAAGGGCTTCCTCACCACCTCACGCGAGGAATGGCCGCGCCGCCCGGTCGCGGAACGCGTCCAGGACTGGCAGGAGGTGTACGTCCCCGGTGCGCTCCTGCCGATCATCACCGAGCAGGCCGACCGGTGCATGGACTGCGGGATTCCGTTCTGTCACGAGGCGTGTCCGCTGGGCAATCTGATTCCGGAGTGGAACGACCTGGTCGCCCGGGACGACTGGCACGCGGCCAGCGACCGGCTGCACTCGACCAACAACTTCCCCGAGTTCACCGGCCGGTTGTGCCCCGCGCCGTGCGAGACGGGCTGTGTCCTTGCCATCAACCAGCCCGCCGTGACCATCAAGAACGTCGAGGCCGCCATCGCCGACGAGGCCTGGGAGCGGGGCTACGCACCGCCGCAGCCGCCGCACCGCCTCTCCGGACGCACGGTCGCGGTGGTCGGCTCGGGGCCCGCCGGGCTCGCCGCCGCGCAGCAGCTGACCCGGGCCGGGCACACGGTCGTGGTGTACGAGCGGGACGACCGGCCGGGCGGGCTGCTGCGGTACGGCATCCCCGAGTTCAAGATGGAGAAGCACCATCTCGACCGGCGGCTCGACCAGATGCGGGCCGAGGGCACCAAGTTCCGCACCTCGGTGACCGTGGGCCGGGACATGACGGGGCCCGAGCTGCGGGCGCGGCACGACGCCGTGATACTCGCGGTCGGGGCCACCGCATGGCGGGAACTGCCGGTTCCGGGGCGGGAGTTGGCGGGGGTGCACCAGGCCATGGAGTATCTGCCGCTCGCCAACCGGGTCTGCCAGGGTGACCTGCCCACGTCCCCGCTGTCCGCGGCGGGGCGGCGCGTCGTCATCGTCGGCGGCGGCGACACCGGGGCGGACTGCGTGGGCACGGCGGTGCGCGAGGGCGCGGCCTCGGTGACACAGCTGGACATCTACCCGCAGGCGGCCACGGAGCGCGACGAAGTGGCCGAGCCCTGGCCGACGTACCCCCGGGTGCACCGCCTGTCCGCCGCCCACGAGGAGGTCCGCGACCTGGGCCGGTCCCCGCTCGCGGACGCGGACGCACGGGTCTTCGCCGCCTCTACGCTGCGGTTCACGGGCGATCCGGAGGGCCGGGTCACCGAGCTCCACCTGGTCGAGGTCGAGCCCGAGGGGCGCCGCCACAGACCCGGCACGGAACGAGTCCTTCCGGCCGACCTGGTGCTGCTCGCCCTCGGCTTCTCGGGCCCGTCCCGTGAGGACGGACTCCTGGACCAGCTGGGCCTCGCCGTGGACGACCGCGGCTCGGTGGCCCGCGACGCCGAGTTCGCGACGGACGCGCCCGGGGTGTTCGCGGCGGGCGACGCGGGCCGCGGGCAGTCACTGGTCGTCTGGGCCATCGCGGAGGGCCGGGCGGCCGCCGCGGCCGTCGACCGGTACCTCACCGGGGGCACCCGGCTTCCGGCGCCGATACGGGCGGACGACCGGCCGATGACGGTGTAACGACTCGGCCGACCCGACCCGGCCCGTCCGGCGCACTGCCGTATCCCCCTCCGGACAATCCCCTCTCAAGACAGCCGTTTCCCCCTCAGGACAGCCGCATCCCCCGTCAGGACGGCGGTTGCCCCCTCAGGACAGCCGTTCAGGACAGAAGGAAGTCCGCCTGCCCGGACTTGGCGCCCTGGATGAAGGCATGGATCTCGCCGAGGCTGTAGATCAGCGCGGGACCGTCCGGATCGGCGGACTGGCGCACCGCGACCCGGCCGTCGGCCAGCTTCATGGCCTCGAAGCAGTTGCCGCCGTTGCCTCCGCTCCACGGCTTGTGCCAGCCCTCCGAGCCGAGCTCGCGGGCGGGCATGCCGTTGTAGATCCGGCCGTGCTCCCGGTCGACGGATATGTGGTCCATTCACAGCTCCTCGCGGAGACTCCGGAGAATCTCCTTCGTGCGTTGTGCCGTCGCGGCCTGCGCCGCCATCCGGTCCATGACCTCGAGATACGTCACGACCTCGGCGCGGCGGTCCAGATAGACCGCACCGGTCAGATACTCGGTGTAGACCATGTCCGGCAGTTCGGGGACAGCGAAGCGGAACAGGGTGAACGGCCCGTAGGTGCCCGGGTGGTGCCCCTTGGCGAACTCCGCGATCTGCAGCGTCACTTGGGGCGACTCGGTGGCTTCGAGCAGCCGGTCGACCTGGGCCCGGAGGACGCCCGGGCCGCCGACCGGGCGGCGCAGGACGGTCTCGTCCAGAACGGCCCACAGGCGCGGGGCCTCGTCCCCGGTGAGCAGGTCCTGCCGCTGCATCCGCAGGGCCACGTGCCGCTCTATGTCCTCGGGCCTGGTCTGGCCGACGGCGCCGGAGCGCATCACGGCCCGCGCGTACTCCTCGGTCTGCAGCAGACCGGGCACGAAGTGCGGTTCGTACGACCTGATCAGGCTCGCGGCGCCCTCCAGGCTGACGTACATGCTGAACCAGCCGGGCAGGATGTCGTGATAGCGCTGCCACCAGCCGGGCCGGTTGGCCTCTTCGGCGAGGTCGACGAAGGCCTCGGCCTCCTCGTCCTCGACGCCGTAGGCCTTCAGCAGCAGCTGGAGGTACGGGATCTTGAGGGTGACCTCGGCCGTCTCCATGCGGCGGACCGTGGCCGGGGCGACGCGCAGGACCTTGGCGGCCTCCTCACGCTTGAGCCCCGCGTGCTGACGCAGTTCCTGCAAGCGCTTTCCGAGGACCACCTGGCCCACGGTGGGAGCGGACCGCGGTTCGCTCACTGCTTCTCCCTTGCCTGCCTCAGTCGCTGTCGCGAGCAGTCTGCCATGGGAGTAGGCTTTCGAACACTGCACTCTGAACTTTTCAGAGTGACGCTTGCCAAGTGTTCGCGGCGGGGAGATAGTGGCAGGCGTGAACTCGTCCGACCCGTTAGGAAGCGGCCGTGGCACTGGGTAATGCTTTGTCCCCGCACCATCCCATAGGTGCCACTTCTAGCGACCGCCGCGGTCATAGCGACCGCCGCTGTCATTTCGAACTGGCCGCGCGACCCGAGGCGGTGGGGCACGCGAGACGGCTCACCCGGGACCAGCTGGCCGCCTGGACACTCGACGAGGAGATCCTCGACTCGGCGTCCCTGGTCGTCTCCGAGCTGGTCACCAATGCCGTGGTGCACACCGTGAGCGACTGGATCATGTGCGAGCTGCACGACGCTCCGGCCAAGGACCAGCTGCGCATAGTGGTGCGCGACGAGGGCTGCGGCCAGGCGGGCCCGGCCCCGCACCCGGCGCGGGACGCCGATGAGGACCACGGGCGCGGGCTGCTGCTCGTGTCCGCGATGAGCAGGGCCTGGGGCGCGAAGGAAGTGGGTCTCGGGCTGCTCGTCTGGGCCGAGCTTCCGCGGGAGGCCGGGGCAGCATGCGCGTGATGTCCCTGACGACGCTGGCTTCGCTCACTCGCGGCGATGGCTCTGACAGCTCCGGTTACGGCTTCACCTCTGCTCACTCCGCTCACGCATCCGGACACGGCTCCGCCACTGGCCATGCCTCCGGTGACGGTCGTGGACCCGGATACGGCCCACTCGGCGGGGTCACGCTTGAACTGCCCGAGGGGATGACGACGCCACTCGGCTGTGACGCCGTGGGCATGCCCGTCGCGTACGGCAGGGCCGCCGAGGAGCGGCTGCCGCGGCTCGGGTGTGTGTACGACGACGGGGCGCGGTGGTGGTGGCTCGTACCGGCCGGCTCCTCGGTCTCGCTCGACTGGCCCGCCCCCGTGCGGTACGTCGTCGGGCGCCGGGTCCCCGCCGGGAACCGCCCGCCGCGGCTGGCCCACAGGCCCGACGGCACGGACTCGGCGCCGTACACCCCGCCGATCCCGCTCTATCTGACGGTGTGCCGTATCACCGGGGCGGTGCCGACGTGGATGCGCGAGGGGTCCGGGGTCTGATCCGGCCGGTAGGGGTCTGAACTGATCCGGTCCGTACGGGTCCGAGCGGACTGCCACACCCGCCGTACCGCCGTCAGAACACGATCGGCAGCCTCTCCAGGCCGCGGGCCCGCATCGACGGGCGCCAGGTCAGCTCGGAGCGGGGGCAGTCGAGGGCGAGGCCGGGGAACCGTTCCAGGAGCGCCGCGAGCGCGATCTCGACCTCCAGTCGGGCCAGGGGCGCGCCGAGGCAGTAGTGGATGCCGTGGCCGAGGGCGAGATGGCCGCTCGCGTCCCGGGTGAGGTCGAGGCGGTCGGGGTCGGGGAAGCGGTGCGGGTCGCGGTTGGCACCGGCGAGCGAGACCAGGACGGTCTCACCGGCGGGCACGAGGACGCCCCCAATGCGTACGTCACGGACCGGGAAGCGGCGGATGGCGAGCAGCGCTGGCCCGTCGTAGCGGGCGAACTCCTCGACGGCCGGGCCGATCCGGGCCGGGTCGGCGCGCAGGGCGGCCAGTTGGTCGGGGTGGTCGAGCAGCGCGAGCACGGCGTTGCCGATGAGCTGCACGGCGTTCTCGTACCCGGCGAAGAGGATCAGGAAGGCGAGCGACATCAGCTCGTCCTCGCTCAGGCGTGAGCCGTCGTCGTCGGCGTTGGTGTCGGCGTGGGCGTGGGCGCCTTCGTTCTTGTTCTCGCTCTCGTCCTTGTTCTCGTCCTTGTTCTCGTCCTTGTTCTCGTTCTCGTCCCGTACCGCGATCAGGTCGGAGAGCAGGTCATCCGCGGGCTCGGCGCGCTTGTCGGCGATGAGCTGCCGGAAGAAGCCGAGCATCGCCGCGACGGCCTCCTTGGCGGCGGCGGGCCGGGACGGGTCGGGCGCGATGAGGGTGTCCGTCCAGGTACGGAAATCGCGCCGGTGGTGGTCCGGGACGCCGAGCAGGTCGCAGATGACGGCGATGGGCAGCGGCGCCGCGTACCGGGCCACCAGGTCGGCACGGCCCAACGGGGCGATGGTGTCGAGGAGTTGCTCGGCCGTACGCCGGATCGGCGCCCGCAGCCGCTCGACCCGGCGGGCCGTGAAGGCCCGGGTGACCAGGCGCCGGATCCGGGTGTGGTCCGGCGGGTCCATGTTGAGCAGGTTGGCGTCGAGGGCGGGCGGCAGTTGCAGTCCGCGGTAACTCCCGGGCAACGCATGGGCCTTGTCGAGCGAGAGCGCCGGGTCCGCGAGCGCGGCGCGGGCGTCCTCGTAGCGCGTGACGAGCCAGGACGGGGTGCCGTCGGGTCCGGTGATCCGGCGTACGGGTGCTTCCTCGCGCAGTCGCGCGTACACCCCGTACGGGTCCGTGACCAGGCCCTCTTCGAGCTCGGCGGCGCGGCCGTCGGGGGTGTTCCGGTCGGACGGTACGGCGTGACCTGCGGGGGTGGTCGGCATGTCACCAGCGTAGATCGTGTTGTCCCGATCTCGGCTTTTCCCGATCTTGGCGGGAACCGGGATCGGGATCTAGCGGGCGGACGGCCCGCGGCACCCCAAAGACGCCTCGATCCGTCCGGCCACCGCGTCGTGTCCGGGGGCGGCGGCCCGGGCGTGGGCCGCGAGCCAGGGGCGGCACTTGCTGGCGAGGAGCAGGCCGAAGCTCTCCGCGTCGTTCTCGTCGGTTTCCTCGAAGCGGGTGCGGGCGGCCACCCGTACGACGGCGTCCCGCAGGTCGGCGGTGTTGTCGAGGAGCCGGGCGGCGACCTCTGCGCCGTCGACGGGGTGGCCGCGGTGTCCGGCCTCCATGTGCCACAACTCGTGGCCGAGGATGACGAGTTGGTGGTCGGGGGCGGTGCGCTCCTCGATCACGACGAGGTCCTGGTCGGCCATGTCGAGCCAGAGGCCGCTGGCCGTATGGGGCGGAAAGGTGGCCATGCGGTACCGGACCGGGCGCCCGCGACGGCTGCTCATGCCCGCGCACAGGGCGGTGTGCAGGTCCTGGGGCCGGGCCGGTGCGGGCAGTTCGATACCGGCGACGAGCTCGGCGCAGAGTCGGCGCATCCGCTTGCCTATGGCCACCGTTCTCCCCGTGCCTGTGCCTGTGCCTGTCGCTGTGCCTGAACCTGTGTCGCGTACATCTCGGCCGTGGGTGTGCTCATGACTCCGCCCCCTCGACCGGGCCGACCGGGCCGACCGGGTCCGAACCCTTGCCGGGCTCCGATCCCTTGACGTTCTCCAGGAGCATGTCGAGCCACTCCGTGACCCGGTCCCGGTGCTTGTCCGTGGGGAGTTGGGCGGCCCGCCAGGCGATGCCTCGTACGCCGTGGTCCTGGAGGAGGCGTTGCAGCGGGTCCTCTACGTCTTGGGCGCCGCCGGGAGTCGCGGGCCGGGACGACGCCGTGGCGGAGGCGGTGTGTGCCGCGAGCGGGTCGTGGCCCGCGACCGGGTCGTGGCCGTTCGGGAGCGCGCACTTGAGCTGAAGCTCCCGCTCGACGCGCTGGAGCGCACCGGCGAGCGCGTCGGTGTCCTCGGCGGTGAGAAAGCCCGCGTGCACCTTGAAGAAGCGCTGAATGGCGGCGCAATGCTCCATCGTGGGCCGTCGGTCGCCGTTGATGAGCGCCCCGGCCTGCTGCCGGGACATTCCGGCGCCGTGGGCTATCTCCTGCTGTGTAAAGCGGCGCCCGTCGGCTTTGAGCCGAGTTTTTCTGAGCAACGCGAACCGCTGCAGGAAACGGGCCTGCAAATCGGGTTCTCCGGCCGGACGGCCTTCGAGCAGTTCCCTGACGACACCGGCGGGCACGCCCGACTCGGCGGAGAGGCGCTGCAGGTCGAAGACCTCTTCGCGGGGAACTCCGGCGCGTTCGGCGAGTTCGGCGACACGAGCGACGACAGCGGCCAACGGCCCGGCGGTCGCCAGGCCCGCAACCGGGAAGTCCTCTGCCACCGGCGTCTCTCCTACGTCTAAATCGGACATCAAACGGATAACTGAGGGCCTTGCACAACTCCTTGCGGCTGCCCGGAGGTTAGCTCGTCCGACGAATTGCGGCCAGAGCATGCCACAGCTGTGGCGCAAAGCAATCGCCCGGGGGCAGAAAATGCCACGATCATTGACACGCCCTCGAGCGGGCCAGGAGTATCGCCTTCAACAAAGCACGGAACAGAGTGCACAGAACAAAGTGCGGAGCTCAGTACGGGCTTATTCCACGGGAGGGACGACGTCTCGATGACGCATGATCTCGATGACGCATGACCCGGCGCGAGGGCCGGACGGCACCCCCGTCGCTCCAACCACGACGACCAGGCGCTCCGGAGCCGCACTCCAGGCGGCCGCCCAAGCGGCTCCCAAGAACGGCGGGTTCGAGGAGCGCGCCTATCTGAGGGACTACGTCGCGATGCTGGAGGCCACGCCCTTCCCGTCCCTCGTGTTCGACCACCGCTGGAACGTTGTCGCGGCCAACTCCGCGTACGACACCATCTTCCGGCACGCCGCGCCGCACCCCACGGCGATGCCGCGCCACAACTTCCTGCGCTTCGTGCTCTTCCACCCGGACGCCGCCACGGTGCTCGGCGAGCACGAGACCAGCTGGTGTCTACCGCTGCTCGCCCAGTTCTCCGCCGCCCTGGAGAAGCACGGCGACGACCCGACGCTGCGGGAGATCCGCCGGGGCATCGCCCGCGACCCGCTGATGGACGCCGCGTACCGCCAGGGCCTGCCGCAGTGGATGCGGCTCGCGGGCCCGGGCGCCCTGGACCACGACGGCTCGGTGCGCCGGGTGAACCATCCGGACGCACCCTGGGGCCGCACCACCTGCCGGATCATCAACGAAACCCCGGCCACGCTGCGCAAGCTGAACCTGACCCGCCTGACCCTCGTCCTGCACCAGGGCCAGGCGACGACCCCCAGGGCCCGCGCCACCCGCTCCACGCGCGTGGAAAGCGGAGGCGGCGGCAGCAGCAACGGCAACGGCAACGCGAGCGGTCATCTCCGGGTCGTACCCACCGCCCCGGAGGCAAGGTAAGGGCCCAGCCCGCCTGTTCACGGGCTGAGCCCCTCCGTCATGGGCGAGCCGACGCTTCCGCCTGGCTTGCGCTTCCGCCTAGCTTGCGCTCCCGCCCGGCTTGCCCGCCTATCTACTTCCGGTTCAGCCTCCGATGTTGACGTCGATGCAGGCGTAGAACGCGTTGGCCGTGTCCGCGATGTTCCAGACGGCCAGGACCTTCTGCTTGCCGGAGGCGCCGCCGAAGTCGACCTGGTGCGTGACCGTGTCACCGGGCTGCGCGCCGCCGTCGTCGAACTCGGCGATCTTGTTGCCGCCCAGGTAGTACTCCCAGGTGCTGGTCGCGTGCGCGGCCGTCAGGGTCCAGGTGAACGCCTGCGAGCTGCCCACCGGCGTCGCCACCCAGCCCTTGCTGTCGTCGTCGAGCTCGGCGAAGCGCGCGATGTCGGCGCTACAGCTCTTCAGGCCCTTGGGGCCCTCGACGCTCTGCGGCTCGTACTTGATGTCGCCGCACGGCACCGTGCCCTGGGCGCACTGGGCCTGCCTGCTGGGCGGCGAGTTGACGTAACCGTGGGCGCTGGCCGGGGCGGTGGAGAGGGTCAGCGCGATGAGCGGCGCGATACCGGCGCCGAGGGTGATCGCGAGCTTGCGGTTCCTGCGCATGGCAACTCCTTCACTGCGGTACGCCGCCGGTCGCGTGGGGCGGATCCGGTGGCTCCGCTCGGTGGGGGGAGGGAGAGGAGAGCAGCGGCCAACTGCCTTGAACCATCGGGGAGTTCACTCCCGTCTTGGTCTAGACCTTGGTCTCGACCCTAGCGGTTGTCCGGCCACGGTCAAGAGGTGAACGGGAACGAGCGGACGCGAGCGGCAGGTATCGGCGCGTATGGCCGACGTCACCGACGCGATGACCTAGCATCCGGCTTCGTGCACCAAGACCCGTTTACGCCTCCCCCGGCCAGCGACTCCCCGCAGAGCCCCGTCCACGACCTCACGGTGCTCGTGATCCGGCACGGCGAGAAGCCGGATGACGACCACCCGGGCCTGGACGAGCAGTTGCGCCTCGACCCGGAGTCGTTGACGGCACGCGGCTGGGACCGGGCACTCAAGCTGCCGAGCCTGTTCGGCCCCTCGGGCCCGGCGAACGGCGGCGGCACCGCGGCCCCCGCGCTTCCGCTCCCCGCGACGGTCTTCGCCTCGGCCCCCGGCGGCCCGGTCGGCGCCGCGCGGCGGCACGCCCAGACGGTGACCCCGCTCGCGGAACAGCTCGGCCTCAAGGTGCGCACGGACTACGGCAAGAAGCAGGAGCGCGAACTCGCCGAAGCCGTTCTCACGGACGCCACGTCACCGGTGCTGATCTGCTGGCAGCACAGCCGTATCCCGAAGATCGTCCGCGCCCTCGGCGCCGACGCGGCCTGGCCCACTCCCCCACCGGACGCATGGCCGTCGGACCGCTTCGACCTGGTGTGGGTGCTGCGCCGCAACTTCGGATCCGGGGCGGGGCGGTGGACCTTCCGCGCGGTCGATCAGGGACTGCTCGACGGGGACCGCTGAGCCACTGGCAGCTGAGCGGCAGCCGAGCTACTGACGGCTGATCGTCCGCGTGATGCCCGCCGCGATCGTGGTGGCGAGTACCCACCCGGTGATGATCAGGGCGTACGCGAGCCACTGGGTCCAGCCGCTCGGGTCGTACGCCCGCTCCTGGCCGAAGTCGACGATCGGCAGCAGCAGGTCGAGCGTATAGAAGAACGCGTTGAACCCCGGGTCCTCGTCCGCCTTGAGCGGCCGCGGCTCCACCACGCCGTACGTCACCGCGCCGACGAGCAGCAGCGACGCGAGCCAGCCCGCCGCCCGCACCGGCCGGAAGCCGTAGCCGACCGTGACGTCCTGGAGCAGGCCCCAGGCGCGGGCGTATCCGGGCAACGTGGCGCGGTGGCGGCGCTGCCGGGCGAGTTGGACCGTGCGGGCCGCGGCGTCGTCGCCGATGCGGCGGTACGCGGTGGCGAGCTGTTCGTACGCGTACGGGACGTAGCCGTCCTTGTCCCGCTCGAGTAGGGCCAGGCGGCGTTCGGCGGGCTCGCGCGGGGCGAGGGTGGTGTACGTACAGCCGTCGAGCCAGATCTGGTCCGGGTACGACTCGGGAGCGAGGTGGATCACGCCGATCTGGGAGCGGCGCAGCGTCATCTCGCCCTCGATGGGCGCGGCCCCGCGCAGCCACAACTCGCCGATGGTGGCGCTGCTCAGGCGCAGGATCCGGTCGCCGGGGTGGGAGAGCGTGGAGTAGGCGAGGTTGAGCTGGCCGGGAATGTGGGTGCCGCGCAGGTTGACCCAGCCGGAGGCGCGTAGGCCCTTGCCGTGCAGATCGGACCCGACGCTCAACGTACGGCCGTCCAGGGCGGTCCCACCCGGATTGTTCAGCTCCGCGTCGTCCAGGTGGAGGCTGCCCGCGACGGCGGCGCCCCGGAGTTCCACCTCGCCGTGGACCGTCATACCGCGGGCCGAGAGGTTGTCGTCCACGACGGCCCGGACGAGCTGGAGCACCGGCGCGGGCCGACGCCGGTCGCCATGGGGGTCATCGGGCTCCGGCGGCCGCGGCCCGATCCGCGCCCCGTCGAGGAACAGCGCCCCACCGACCCGGGCCGCCCCGAGCCGCACCGGCCCCGGGATCTGACAGCGCGTCATCCGCAGCGAGCCGTCGACGCGCAGGGCGACGGCGTGCAGCAGCGGTATGTACGAGTATCCGAGGGCGAGTTGACGGATCTGGGCGCCGTACAGATCGAGGGTGTCCTCGAAGTGGCAGGCCCACAGGTGGACGCCGCAGTCGATCACGGCGTACTCCAGGTCGAGCCGGCCGACGATCCGGGCGCCGGTCAGCTTGAGCACCGCGGTCTCGCCGCCCTCGCGCGGGCCGTCGAGCAGCAGGGCGCGCAACACCTCGGCGCGCACGGTCCGTTCGGGCCCCCAGGTGGCGCCGAGCGCGGCGTCCTCCTCGCGGTCGGGCCGGAAGTTGACCGCCTCGCCGCGCGGGAAGGCCTGCCACACGCGCTCCTCGGCGGGCGTCAGCTCGGGTATCTCCATCGCCGGACTCTGACCCGGGCGGGCCTCGATCGTCAACGTGCCGCTGTCGTACTCCGATTGAATCGGCCCGACCCGCCCAGCCCGCCAACTGTCCGCTGAGCGTGCATGGTTGTCCGTGGACGCGGAACCCATTAAGAATGCGCATGACAAAGCCGGGGAACCAAGCACCCCCGGCGGCAGAGAGGACCCCCACATGAAGAAACCTCTCGTCGGCGCACTCGCCTCGGGTCTGCTGCTCCTCGGCGCGGGCGCCACGCCCGCCGTGGCGGACAGCCTCGACACGGCGCCCGCGAAGCAGAAGTCCGCGGTCGAGTCGGCGTCCGCGCGCGCGTCCGCGTCCGCGGACGCGGCGACGGCCATCGCCGAGGCACTGGACAACGTCACGGGCAACGGGAAGGGCAAGGGCAAGCCCAAGGCCGTCGACTTCGCCGGTGCCGTGGCGCTGAGCAACTGCTCCGGCTCCGTCATCCGCATGCCCGACTCGGAGCCCACCGACCCGGCGCTCGTCCTGTCCAACGGCCACTGCCTGGAGAGCGGGATGCCCGGTCCCGGCGAGGTCGTGGTCGACAAGCCGTCGAGCCGTACCTTCACGCTGCTCGACGGCTCCGCGGGCGAGGTCGCGACGCTGAAGGCGAGCAAGGTGTCGTACGGCACGATGACCGACACCGACGTCTCGCTCTACGAACTCACCAGCACGTACGAGCAGATCGAGAGCGACACCGGAATCAAAGCGCTCGAACTCTCCGCGGACCGGCCCAGCGAGGGCACCGCGATCAGCGTGGTCTCCGGCTACTGGAAGAAGATCTACCAGTGCGGCATCGACGGCTTCGCGCATGAACTCCACGAGGCCGACTGGGTCATGAAGGACTCGGTCCGCTACACCTCCGCCTGCAAGACCATAGGCGGCACCTCGGGCTCCCCGGTGGTGGACGACGCCTCAGGCAAGGTCGTCGCGGTCAACAACACCCTCAACGAGGACGGCCAGGAGTGCACCCTCAACAACCCGTGTGAGGTGGACGAGAACGGGGGCGTGACCGTCCACCAGGGCATCGGCTACGCCCAGCAGACCTACAAGATCGTTCCCTGTATCGGCCCCGGCAGCAAGCTCGACCTCGAGGCCACGGGCTGCGAACTTCCCAAGCCCGCCAAGGAGTGAGCCCCGCCAAGGAGTGATCCGCGGCCTCCCGCACGACGCACGACGGAAAGGCCCCGCTCCCCGAAGGGAGCGGGGCCTTCCCGCAATCAGGACGGACCTCAGTTGCTGCACGCTCCCTGGCCCAGAAGGCCAATGCCACAGAGCAGGTTGAGCCCGATGCCCGTCGCGCCGTCGCCGTCGCCGCCGCCGGCGGCGACCGACGTCGGCTGCTGCTGAACGACATTCTGAGGTGCTTCGGCTGCCACGGAAACAGAGCTGGCGCCGAAGACCATCGCTGTCGCCGCCACAGTTGCGGCAATCCCGGTACGGATACGCATTGCGCCTCCAAGAGCAGATTGCACCGACAGTTAAACGATCACCGTCGCCCGCCACTCCTGCGAGATGTGTTACTCCAATCGGGTTACATCGCGCCATGCGATTCCGTCGATACGATTCGTGAGGGACGGCCCCAACTACGGTGTTTTTCCCGGGGTTTGGCGAAGCCCCCGGCCCGGCTCGTGGTCAGGCCGAGGCGGACGAGGGACTCCGCGAGCTGGACCGCGGCGGCCACGCCGTCCACCACCGGGAGGCCCAGCTTCTCCTCGACGGCGCGCTGCAGGCCGGTCATCCCGGCGCAGCCCAGGACAAGGACGTCGGCACCGGCGTCGCGGGCGCGTTCGGCGGCCGTGACGAAGGCCGCCGTCGTGCGCCCTGCGTCGGCGGCATTGTCTACGGCGTTGTCGGCGGCGTTGTCGGCGGTGTCCAGCTCCAGGACGCCGAGGCCGGTGCCGATGACGGCGGCGAGATGGCTGCCGACGCCCGCGGTGTGCAGGCTGTCCTCGATCTGGTCGCGGGTGCGGTCGAGCGTCGTGACCACGCCGTAGCGGCGGCCGAGCAGGCAGGCGAGATGGGCGGCCGCCTCCGTGATGTCGACGACCGGCACGTCCAGGAGCTCCCGGGCGCCCTCCCGGCCGTGCTCGCCGAATCCGGCCATCACGACGGCGTCGTAGTCCGGCCCATCGTACGTACGCAGGGCGTCGAGCACCGCGGCCGCCGACAGATAGCTGTCGAGCCAGCCCTCCGCGGACTCGGGGCCCCAGGACGGGGTGAGCCCGAGGACCGTGGTGCCGGGGCTCGCGGCCGCGCGGGCGCCGCGGACGATGTCGTCGGTCATGGCCGCGGTGGTATTGCAGTTGGTGACGAGGATGCGCACGCCGCTCACGCCTCCGGGTGCGCGTCGGCGGTGGTGGCGGGCTCCGTGGCGGACTCGGTGGCGGACTCGGTGGCGGACTCGTCCGCCACGGCCGCCGCGGCGGTGCGCTCGGTGCGGCAGATCGCCGCGTAGAGGAGCGCCGCGAGGGCCGTACCCAGGAACCAGGAGTACGCGGCGAGATCGCTGAAGGCCGGGACGAGCGCCACCACGGCGGCGACCACGGCGGTCGGCAGGAACGCCGCCATCGCCTTGGGGTTGACGCCCTTGCGGTAGTAGTAGGCCGATCCCGGCTCCGCCTTGAACAGGTCGTCGGCCTTGATCCGGCCGCGCTTCACCCAGAAGTAGTCGACCATCATGATCCCGAACAGCGGGCCGAGGAAGGCGCCGAGCCCGCCGAGGAAGTAGTTCACGACGGTGGGGTTGGAGTAGAGGTTCCACGGCGTGACCAACAGCGCCGCGACCGTGCTGATCATCCCGCCCACCTTGAACGTGATCTTCCGCGGCCAGACATTGGCCAGGTCGTACGCGGGCGAGACGAAGTTGGCGACGATGTTGACGCCCATCGTGGCGATGGCGAAGGTAAGCGCGCCCAGGGCCAGCACCCAGGTGTTGCCGACCTTGGCGACGAGCAGCGCGGGGTCCGAGATGGCCTCGCCGAACACCTCGAGGGACCCGGCCGTGACGATCACCGAGAGGATCACGAAGGCGGTCGAATTGATCGGCAGGCCCCAGAAGTTGCCGCGCTTGACGGTGCGGTAGTCGGGCGCGAAGCGGGAGAAGTCGCAGAAGTTGAGCATCAGGGTGCCGTAGATCGCCAGGATCAGACCGATCGCGCCGAACCACATCTGCACCTGCTCCCCCGTGGAGACCGGCCGGATCGTGTCCGTGAGCGAGATGGTCCAGTCGGCCTCGGAGAGGATCCACACCGCGAGCGCGATCATCACCAGCCAGATCGCCGGGCCGCAGAAGTCCTGGAACTTACGGACCGACTCCATGCCCCGGCTGCAAATCAGCCCCTGCACCGCCCAGAGCACGAGGAAGGAGAACCAGCCGAGCCCGTCGAGCCCGAGGAAGTCGCCGTGCGTCCAGGACTCCAGGCCCGGCCAGGCGGTGAGCAGCAGGACGTTCACGGCGACCGACGCGAGATAGGTCTGGATGCCGTACCACATGATGGCGATGACAGCGCGGATCAGAGCGGGCACATTGGCGCCCCAAACGCCGAAACTGATCCGGCTGACGACCGGGAACGGCACGCCGTGGCGCTGCCCGATCCGGCCCATCAGGTTCATGCCGAGGTAGATGAGCACGAAGCCGACGAGCAGCGACGTGAAGATCTGCCAGACGTTCATGCCGAGCACCAACAGCCCTGCGGCGAAGGTGTAGTTGCCGAGGTTGTGGACGTCGGACATCCACAGGGCGAACAGGTCGAAGACCTTCCACTTGCGCTCGCGGGACGGCGCGAGGTCCTCGTTGACGAGCCGTGGGTCCGGGGTGAAGGCGGCGGCTTCGGCCGAGGCCTGTTGGGAGCGGTGGGTGACGGACACGGGTCGGCCTCCATGGGGACGGGGGAGGGATGGAGGTGTTCTGTGATTCTGCCGGATTTTTCGGGTGCGTTTGGTATGCCAAAAGCAGGGACACCGTCCCGCTTTCAACGACAACCGGCAATGTCCTCGACGTAACGCGTGGGTAAAACCACAAGGAGTCTCCGCCTGGCCACCGACTGCAACCCCTGCGCCTGAGGCCGTCGTCCACGGGCCCGCACCGGAACCAGCGCCCCAACGGCCCGCCGCTTCAGCGATGATGGAGCCCATGACCACCATGGATCGGGCCGTGGATCAGGCCGAGGGACGGGCCGGGGATCAGGCCGGGGGCCGGGCTGGGGACCGGGCCGCGGATCGGGCCGGGGACCGGGCTGGGGATCGGGCCGCGGATCAGCCTCTGGGCGCCGTGCGCCAGCGCGTGCTCGCCGAGCTGCGTCAGGACATCATCAGCGGTCGGCTGCGCCCCGGTGACCGCCTCGTCGAGCGCGAGCTTGCGGAACGCTTCGGGGTGTCGCGGGTCCCGGTGCGCGAGGCGGTACGGGCCTTGGTCACCGAGGGCTTCGTGACCTTCGAGTCCGCACGGCGCGCGGTGGTACGCCGTCTGAGCCGCACCGATGTCGCCGAGCTCTTCGGGCTGCGCGAGGCCCTCGAGGTGTACGCCGCCGGGCTCGCCGCCGAGCGCGGCACCCCGGACGACCTGGCGGAGCTCGCGGGGCTCCTGGAGACGGCGGCCGAGGCGACCGACGGCGGCGACGCGGAGCGGATCACGGACGTGAACACGCGCTTCCACGACCGCATCCTGGCCATGGCGGGCAACAGCCTGCTCGCCTCGGTGATGGAGCCGGTCGACGGACGGCTGCGCTGGCTCACCCGGCAGAACGAGGACTGGGGCCGACTCCTCACCGAGCACCGCGAGTTGTACGAGGCCGTCGCGTCCGGCGACGCCGAGCGGGCCCGCCGCAGCGCCTTGGACCACGTCCGCGCGAACTACCGGACGACGGTGCGCCAGCTCTTCGGCGAGGAAACGCCGTAAGAGAGGAAACTCCGTAAGAGAGGCCCTAGGTCACGCGTCCTGACACCGGCAGCCCGGCAGCCGCCGCGGCCGTCCCCAGCACCTCCCGCAGCATCGCGGGCGTCAGCCGCCCCGTGAACGTATTGCGCTGCGAGACATGGAAGCACCCGAAGAGTTCGAGCGGGCCCGGGCCGCCGTCCGGGTCCGTTGCTTCCAGGGTCACCCGCGCCCCGTGCCCGAAGACGGGCCGCGGCCGCGGCACCGTCCACCCGGCCGCACCGAGTGCCGGAAGCACGGCCTGCCACCCGAACGCACCGAGCGCCACGACGGCACTCAACTGCGGCCTCAGCAAGGCGAGTTCCCGTACCAGCCAGGTGCGGCAGGTGTCCCGCTCGGCCGGGGTCGGCCGGTTGGCGGGCGGGGCGCAGTGCACGGGAGCGGTGACCCGCACACCGTAGAGCGTGAGCCCGTCGTCCCGCCCGGTGGCCGTGGCCCGCGAGGCGAGCCCGAGCGCGTGCAGCGCCGCGTAGAGCACGTCGCCGGACCGGTCTCCCGTGAACATCCGCCCGGTCCGATTGGCCCCATGCGCGGCCGGCGCAAGCCCCACCACGAGCAACCGCGCGTCCGGCGGCCCGAATCCGGGCACGGGCCGCCCCCAGTACGTCTCCTCGGCGAACGCGGCCCGCTTGGTCCGCGCGACCTCTTCCCGCCAGGCGACGAGGCGCGGGCAAGCCCGACAGTGCCCGATCAATTCGTCCAGCGCGGCGATGCCCTCCTCGGCGGGGCGGTCAGGCCGGGGTGGCTCGGGTGCGGGGCCACTTCGGGATGGCTCGGGCGCGGGGGCGCCTCGGGATGACTCGGACGCGAGGGCGTCCCGGGATGACTCGGGCGCAGGGCCACCTCGGGATGACTCGGACGCGGGGACGCCTCGGGATGGCTCGGACGCGAGGGCGCCCCGGGATGACTCGGGCGCAGGGCCACTTCGGGATGACTCGGGCGCGAGGGCGCCTCGGAGTGGCTCGGGAGCGGGGACGCCTCGGGGCGACTCGGGCGCAGGGCCACTTCGGGATGACTCGGGCGCGAGGGCGCCTCGGAGTGGCTCGGACGCGGGGACGCCTCGGGGCGGCTCGGACGCGGAGGCGCCTCGGGATGACTCGGACGCGAGGGCGCCCCGGCGGCGCGGCTCGGCCCCAGGGCCAGGCTCACCCCGACCCGGCGCAGCCGCAGGCCCGTCGCTCACCACGCCACCCGCACCCCGTCCCGGAAGAACCCACCGGTCGGCCCGGAGCCGGGCAGGGTCGCCGCCCAGACGATTCCCGCCGCGCCCTCGGCGACCGGGCGGCCGCCGAGACCGCCCATGTCGGTGGCTACCCAGCCGGGGCAGACCGAGTTGACCAGGATTCCGTCGGCGTGTAGTTCGGCGGCGAACATGCGGGTCAGGGCGTTCAGGGCGACCTTGGTGGTGGCGTATGCGGGCGTGCCGGCGCCCATGTCGGCCAGGGACGCGGCGCCGCTGGAGACATTGACGATCCGGCCGCGCTGTCCGGCCCGAAGGAGCGGGAGCAGGGCCTGGGTGAGGCGCCAGGGACCGTAGAGGTTGGTCTCGGCGGCCTCGCGTACGACGTCCAGGTCGGCGGTGGTGGCGTGCTGCCAGGTGTCGTACGCGATGGCGGCGTTGTTCACCAGGACGTCCAGCCGTCCGAACCGCTCCCCGATCTCGGCTGCGATCCGCTCGATGTCCTGCGCGGAGGTGACGTCGAGTCGCACGGGCAGCACTCCGGGGCCCAGGTCCTCCGCGGCCTGCTCGGCGGCCTCGGCCGAGCGCGCCCCGAGCAGCACGGTGTGGCCGAGCCCGGCGAGCTGTCGGCAGACCTCGCGGCCGAGGCCGCGGTTGCCGCCGGTGACCAGGGCAAGGAGGTTGTGCGCGTCGCCGCTCGGTTCGTCGCTCATAGATCCACGGTACGTACAGCCGAGGGCCGGACGTACCCGCGGACCGCGCCCGGGATATCCGGTTCTGTGTGGCGCGCCCGCGCATTAGAGTCGGGGCATGACCTCGGACTCCTCGGAGCAGCCCACGCAGCCTTCGCAGCCCGGACAGTCGGGAAGCGTCCGGGTGGACGTCTGGATCTGGTCGGTACGCCTGATCAAGACCCGGTCCGCCGCGGCCACCGCCTGCCGCGCCGGGCACGTGCGGATCAACGGCGACCGGGTCAAGCCCGCGCACGCCGTGAAGGTGGGCGACGAGGTGCGGCTGCGGTACGCGGGCCGCGAGCGGATCGTCGTGGTGAAGCAGATCATCCGCAAGCGGGTCGGCGCGCCCGTGGCCGTCGAGTGCTACGTCGACAACAGCCCGCCGCCCCCGCCCCGCGAGGCCGTCGCCCCGGCGGGCATCCGCGACCGCGGCGCGGGCCGCCCGACCAAGCGCGACCGCCGCGAACTGGAGCGCCTACGCGGCCTCGCGGGCCCCGGCACCCCACGCGACTGAGCGCACCCCATAAAGCGCACCCCATAATCCGAGGGGCCAGGTCCGGGCGACTGTCCACCCCACACTCGGCTGTCTACCCCACACTGGGCCGGGCCAGGACCCATGTCCCGTCCTCGGTCAGATAGCGGTCGACCGCGAGACCGGCCCGCTTCAGGTACGCCTCGAACTGCTCCTTGCTGAGCTCCCGCGAGCGGAAGGTCTGGGTCCAGGTGGCGTCCGGCCATAGGTACTCCACATGCACCGCGTCCACGCCGTCCTCGGCACCCTCGACCGGGGTGACCGAGGCGATGCGGACCGTATAGCCGGATGGGTCGACGCGCTCGCGCGGCACGTTGGTGTGGTAGTCCGCGCCCTCGCGTTGGATGAGGACGTAACCGTCGTCCCGCACATGGCGGCGGCAGGTGCGCAGCATTCCCTCGACGACCCGGGGGTCGGCGTTGTGCACCAGGAAGGAGGCGAGCATGACGGCGTCGTACGTCTCGTCGAGCTCGAGCGTCTCGATGGGGCCGCGTACCGTCCGCACGCCCGGTATGCCCGCCGTGTGCGCCAGCATCTCCGCGGACTCGTCGACCGCGGTGACGGCGAAGCCGCGCTCGGCCAGCGGGCGGGTCACCCGGCCCGTCCCGCAGCCCAGTTCGAGCAGGCTCGAACCGGCCGGTATCGCGGCCGCGATGATGTCCGGCTCGTCACCGGCCTTGAGGCGTGCGTAGAAGTCGACCGCGCAGCCGTCCGGCGTGATGGCCCCCGGTCCCGTCCCCGAATACCCCTCGCGGATCACATCTCCCATGACCGCACAACGAAGGGGCGGCCCCGTCAGTTCCAACGGGGCCGCCCCAGGCGCGAGTTGACCGAACTTATTCGGCCTGAGCCTTCTGGTAGAGGTTCTTCGCGTCGTCACCGAAGTACGGCCCGAACATGTAGCCCGGCAGGAAGGTGTAGCCGAAGCTGTTCACCGAGGTCTGCAGGCCGGTGCCGGACTCCTCATTGAAGTCCTGGAACCAGGGGCCACCGCTGGAACCGCCGGTCATGTCGCAGGACAGACCGTGGTCGGTGGAGGTGAGGAAGTCCTTGAAGGAGTTCCCGCTGCAGTAGGTGAACTTCTCGCCGTCGTACGGGTCCTGGGCCGGGAAGCCGAAGGCGTACATGGCCTTGTTGTAGCCGGTGTTGAAGGCCACACCCTGGGCGCCCACGACGTCCGTGAGCTTCTTGCCGCCCACGGGCTCGACGACCGCGGCGCCGACGTCGTAGTTGAGGTCCTCGCTGGCGGTCCACTGCGGCGTGGACAGGGTCTTGGCGGCGGGCCACTTGCCGTACGGCGCCTGGCCGTCGTGGTAACCGGGCACGAACGTCCAGTTGGTGTGCCAGTTGCCCTCCAGCTTCACGCAGTGCCCGGCCGTGAGGACGGTGGACTTGTTGGCGCTGGTCACGGCGTTACCGGAGCAGGAGGCCTGACGTCCCTGGTAGGTGAAGAAGACGCGTCCGGAGGTGGTGACGACATCGCCGCCACCAGTCCACGTACCGCCCTTCTGCGGGAACGACTTGGCACCGTCCGGGGCCGACTCGGTCGGCGGGACCAGGAGCTCGGAGCCCTTGCGGACCTCGTCGAGGAGGTCGCCCGACTCCACGGGCAGGACGTCGAGCGGCTCTGCGGACCGCATCCGCTCCGCGGTCCAGTAGTCGGCCGGGGAGACCGGCTTGGGTTCCGCCGCGGCGGTGCCCGACGACAGCAGCGTGCCGGCCACCAGGGTGCCGGCCGCGGCCAGGGCACCCGCGGCCCGGTGGGGTATTCGAAGGCTGCGTCTCACGCTGAGAACTCCTTCTGCGACGGCCGCGCTCAACTCGCGCGGCAATCATGGGGGGTTCGGGGAAATGGGAACGCGTACCCGAGGTAGCAGGGCACGCATGGGCAGCGTGCCACGAATTGAACACGGTGTCAGGAGCGCGACAACCAGCCAGTAATCAGCGGTGCAGCATCCTCACCGGCCTTCACGAAGATCCCTTAAACCCCACTGGTCACCCGCGACACAACCGCAGCTCGAACACCGGAACGGCGCTACGGAAGCGCACGAAATCGGAACGAAAGCGGCACGAAAGCCCCGTGCCCCGAGCGCTCATTTCCGGCCACCTGCGCCGAGGTGGATCCTGGAAGAGAACACCCGGCCAGGAGGCGAGGCCGATGCGTACAGGCAGTGAACCGGTGACCGCGCGCAGTGCCCTCCGCATGCGGTTCTGGCTCGCCGTATGGGGCTGGCTCTGGGCGGCGGCGGGCACCGTCGCGTTCTCCATCGCCGGACGCCCGGGCTGGACGGCGGCCTGCGCCGTCCTGTGGGTGATCATCAACGTGGACCTGGCGATGATCGTGCGCCGCATCCGCCAGGGCCCGCACTACCAACCCGGCCCCGACATTCCCCCGTACGAACCGGACCACGGCATCAATAAGGGCCCGTCCGATGACGACGGACGGGCCCACTGAAACGGACGGGCCCACTGAAAGGCCCGTCCGTCGTTCGAGGACGAGCCTTCAGGGCGAGGGCAACTTCTTGGTCAGTCCGAGTCGAACTTCGCCGCCGCCACATACTCCGGCTGCGGATCAAGCGCCGCGGCAAGCCGGAAGTGGCGCCGGGCCTGGTCCGGCCGCCCCGCGCGCTCATAGGTGCGGGCGAGCCCGAAGTGCGCGAAGGCGTTGTCCGGCTCGCGCTCCAGGACGATGGTGAACTCCAGCTCGGCCGCGCGCAGTTGAGCCCGGGCGAAGAACGCGCGGGCGCGCAGCAGGCGCGGCGCGGTGGTCTCCGGGTGGGCCGCGATCACCTCGTCGAGCAGTTCCACCGCGCCCCGGGGGTCATTGGCGGCGAGCAGCTGCTCGGCCGCGCGGAAGTCGATGATGTTGGTCTCGGGGGTACGTCCAGGCGTGTGCGGCACGGCGCATCCTTCCTCTCTGCGCGTTACAACGGCGCCCGGCCGCCCCTCTATTCCAGGGTCCGCGCCCGGCCGCCACCACCCACGTACCCCGGGAACCCTCACCCGTACCGCACCGCGAGCAGCGCGCCGAGCGCCACGAGCGCCGCCCCGGCGGTCACGAAGCCGAGGTCGAGCCGGGTCCGCTCGCGCCCGAGCACCACGGTCTCGCGCGGGTCCAAGGCGTCGTACGCCACCATGACCGAGCTGCCCGCGGCCAGCGGCGCGCGTCGGCTCGCGGGCACCGGCGAGACGATCTCGACCACCCGCCCGTCGACCGCCTCGAACTGCAGGAGTGGCCGCCGCGACCCCGGCTGCGGCGGCTTGACCAGGGCGTCGGCCACGTGGCCCGAGGTGATCGTGCGCCGGGTGCGGTGCAGTCCGTAGGCACCGGCGAGCAGCGCTATCAGGCCGCCGAGTGCGGTGAGGGCCGCGAGTATCACCATGCGGCGCCCCTCAGGCAGTGCCGGTCGCCGCGCGCCGCGCGAGGTCCTCCCATACGGCGCGCACCTGTGGCTCCAGAACCTCGAGGGGGCCGTCGTTGTCGATCACGATGTCGGCGATCTGCAGGCGCTTCTCCCGGGTGGCCTGTGCCGCCATGCGCGCCTTGGCGTCCTCGGCGGACATGCCGCGCAGCCGCACCAGGCGGTCGAGCTGGGTCTCGGGCGAGGCGTCCACGACGATCACGAGGTCGTAGAGCGGCGCGAGGCCGTTCTCGGCGAGCAGCGGTACGTCGTGCACCACGACCGCGTCGTCCCCGGCGGCCGCCTCCAGCTCGGCGGAGCGGGTGCCGACGAGGGGGTGCACGATCGCGTTCAGGGTGGCCAGCTTGTCCTGGTCGGCGAAGACGAGGGCGCCGAGCTTGGGCCGGTCGAGCGTGCCGTCCGGGGCGAGGACGTCCTCGCCGAATGCTTCAACGACCGCCGCCAGACCCGGAGTTCCCGGCTCCACGACCTCCCGCGCGATGCGGTCGGCGTCCACCACGACCGCACCGTACGAGCCGAGCAGCCGGGACACCTCGCTCTTGCCCGCGCCGATTCCGCCTGTCAGTCCCACCTTCAGCATGAGCGGAAGCTTAGGCCCTCGGTTCACGCCCGGCCCACGATCCGTCGGGTTCCGCCGAACCCGCGACCGCGCGCGCCCTAGGCGTCGCCCTCGCGCTCCGCGAGGAACCGCTCCAGCTCCCGCCCGATCTCGTCCGCGGACGGGATCTCGACCGGTTCGGCGAGCATATTGCCGCGGGTCTCGGCGCCCGCCGCCGCGTCGTACTGGTGCTCAAGGCCCTGCACCATGGCGACCAGGTCCTCGTCGCCCTCCTGGAGCTGGCGCTCGATCTCGGTCTGGGTGCGGTACGCCTCGGTGCGCAGGGCGTGCGCGACGCCGGGCAGCACCAGGCCGGTGGCGGCGGTGACCGCCTCGAGGGCGGTGAGCGCCGCGTCGGGGTAGGCGGAGCGCGCGATGTAGTGCGGGACGTGCGCGGCGACGCCGAGTACGTCGTGCCCGGCCTGCATCAGGCGGTACTCGATCAGGGCCGCGGCGCTGCCCGGTACCTGCGCCTCGTCGAAGGGGCTGCGGTGCCCGGGCACCAGCTCGGTGCGGTTGCCGTGCGGGGTCAGGCCCACCGGGCGGGTGTGCGGGACGCCCATGGGGATGCCGTGGAAGTTCACCGCGAGCCGCACCTTCAGGCGCCGCACGATCTGCTCGACGGCGGCCGCGAACCGCTCCCACTCGACGTCCGGCTCGGGGCCGGAGAACAGCAGGAACGGCGCCCCGGTGGCGTCCTGGACGAGGCGTACCTCCAGGACCGGGTCCTCGTACTCGGTCCAGCGGTCGCGCTGGAAGGTGAGCAGCGGGCGGCGCGCCCGGTAGTCGACGAGGCGGTCGTGGTCGAAGCGCGCGACGACCTGTCCGGGGAGCGTGTCAAGCAGGCTCTCCACGATCTGGCCGCCGGTCTCACCCGCGTCGATGTACCCGTCGAAGTGGTAGAGCATGACGAGTCCGGCCGACTCCTGGGCGAGTGCCATGTCGACGACCGCGAGCCCCTTGGGCTCCCATGTGTACAGACTCTCGGGATCAAGCACTGTGACCGTTCCTCCTCGTGTTCCTATCCCAGAACGCGCGGTGGCACGCGGGCATTCCCGCCCACGCCGTTTCCCGGCACACTCTCAGGACTCGCTTAAGCGGCGGGCAGGTATGCCTGGAGCGCCGACTTCGCCGACGTCCACGCCCCGCGCTGAGCAGCCCCCTTGACGTCCGTGTCACTGAACGGCGGTCCCGCCGCGCCCAGTTCGCGCCGGGCCGCCCACCCCGGGTACACCCCACCCACCGCTTGGTCCAGACCTTGACGCACCCATGCCAAGCCCCTACCTTCCCCGGCAGAACGCGATTCAGAAACACGCTCGACGTTCACATACACAAATCCAGCCGGAGGCATCCTCATGCGCCACCTCCCCCGCGCCCGCACCCTGGCACTGCCCCTGCTCGCCCTGCTCGCCCTGCTCGCCGCCGCCGGGACCCCGGCGCTCGCCACCCCGGCCCCGGACCAGGCCGGGGCGTCCGGACCGGGCGGCATCAAGGACGTCACCGATGTCATCGACGTATCGACCGCCGAAGAGCTCAAGTCGGCCCTGTCCGCGGCCCGCGCGGGCGACACCATCCGCCTCGCCGACGGGACGTACGAAGGGAACTTCAAGACGTCCACGGCGGCGACCGCGGACGCCCCGATCACGCTCACCGGCTCCGAGAAGGCGGTCCTGACCGCGGGCGGCGGCTACGGGCTGCACCTGAACGGCGCCTCGTACTGGACCGTGCACGGCCTCACGGTGACGGGCGGCCAGAAGGGCATCATGATCGACTCGGCGCGCGGCGTGGTCGTCGACTCGGTGACGGTGCACGGCCTGGACATGGAGGGCGTCCACTTCCGCAAGTCGTCGACCGACGGCGTCATCAAGAACTCCAGGATCTACGACACCGGGAACGACGGCCGGGGCATGGGCGAGGGCGTCTATGTGGGCTCGGCGAACACGCTCAGCGACAAGAGCGACCGCATCGAGATCACCGGCAACACCATCGGACCCGACGTCGGCGGCGAGAACATCGACATCAAGGAGGGCACCACCGGCGCGAAGATCACCGGCAACACCTTCGACGGCAGCGGCCTGACCGGCGCCAACTACGACGACTCCTGGGTCGATGTGAAGGGCAACGACGTCCTCGTAGCGGACAACAAGGGCAGGAACACCACGAACAACGGCTACGAAACCCACACCCAGCAGGACGGCTGGGGCTGCGGCGCGGCCTTCCGTAACAACACCTCGGACCTGACGGGCGCGAGCGGCGACAAGCAGCTCGCCATCAACGTCGCCAACTACAGCGACACCTGCCCGACCACGGTGTACGCCAGCAACACGGTCAAGGGCGGCAAGGGCCTGACGAACATAGAGGTCACGCCGTAACTACGACCGTCCCACTGTGGGCAGTCGTTCCGCAGGGCGGAACGGGTAGGCACAGCCCCCGGCTCAGGGCACCGCTACGCACAACTCCCACCCCGGCGCAGCGCTCCAGAACAACGCACTGTGGGCCCGCACCAAACGGTGCGGGCCCACAAGTGTTCAGCTACTACCTAGCGGAGCGCTTCAGCTCTGGCCACCGGCCAGCTTCTCGCGCAGCGCGGCAAGCGCCTCGTCCGAAGCGAGAGCACCGGAGTTGTCCTCGCTCTCCGAGGAGTACGAACCGCCACCCTGGCCGGCACCACCCGAGGCGGCCGGAGCCGCCGGGGCGGCAGCGCCCTCGGCCTCGGCCTGGGCGTCGGCCTCGCGGGACTTGATGACCTGCGCCTGGTGCTGCTCGAAGCGCTGCTGGGCCTCGGCGTACTGGGTCTCCCAGGCCTCGCGCTGGGCCTCGTAGCCCTCCAGCCAGTCGTTGGTCTCCGGGTCGAAGCCCTCGGGGTAGATGTAGTTGCCCTGGTCGTCGTACGACGCGGCCATGCCGTACAGCGTCGGGTCGAACTCGACGGCCGTCGGGTCGGCGCCGAACGCCTCGTTGGCCTGCTTCAGCGAGAGGCTGATGCGGCGACGCTCGAGGTCGATGTCGATGACCTTGACGAAGATCTCGTCGTTGACCTGGACGACCTGCTCCGGGATCTCCACGTGGCGCTCGGCCAGCTCGGAGATGTGGACCAGACCCTCGATGCCCTCGTCCACGCGGACGAACGCACCGAACGGAACCAGCTTCGTGACCTTGCCGGGCACGACCTGGCCGATCTGGTGGGTGCGGGCGAACTGCTGCCACGGGTCTTCCTGGGTCGCCTTCAGCGACAGGGAGACGCGCTCGCGGTCCATGTCGACGTCGAGAACCTCGACGGTGACCTCCTGGCCGACCTCGACAACCTCGGACGGGTGGTCGATGTGCTTCCAGGACAGCTCGGAGACGTGGACCAGACCGTCGACGCCACCCAGGTCCACGAAGGCACCGAAGTTGACGATCGAGGAGACGACGCCGGACCGCACCTGGCCCTTCTGGAGGGTGGTGAGGAAGGTCTGGCGGACCTCGGACTGGGTCTGCTCCAGCCAGGCACGGCGGGACAGGACCACGTTGTTGCGGTTCTTGTCCAGCTCGATGATCTTGGCCTCGAGCTCCTTGCCCACGTAGGGCTGGAGGTCGCGAACGCGGCGCATCTCGACCAGGGAGGCCGGGAGGAAGCCACGGAGGCCGATGTCGAGGATGAGACCACCCTTGACGACCTCGATGACGGTACCGGTGACGATGCCGTCCTCTTCCTTGATCTTCTCGATGGTGCCCCAGGCACGCTCGTACTGGGCGCGCTTCTTCGAGAGGATCAGGCGGCCTTCCTTGTCCTCCTTCTGGAGAACAAGGGCCTCGATCTCGTCGCCGACGGCGACGACCTCGTTCGGGTCGACGTCGTGCTTGATCGAGAGCTCGCGGCTCGGGATAACACCTTCGGTCTTGTAACCGATGTCGAGCAGGACCTCGTCCCGGTCGACCTTCACGATGACGCCGTCGACGATGTCGCCGTCGTTGAAGTACTTGATCGTCTCGTCGATCGCGGCGAGGAAGGCTTCCTCGTTACCGATGTCGTTGACCGCAACCTGCGGGGTGGTGGCGGTGGTCTCGGTGCTGCTCGTCATGTGGGAAAGGGCTCCGGTACGGACATTGAAGTCGTAGGTACTGCTACGCCGAGAGCCCTTTTCGCTCTGCAGAAGCCGGACAGCCAAGAGGCGCGTCTTCCGTCGCTTTCCTTTGGAGAGAATCTCCGGGAAAAACGGAATCGCCTCGACAACCGAGGGGACATACAACAGATGCGAGCGCACCCTGCTCTGTCTGAGGAGCGCAGGCCGCCAGCGCAACTTGTAGCATACGGGGGCCGCCGGGCAGGGTCAATGCGCGAAGCTGCACACCCGGGGCGGATCGCCGCAATCCCGGCACAAGAAACGTCGCACGAGGCCAACGGGGTCCAACCCGGCACCGCAGTGCCCGCCCGAGCCCGACCGAGCACACCGAAATCCGACCGCGTACTCCGTCCGAGTCCGAACGAAGTCCAGACGAAGTCCCACCGAGACCGACCGGGACCGACCGAGGCCGATCGAGTACGCAGCCTAAGACGCCGGAGCGCATCATCCAAGAGCACGCCGCACAGCACGAATCGCCCGAGCCGGAGGCCACCCGGCGTACCGCGGGCGTCACCGAGAGCAGCCGCGCGAACCGTGGCTGGTGGGACCGGAACGCGGACGAGTACCAGGGCGAGCACGGCACGTTCCTCGGCGACGACCGCTTCGTCTGGGGCCCGGAGGGGCTCGACGAGGTCGAGGCGGAGCTGCTCGGTCCGGCCGAGGACCTGAAGGGCCGGGCGGTCCTGGAGATCGGCGCGGGGGCGGCGCAGTGCTCGCGCTGGCTGGCCGCGCAGGGCGCGCGTCCGGTGGCCCTCGACCTGTCGTTCCGGCAGCTGCAGCACGCCCGGCGGATCGACGAGCACCACCCGTCGACGTCGCTGCCGCGGGTGCCCCTTGTGCAGGCGGACGCGGGGGCGCTGCCGTTCGCGGACGGCGCCTTCGACCTGGCCTGCTCGGCGTACGGGGCGCTGCCGTTCGTCGCGGACCCGGTGCTTGTGCTGCGGGAGGTGCGCCGGGTGCTGCGGCCCGGCGGGCGCTTCGTCTTCTCGGCCACGCATCCGATGCGCTGGGCCTTTCCGGACGAGCCGGGGCCCGAGGGCCTGACGGTGGCGGCCTCGTACTTCGACCGCACTCCTTATGTAGAGCAGGACGAGCAGGGCCGCGCTGTCTATGTAGAGCACCATCGGACGCTCGGCGACCGGGTCCGTGACGTGGTCGCGGGCGGCTTCCGCCTGGTCGACCTGGTGGAGCCGGAGTGGCCGGCCTGGAACACCCAGGAGTGGGGCGGCTGGTCTCCCCTTCGGGGGAGCTTGATTCCGGGGACGGCGATCTTCGTCTGCGAGCGGGACGACTAGCGGGGGCGACCAGCAGGACGACCAGGGAGAACCTGACAGCGGCGGCCCCGCGGCGCGGGCGTGTGCGCGGCGTCCGGGAGACTTGGGGCGTGCCCCGTAATGACGCCATCCCCGGTGACGCCATCCGTACTGACGACCTCGCCCGGCTGCCCGTCCGTACCGCCGTACCCGCCCTGCGCACCGCCCTCGACGGTTCCGGCACCGCCGTGCTGTGCGCGCCGCCCGGCACCGGCAAGACGACGCTTGTGCCGCTCGCGCTCGCGGGGCTGCTCGGGGACGGCGCCCCGGCGCGGCGGGTGCTCGTCGCCGAGCCGCGGCGGATCGCGGCGCGGGCGGCGGCCCGGCGGATGGCGTGGTTGCTCGGCGAGAAGGTCGGCGGGCGGGTGGGCTTCACGGTGCGCGGCGAGCGCGTCGTCGGGCGGCACGCGCGCGTGGAGGTGGTCACGACCGGCGTACTGCTGCAACGTCTGCAGCGCGACCCGGAGCTGGCCGGGGTCGACGTGGTCGTGCTCGACGAGTGCCATGAGCGGCATCTCGACGCGGATACGGTGGCCGCCTTTCTCTTGGACGTACGGGCCGCGCTCCGGCCGGAGCTGCGCCTGGTGGCCGCCTCCGCCACCACCGACGCCGAGGGGTGGGCGCGGCTGCTCGGGGACGCGCCCGTGATCGAGGCCGAGGGCGTGGCGCACCCGGTGGACGTGGTGTGGGCGCCGCCCGGGCGTCCGGTGCGGCCGCCGCACGGGATGCGGGTCGACCCGGCGCTCCTGACGCATGTGGCGGCCGTGGTGCGGCGGGCGCTCGCCGAGCGGGACGGTGATGTGCTGTGTTTCCTGCCCGGGGTCGGCGAAATCGCCCGTGTGTCCGGACAGTTGGGGGAGCTGCCCGGTGTTGACGTACTGCAGGTGCACGGGCGGGCGCCCGCGGCGGTGCAGGACGCGGTGCTCGCGCCCGGGGAGCGGCGGCGGGTCGTGCTTGCCACCGCGGTCGCCGAGTCGTCCCTGACGGTGCCCGGGGTACGGGTGGTGGTCGACTCGGGGCTCGCCCGTGAGCCACGCACCGACCACGCGCGGGGCCTGAGCGCCCTGACGACGGTACGGGCCTCGCAGGCGGCCGGGCGGCAGCGGGCCGGGCGTGCGGGACGCGAGGCACCCGGCGCGGTGTACCGGTGCTGGGACGAGGCGACGGACGGCCGACTCCCCCGCTTCCCGGCCCCGGAGATCCGCGTGGCCGACCTGACGGCCTTCGCGCTCCAGGCCGCGTGCTGGGGCGACCCGGACGCCACCGGCCTCGCCCTGCTCGACCCGCCACCCGCCGGGGCGATGACAGCGGCCCGCGAGACCCTGACGGCGATCGGCGCCCTGGAGCCCGGGACGGGCCCGGGCCGGGGCCGGGTCACCGAACGAGGCGCCCGGATGGCCCGGTTGGGCCTGCACCCCCGGCTCGCCCGGGCCCTGCTCGACGGCGCCGCGGAGGTGGGCGCGCGCCGCGCCGCGGAAGTGGTGGCGCTGCTCAGCGAGGAGCCCCCGCGGGAGTACGGCGACGACCTGACCGCGGCCTGGCGCGCCGCCCGGCGACGTAACGACGCGTACGGGGCGCGGTGGCACGCGGAGGTACGGAGGTTGGCTTCGGCAGTGGGGGCTCCCGGGGCCGGGTCCGGGGAGGTCGGCGGTGCTGAGGCTGGGACCGGGTCGCTGACCGATGATCGCGTGGCTGGGCTCGTGGCCTCGCTTGCGTTTCCGGAGCGGGTGGCGCGGGTGCGCGGGCAGGGGAGTTATCTCATGGCGTCCGGGACCGCGGCCGAGCTCGGTGCGGGGTCGCCGCTGCATGAGGCGTCCTGGATTGCGGTCGCGGTGGCTGATCGGCCCGTTGGGTCGGCGCACGCGCGCGTGCGGCTCGGGGCCGTTGTGGACGAGGCTACGGCGCTGCGGGCGGCGGAGCCTCTGTATGCCGAGGGCGCGGAGGTCGGCTGGGTCGACGGGGACGTGGTCGCTCGGCGGGTGACACGGCTGGGCGCGATCGAGCTGGCCGAGCGGTCCCTCAAGGACCCGGACCCCGATGCCGTACGAGAAGCGCTGCTCGCCGGATTGCGGCAGGAAGGTACGGACGGGCTGCTCAACTGGTCCCGGGAGGCCCGGGAGTTGCGGCAGCGGCTGGCGTTTCTGCATGAGCGGCTCGGGGCGCCCTGGCCCGACGTATCGGAAAACGCGCTGCACGCGCGCGTGGCGGAGTGGTTGGAACCGGAGCTGTCCGCGGCGCGGCGCCGGGCGGATCTGGCCCGGGTCGACGCGGGTGAGGCGCTGCGCCGACTGCTGCCGTGGGCGTCCGGCGAGGCCGCGCGTCTGGACGAGCTGGCGCCGGAGCGGCTTGCGGTGCCGAGCGGTTCGCGTATCCGGGTCGACTACGCGAACCCGGAGCAACCTGTCCTTGCCGTCAAGCTCCAGGAGATGTTCGGGCTTGCCGAAACGCCGCGGGTCGCCGGGGTGCCGGTGCTTGTGCATCTGCTTTCGCCCGCGGGGCGGCCGGCCGCCGTCACCGCGGATCTGGCCTCGTTCTGGCGGGACGGGTACCGGTCGGTGCGCGCGGAGCTGCGCGGGCGGTACCCGAAACATCCCTGGCCGGAGGAGCCTGCCACCGCCACGCCGACCCGGCACACCAACGCGCGGCTGCGCGGCTGACTCGGGCGGAGCGGCCGGAGCGGCCGGGTACGCACATGTCAACGACCCGTTGACAACGAGTTGTTGACAACAGAGGAGCCCGTCGGCCTGTCGGCGATCCTCGGGACGCTGTCCGAGTCGGCGGACACGCTCGCCTCGTTCGAGGAACGGCTCGCCGAGCGGCTGCCACGGTTCGTGGGCTATCAAGCGCTGAGCCCTGTCCCCCGGACCTGCGGACGGTCTCCGGATCAGACCGGCTCCGGGACCGGGGCCGGAGCGGGCTCGGTCTCCGGCTCGCCCGGGCGGCGGCTGCGCGCCTCAAGGACCAGGGACAGGGTGAGCAGCGCGGCGCCGAGCCCGAGGAAGCCCCACGGCAGATAGCTGGTGAGCAGCTGAACAAGGACGCGCATCGATTTGACCAGGTCGACCGTCGAGCGGATGTAGTCCTCGCGCATCTTCACGTGTCCGGAGAACGCGGTGACCTTGCCCTTGTCGCCGACCAGGGCGCCGCCGCGCATCTCCTCCTTGTGGATCTCCTCGCCGTACACGGGGGCGCCGGTGGTCGGCTCGACCCAGAACTTGCGGACCGTCGTGTACCACATCTCGGTGCCGCTCTTGGCGGCGGACTCCGGGGTGATGCCCTTCACCGGCAGGATGGACGGGTAGTCGACCTTGGTCCAGGGGATGGTCTGCTCGAAGTAGTAGACCTCCACGCCGCGGAAGTTCTGGGTGCCCTTGTAGTGGATGGGCGCCGACTTGCGTACCCGCATGTCGAAGTAGTTGTAGTCGCGCTTCTCGGTCAGGAAGGGCCACTTGAACTCGATGCCCTCGCGCTTGACGGGGTGGCCGTCGGCCATCTCGCCCTTGGCGTGGACGGGGTCCTGGGAGTGCGCGTCGAAGATATAGCGCTCGGGGATCTTGGAGACCATCTTGCCGTCGGGCCCCTGGGCGTACGCGAGCGCGTCCCAGACGACGACGTCGCGTCCCGCGGTCTTCTCGATCTTCTCCGACTCCTCCACGTTGCCCTTGAGGGTCTGCACGATGGTGAGCTTCTCGACCTTCTTGGGCTGCATGGTGCCGTAGTCGATGAGGGTCGCGGGCTTCGCCTCGAGGACCATCGTCTGGTACTGGCTCGGCGGGATCTTCGCCAGGCGCGGAAAGGCGTAGAAGCGGAACAGCGGGGACAGGGCCGTGAAGAACACGGCGAAGGCGAGAAGGACGAGGCTGGCCCTGCGGCGCATCGCTGGCCCTCCCTACGGGTGCTCGGGGACGGTGGTGAGCAGCGGCTTCGGCGAGGTCTCGCCCGGCGGCGCCCCGATGGCCGTAATCGTGAACACCAGGGCGAGTGCGGCCGCGAGGCCGATGGCGGCGGAGATCAGGGCACGCATGCTCGGCCTCCCGTGATAGCGGCGGTCCGGCGCGCGCCACGGCGTCTGCGGCCGCGCGGAACTGACAGTGCGTCAGGGCTGGGCACCGTAGCAATGGGGAGGCGAGATGAGAACACCGAGGGCGAACGGCGTCCGGACGGGTTGCGGAGAGGCTGCGTACGGGCTGCGGAGGGGCCGCGTACGGGCTGCGGACGGGGAGGTCGGAGCGGCCGGAGCGGCCGGTGCGGGAGCGAGGGGCTCCGTCAGGAGACCTTGAGCTCCAGGGTCAGGGTGCCGCCGCCTACCGCGTCCAGGCGGAGGAGGTACGTCCCCTTTTCGCTGTCGGCATGGATCGGCGGGAGTGTGAGGGTGCCGTCGGCGCCGGTCTTCAGGTCCTTGAGGACGCGGACCGGCTTGCCGTCGGCGTCCTCGAAGTAGGGACCCTTGTCGTTGACATTGTCGCCGGAGGCGTCGGCGTCGGCGTCGGCGTCGGCGTCGGCGTCGGCGGACTTGACCATGGTGGCGTCGACCGCGACGCCGGATGCGGCGGCACCCTTGAAGGTGGCCTTGACCTCGACCCGGTCGGCGAACTCGGAGTCCGTGGCGCTGTTCAGTTCCCCGTCGCCGACGCGGGTGAGGGTGTCGGCCTGGCGCGCGGTGACCTTCGCGGGCAGGTCGAGGGCGGGCAGGCTGCGGCCGATGACGCGGGCGCGGACCGTGAACTCGCCGGTCTGCTCGCCCGCTTGGAGGGCGGGCGCGACGGCCTTGCCGGTGCTTCCGGTGGTGGCCGTGACCTTGGTGGCACCGCCGTCGAAGCGACTGTCCGTGTCCCCGACGATCTCGAACTCGACCTCGACCCCGGCGACACCCGCGCCGTTGCCGTCCCGTGCGCTGACCGCAGGGCGGGTGGCGAAGGCGGTGCCCTCGGTGGCGGTGAGGTCGCCGCCGCTCGCGTTGGCGAGGCGGTCGACCCGCTCGGCAGGCGAGGGGGTGGGCGTGGGGCTCGGGCTCTCGGAGTCGCCGCCGCCCGACGGGGGCTTGTTGGGGTCAGTGGGGGGCGGGGTGCCGGGTGGACTCGACGGACTTGACGGATTTGACGGACTCGTTGGGCTGGACGGGTCCGAAGAGTCCGACGCGTCGGATCCGTCGGATCCGTCGGGTGAACTGCCACCGGAAGTACCGGACTCGGACCCCGACGTGGAGGCGTCGGACGGGTCCCGGTCCGAGCCCGAGCCCGATCCGCTGGGCTTGTCGTCGCCGTCCCGGCCCGCCTGCGCGGCATCCGTGCCGCCGCGCTCGTCGCTACGGTTGCGGGGCGGGGTGCCGGTGCCGTCCGGGATCTCGTGGGTGCCCTCGCGGTAGAACTCCAGCCACGACAGGACCGTACGCAGGTAGTGCCGCGAGTTGTTGTAGCTGAGGATCGCCTGGTGCAGGCCGGTCGTGGTGGCGAGGTCGCGGTCGCCCGCGCAGAGGTAACGGCCGGCGGCGAGGGCGGCGTCGTAGATGTTGTTGGGGTCCTTCGCACCGTCACCGTTGCCGTCCTGCGCCCAGGTGGCCCAGGTGGACGGGATGAACTGCATGGGGCCGACGGCGCGATCATGGGTGGTGTCGCCGTCGTACGCGCCGCCGTCGGTGTCGAGGATGCGGGCGAAGCCATTGCCGTTGAGCTGCGGGCCGAGGATCGGGGAGAAGGTGGTGCCGTTCTTGTCGACGCGGCCGCCGCGTGCCTGGCCGGACTCCACCTTGCCTATCGCGGCGAGGAGTTCCCACGGCAGATGGCAGCCGGGCTTGGTCTCGCGGAGCGCCGCCTCGGCCTTCTTGTACGCGTCCAGGACGGTCGCCGGAATTCCGGCCTCGGCCGCATCGGGATCGAGGGGGCTGTCGCCGTCGTCATCGCCGGGCGGGTGGGGGCTGTTGAGCGGGGGGAGGTCCGTGTAGTACGAGTCATCACCGGTCGCGGAGTCGCCGGACGGCGGGGTCGGGGTCGGGCGGGTGGACTGCCTGCCCTGCGGGGTGTCGGTGATGCCGGGGGCCTGGGATGCGGACAGTGCCGCAACGGTGGCCGCGGCAAGTGCCGCGGTGACCACGCCTTTTCGAAGCCGCCGGCCGTAGCGCGCTGACATGGGTCTTCCCCTCCGGATCATGACCGCGCGCACACCCCAGCGCGTCGGCTCCGCCGACCCTACGGCAACTTCCGTCCCGCAAACAGGGGTTCTGGGGCGGGGGTTCGGTGAGTGAGGGCGGGCGGGGTGGGAGGGTTTTGTCCCCAGTCCCGCCCCTTCCCGGCTGTGTCGATATGCGGCTGACGCCGCGTGGGGCCCTGCCCCCAGACCCCCGCTCCTCAAACGCCGGAGTGGCTGAACAACTAGTGCGCCGCCGACTCCCAGTCCGCCCCCACGCCCACCGATACATCAAGCGGCGCGCGCAGGCTCACCGCACCCGCCATCTCGCGGCGGACCAGTTCCTCGACCCGCTTCCGCTCGCCCGGGGCGATCTCCAGGACGATTTCGTCGTGGACCTGGAGCAGCAGCCGGGAGTCGAGGTCGGCCTCCGTGAGGGCGCGGTCGACGTTGAGCATCGCGATCTTGACGATGTCTGCGGCGGTGCCCTGGATCGGTGCGTTCAGGGCCATCCGCTCGGCGGCCTCGCGGCGTTGGCGGTTGTCGCTGTTCAGGTCCGGCAGGTAGCGGCGGCGGCCGAGCATGGTCGCCGTGTACCCCGTCGCGCGGGCCTCCTCGACGGCGCGGTGCAGATAGTCGCGTACGCCACCGAAACGCTCGAAGTAGGCGTCCATCAGCGAACGGGCCTCGGCCGCCTCGATGTTGAGCTGCTGCGAGAGGCCGAAGGCCGACAGGCCGTACGCCAGGCCGTACGACATCGCCTTGATCTTGCGGCGCATCTCGGCGTCGACCGCGGACTTGGCGACCCCGAAGACCTGCGAGGCGGCCGTGGTGTGCAGGTCCTCGCCGGAGGTGAACGCCTCGATGAGACCCTCGTCCTCGGACAGGTGAGCCATGACACGCAGCTCGATCTGGCTGTAGTCCGCGGTCATCAGGGACTCGAAGCCCTCGCCGACGACGAAGCCGCGGCGGATGGCGCGGCCCTCGTCGGTGCGGACCGGAACGTTCTGAAGGTTCGGCTCCGTGGACGAGAGGCGGCCCGTCGCCGCGACGGTCTGGCTGAACGTCGTGTGGATCCGGCCGTCCTCGGCGATCGTCTTGATCAGGCCCTCGACCGTGGCGCGCAGCTTCGCCTGTTCGCGGTGGCGGAGCATGATGACCGGCAGTTCGTTGTCCGTCTGCGTGGCCAGCCAGGCCAACGCGTCGGCGTCCGTGGTGTAACCGGTCTTCGTCTTCTTCGTCTTGGGCAGGCCCAGCTCGCCGAAGAGGACCTCCTGGAGCTGCTTGGGCGAGCCGAGGTTGAACTCGTGGCCCGCGGCCGCGTGCGCCTCCTTCACGGCCTGCTGCACGGCGCCCGCGAACTGCTGCTCCATGGACTCCAGATGGGCCCGGTCGGCGGCGATGCCGGAGCGCTCCATGCGGGCGAGCAGCGCCGAGGTGGGCAGCTCGATGTCGGTGAGGAGCTCGGCCGCGCCAACCTCCGGCAGCCGCGCGGTGAGGGCGGTGCCCAGGTCGAGGACGGTGCGGGCCTGATGCATCAGGGCGTCGGCCTCCGCGCCCTCGTCGGCACCGAAGGCGAGCTGTCCGTCGGCCTCGGCGGTCGGGGTCAGCTCACGGCCCAGGTACTCCAGGGAGAGCGCGTCCAGGGCGAAGCTGCGGCGGCCCGGCTTCACCAGGTACGCGCCGAGTGCCGTGTCCATCGTGATGCCCTCGACCGTCCAGCCGTGCTCGGCGAGGACGCGCTGGGCGGACTTCGCGTCATGCACCACCTTGGGGCGCTCGGCGTCGGCCAGCCACTGGGCGAAAGCCCTCTCGTCGGCCTCGTCCAGGCGGGTCGGGTCGAACCAGGCGGCCGGACCTTCTTCTGTGGCGAGGGCGACCTCGGCGACCGCGCCGGTGCCGAGCTTCCAGGTGCCGACGGTCGCGATACCGAGGGTCTGCTTGCCGTGCTCCTTCAGCCACCCGGCGAGCTCGCCGGTCTCCAGGATCGTGCCGTCCAGCTCGACACCCGGGGTGGCCGGGGTCGGCTCGGCCTCGGCCGCGCCCGGGTCGACGGCGAGGAGGCGCTCGCGCAGCGACGGGTTACGGATCTCCAGCGTGTCCAGGACCATCGCGACGCCCTTGCGGTCGTACGCCTCGCGCGTGAGGTCGGCGACCGTCTTCGGCAGCTCGACGTCCCGGACCATCTCGGTGAGGCGGCGGTTCATCTTGACCGCCTCGATGTGGTCCCGGAAGTTCTGCCCCGCCTTGCCCTTGACCTCCTCGGCGCGCTCCACGAGCTCCGCGAACGAACCGAACTGGTTGATCCACTTCGCGGCGGTCTTCTCACCGACGCCGGGAATGCCCGGCAGGTTGTCCGACGGGTCGCCGCGCAGCGCCGCGAAGTCCGGGTACTGGGCGGGCGTGAGGCCGTACTTCTCCTGGACCTTCTCCGGCGTGAAACGGGTCAGCTCGGAGACGCCCTTGGTCGGGTACAGAACCGTCACATGGCCGCTGACCAGCTGGAACGAGTCCCGGTCGCCGGTGACGACGAGGACCTCGTACCCCTCGGCCTCGGCCTGGGTGGCGAGCGTGGCGATGACGTCGTCCGCCTCGAAGCCGTCCACCGCGAACCGCGGCACATGCATGGCGTCGAGCAGCTCGCCGATCAGCTCGACCTGGCCCTTGAACTCGTCCGGGGTCTTGGAACGGTTCGCCTTGTACTCCGCGAACTCCTGCGAGCGCCAGGTCTTGCGGGAGACGTCGAAGGCCACCGCGAAGTGGGTGGGCTCCTCGTCGCGCAGCGTGTTCGCCAGCATCGACGCGAAGCCGTAGATCGCGTTCGTCGGCTGGCCCGTCGCGGTCGTGAAGTTCTCCGCGGGCAGCGCGAAGAACGCCCGGTACGCCAAAGAGTGCCCGTCCATGAGCATCAGGCGCGGGCGCTGCTTCCCGGCGGCGGGCGCCGCGGACGTGCCCGCGGGCTGCGCCGCCAGGTCGCTGCCGGTCTTCGCGGGCGCCTTCTTCGGGGCGGGGGTCTTCTTCGATGCTGTCTCTGCCACGCCCCCGATCCTGCCACGCCCCACTGACAATCCGGTCCGGGGCGGGAGGTCTCGATCGCCCCGGCCCGCTGTCACCTGCTCGTGGGAGGATCGGCACATACGCACACGGTGGCTGTTCGAAGGAGACCGGTCATGGCTGGAAAGCCCCCCGCAAGCGACCCCGTCCAGGACGCACCGCAGGTCGAGGCGCCACAGCACGCGGCGGCCGGGCTGCCCGCGATCGGGCATTCGCTGCGCATGGCCACCGGACAGATGGGCGTGCGCCGTACTGCCCTGACCCTGCTGCGCGTCAATCAGAAGGACGGCTTCGACTGCCCGGGGTGCGCCTGGCCGGAGCCGGACCACCGGCACAAGGCGGAGTTCTGTGAGAACGGCGCGAAGGCGGTCGCCGAGGAGGCCACCCTGCGCCGGGTCACGCCCGACTTCTTCGCCGCCCACCCGGTGGCCGACCTGGCCCGGCGCAGCGGGTACTGGCTGGGGCAGCAGGGGCGGATCACGCAGCCGATGTATCTGGCCGAAGGCGCGGACCGGTACGAGGCGGTGACGTGGGAGCGGGCCTTCGACATCGTCGCCGAGGAACTGGACGCGCTCGGCTCCCCGGACGAGGCGCTCTTCTATACGTCGGGCCGCACCAGTAATGAAGCGGCGTTCCTGTACCAGCTGTTCGCCCGCGAATTCGGCACCAACAACCTGCCGGACTGCTCCAACATGTGCCACGAGTCCTCCGGCTCGGCGCTCTCCGAGACCCTCGGCGTCGGCAAGGGCAGTGTGCTTCTGGAAGATCTCTACAAGGCGGACCTGATCATCGTCGCCGGGCAGAACCCGGGCACGAACCACCCCCGGATGCTCTCCGCCCTGGAGAAGGCGAAGTCGGGCGGCGCGAAGATCATCACGGTCAATCCGCTGCCCGAGGCGGGCCTGGAACGGTTCAAGAACCCGCAGACGCCGCAGGGCATGCTCAAGGGCACCGCCCTCACCGACCTGTTCCTACAGATCCGGCTCGGCGGCGACCAGGCCCTCTTCCGGCTCCTGAACAAGCTGCTCCTCGACACGGACGGCGCCGTGGACGAGGAGTTCATCGCCGCGCACACCCACGGGTTCGACGAGTTCGCGGCCGCCGCCCGCGCCGCCGGCTGGGACGAGACGCTCGCCGCCACCGGCCTCGACCGCACCCGCATCGAGGAGGCCCTGGCGATGGTGCTCGCCTCCAAGCGCACGGTGGTGTGCTGGGCGATGGGCCTCACACAGCACAAGCACGCGGTGCCGACCATCCGCGAGGTCGTGAACTTCCTTCTGTTGCGCGGAAACATCGGCCGCCCCGGCGCCGGTGTGTGCCCGGTGCGCGGCCACTCCAATGTGCAGGGCGACCGCACGATGGGCATCTTCGAGCGGCCCGAGCCCGCCTTCCTGGACGCTCTACAGAAGGAGTTCGGCTTCGACCCACCGCGCCACCACGGCCTCGATGTCGTACGGGCCATCCGGGCGCTGCGCGACGGCGAAGCGAAGGTGTTCTTCGCGATGGGCGGCAACTTCGTGGCGGCCTCGCCCGATACGGAGGTGACGGAAGCGGCGATGCGCCGTGCCCGCCTCACGGTGCACGTGTCGACGAAGCTGAACCGCTCGCACGCGATCACCGGCGCCCGCGCCCTGATCCTGCCGACCCTCGGCCGTACCGAACGCGACCTCCAAGGCAGTGGCGAGCAGTTCGTGACCGTCGAGGACTCCATGGGCATGGTGCACGCCTCCCGCGGCCGCCTGGAGCCCGCGAGCCCGCAGCTGCTCTCCGAGCCGGCGATCGTGTGCCGCCTGGCCCGCCGCGTCCTCGGCGAGAACAGCGCCACTCCGTGGGAGGAGTTCGAGAAGGACTACGCCACCGTGCGCGACCGCATCGCACGCGTGGTGCCCGGTTTCGAGGACTTCAACGCCCGCGTGGCGCGCCCCGGAGGCTTCACGCTGCCGCACGCCCCGCGTGACGAGCGCCGCTTCCCCACCGCCACCGGCAAGGCCAACTTCACGGCGGCGCCGGTCGAGTACCCCGAACTGCCCGAGGGCCGACTGCTCCTCCAGACGCTGCGCTCGCACGACCAGTACAACACCACGATCTACGGCCTGGACGACCGCTACCGGGGCATCAAGAACGGCCGCCGGGTCGTCCTGGTGCACCCGGACGACGCGGCCGCGCTCGGCGGCCTGGCCGACGGTTCTTATGTGGATCTGGTCAGCGAATGGGCGGACGGCGTGGAGCGGCGGGCGCCCGGGTTCCGTGTCGTGCACTACCCGACGGCGCGGGGCTGCGCGGCCGCGTACTACCCGGAGACCAATGTGCTCGTGCCCCTCGATGCCACCGCGGACACCAGCAATACGCCCACCAGCAAGTCCGTTGTCGTACGTCTGGAACAATCGGCGCTCGTCTAAGCGTTTGCTCAGGTGGCCGCCCGGCGCGACACGCGACCGGGGCGGCCACCGCCATGACGACGAACTGGAGCCGAGGCCATGGGCGAGAAGCACACCGTCAAGTTCCCGCAGGAAGTCATCGACGAGTACGCCGCGCTCGGTGTCGACCTGCCCGCCCTGTTCTCCGCCGGACACCTCGGCACCCGGATGGGCATCGAGATCCTGGAGGCGGCCGCGGACCGGGTGGTCGGCACCATGCCCGTCGAAGGCAACACCCAGCCCTACGGCCTGCTGCACGGCGGCGCCTCGGCGGTGCTCGCCGAGACCCTCGGCTCGGTCGGCTCCATGCTGCACGGCGGCGTCAACAAGATCGCCGTCGGCGTGGACCTGAACTGCACGCACCACCGGGGCGCCCGCTCCGGCCTGGTCACGGGCGTCGCGACGCCGCTCCACCGAGGCCGGTCCATGACCACGTACGAGATCGTGATCAGCGACGAGGAGGGACGGCGGGTGTGCAGTGCCCGCCTGACCTGTCTGCTGCGGGACGCGGACTAGGTCCTGCCGCCGAACTCCCGTCGTCGCCCGGAGACCGGGGGGCGGCGGGAGTTTTCTTTCCCAGGCACCGTCACAGTGAGTAACACGGCTGCCATACGGCGAACACAATCCGTTTACGCTTTTCCCGCGTCGGCGCTCCCGCACGCACACAGGCCGCGCTCATTCCCCGTAACAGCAAGATCGCCATAACACCACCTGCGGAACTGCAAATTCTCAACATGTGGGCGATCCCAGCCAAACCGAAAAGCCCCGGTCTGCCCGCACTGCGCCGTCGGGATTTCGGCCCGCATAACAAGACAGTCACATCCTGTGCCGCCCCGCTCCCGCCGCCGTTCACCTGCGCTTAGAGTCACGGCCAGTCACGGGCGCCGACAGGCGCCGGATCAAGTTGCACGTCAGCTCATCGCAGTCCCTGTACCACTCCAGTACGGCTCTCGGCGATCACACGGCACCTCGCCCAGGAAGCCGCGCCAGGGAAAGGACCCATCGTGCGAAACCGTTCCTTGATCATTCTCACCACGGTGCTCACCACCGGGGCGCTCTCTCTCACTGCCTGCGGATCGCGCGACGAAGGCAAGGGCGGCGACGGGGACAAAACCACAGTCGTCATCGGCGTCGACGCTCCTTTGACCGGAGATCTCTCCGCCCTCGGCCTCGGCATCAGAAATTCCGCCGACCTCGCCGTCAAGAACGCCAACAAGCAAGAGTACGTGAAGGGCGTCGAGTTCAAGATCGAAGCCACCGACGACCAGGCACAACCCTCCGTCGGGCAGCGCAACGCACAGCAGTTCATCAGCGAGAAGGAAGTCCTCGGCGTCGTCGGACCGCTCAACTCCAACGTGTCCCAGTCGATGCAGAAACCCTTCAACGACGCCGGCCTGGTACAGGTCTCCCCCGCCAACACCGGCGTCGAACTCACCCAAGGCGACGACTGGAAGAAGGGCGAGCGCAAGCGCCCGTTCCAGACGTTCTTCCGCACCGCCACCACCGACGAGGTACAAGGCGCCTTCGCCGCCAACTACCTCTACAACAAGGCAAAGATCGACAAGGTCTATCTGATAGACGACCAGAAGACCTACGGCGCAGGCCTCGCCGCCTCCTTCAAGGACACCTTCACCAAACTCGGCGGAAAGATCGTCGGCACCGACCACATCAACCCCGAGGACCGCGACTTCAACGCCGTGGTCGCCAAGGTCAAGAACTCCGGCGCCAAGGCCCTCTACTACGGCGGCGAATACCCCGCAGCCGCCCCACTGAGCCAGCAACTCAAGGACGGCGGCGCGAAAATCCCGCTCATGGGCGGCGACGGCATCTACAGCGCCGACTTCATCAAACTCAACAAGAAGGCCAACGGCGACCTCGCCACCTCCGTCGGCAAACCGGTCGAAGAACTCGACTCCGCCAAGAAGTTCATCGAGGACTACGAGAAAGCCGGATACAAGGACGCCTACGAGGCCTACGGCGGCGGCACCTACGACGCCACCTGGTCCATCATCGAGGCCGTCAAAATGGCCGTCGAAGGCAACGACGGAACACTCCCCGACGAACCCCGCAAAGCCGTACTCGACGCCATGAGCAAGGTCAAGTTCGACGGCGTGACCGGCACCGTCTCCTTCGACGAGTTCGGTGACACCACCAACACCATGATGACCGCATACGAGGTCAACGCAAAGAAGTGGGAATCGAAGTACAGCGAGGCCGTCAAACCCGAATGAGCCCGGACCTCCCTCACGGCAGGCACTGACATGACCGCGCGGGGCCGCCACCAGCGCCCCGCGCGGTGCCATATCCGAACCACCCCGACGGAGGCCCTGCGGTGAACGAACTGCCGCAACAGCTGGCCAATGGACTCATCCTCGGCGCGATGTACGGACTCATCGCGATCGGCTACACGATGGTCTACGGCATCATCCAGCTCATCAACTTCGCCCACGGCGAGATATTCATGGTCGGCGGCTTCGGCGCGCTGACCGTCTACCTCTGGCTACCAGAAGGCTTCTCCCTCCTGGCCGCCATCCCACTCATGATCCTCGGCGGCATCATCGTCTCGGTCGCCGTCGGCACCGCCGCCGAACGCTTCGCCTACCGCCCCCTGCGCGGAGCACCCCGACTCGCCCCCCTCATCACCGCCATCGGCCTCTCCATCGTCCTCCAACAAGCCGTCTGGAAGTGGTACCCCGACGCCAAGAAGGACCGTTCCTTCCCACAATTCGCGGGCGAACCCATCCCGTTCCTCGGCGCCCACATCCAGCGCGGCGACCTCTTCCTCATCATCGCCGCACCCCTGTGCATGCTCGCCCTCGGCCTCTTCGTCAACAAAACCCGCGCCGGACGCGGCATGCAGGCCACCGCCCAGGACCCCGACACCGCCAAACTCATGGGCATCAACACAGACCGCATCATCGTCATGGCCTTCGCCATCGGCGCCGCCTTCGCCGCCATCGCCGCCGTCGGATACGGCCTCCACAACGGCCAAGTCGGCTTCAAAATGGGCTTCATCCTCGGCCTCAAAGCCTTCACCGCAGCCGTACTCGGCGGCATCGGCAACATCTACGGCGCCATGCTCGGCGGCCTCACCCTCGGCGTCGCCGAAGCCCTCGCCACCGGCTACATCGGCGAAATCCCCGCCATGGACCTCTTCGGCGGCGGCGCCTGGAAGGACGTCTGGGCCTTCAGCCTGCTCATCCTCGTCCTGCTCTTCAGGCCCCAAGGGCTACTCGGCGAACGCGTCGCGGATCGGGCGTGATACCCATGACCACCACACAAACCACAGACCAGACCACCGAGACACCACAGAGCCCGAGCACCTCACCGCTCCGCCTCCCCACCCCGGTAGCCCGCACCGGCGTCCTCGCCGGAGCCACCCTCGCCCTCGCCGGAACCTTCCTCGCCTGGACCTGGACCAAAGAATTCCCCGGCAACCTCACCGTCACCGGCTACCCCGGCGGCCTCCAACTCATCACCCTCACCGGAGCCGCCCTCACCATCCTGTTCACCCTCTCCGCCCAGAACATACGCGGACTGCGCTGGCTCACGCCCGGCGGCACCCACAGCCCCGTCCTCCTCCTCACCCTCGGCACCCTCGCCGCCACCGGCTACACCCTCGCCGCCATCTCCGTACAACTCGGCGGCATCATCAACCTCGAACCCGGCGCCTGGATCAGCGGCATCGGCGCCCTCACCGCCACCCTCGCCGCCCTCGGCCTCCCCACCGACCTCCCACCCGAACCCGACACGCCACCCGGCACCCGACAGCGCCTCCTCGCCGCACTACGCGCCCCCGGCCCCCGCACCAAAGCCAAAGCACTACCCGACTCGGCCGAAATCCTCATCATCGCCGCCTCATTCGGCGTCGGCCTCTACCTCTTCGCCTACGGCATCAGCGCCGACGCCGAACTCTTCGTCGGCTTCCTCATCCTCGCCACCATCGGCACCCTCGCCGTCTTCCGCGCCGGACTCATCACCCGCCTCAACGCACTCACCGCCAAACACCGCAACGTCACCCTCGCCGCGGCCTTCACCGCCGCCCTCTGCTTCCCCTTCACCCAAACCGACGAGTCCTACGCCCTCGTCGGCGCCAACATCCTGATCTTCGCCACCGTCGCCCTCGGCCTGAACGTAGTCGTCGGCCTCGCCGGACTCCTCGACCTCGGATACGTCGCATTCCTCGGCGTCGGCGCCTACACCGCCGCCCTCTTCTCCGGCTCCCCACAGTCCACCATCGGCATCCAACTCCCCTTCTGGGCCGCCGTCCTGGCCGGAGCCGCCGCCTCACTCATCTTCGGCGTCGTCATCGGCGCACCCACCCTGCGACTCCGCGGCGACTACCTCGCCATCGTCACCCTCGGCTTCGGCGAAATCTTCCGCATCACCATGAACAACCTCAACGGAAGCGCCGGACCCGACATCACCAACGGCTCCCAAGGCATCCCCAACATCCCCGACCTGCAAATCCTCGGCTTCAACCTCGGCACCCCCCACGACATCGGCGGCTTCACCCTCGGCAGATCCGGCAACTACTACCTCCTGATGCTGCTGTTCACCGCCGTCGTCGTCCTGGTCTTCCGCCGCTCCGGAGAATCCCGCATCGGCCGCGCCTGGGTCGCCGTACGCGAAGACGAAACCGCCGCCACCGCCATGGGCATCAACGGCTTCCGCGTCAAACTCGTCGCCTTCGCCCTCGGCGCCACCCTCGCCGGCTTCGCCGGCAGCGTGCAGGCCCACGTCTCCTACAGCATCACACCCGAGCAATACCTCTTCGCCAACACCGTGCCACCGAACAGCGCCTTCCTCCTCGCCGCCGTCATCCTCGGCGGCATGGGCACCATCAGCGGACCGCTACTCGGCGCCGCACTGCTCTACCTCATCCCCACCAAGCTCCAGTTCCTCGAGGACTTCCAGCTCATCCTCTTCGGCCTCGCCCTCATCATCCTGATGCGGTTCCGCCCCGAAGGACTCGTCGCCAACAAACGCGCCCGGCTCGAATTCCACGACACCGGCCAAGACGGCCAACCCGACCTACCGGAACCCCGCACACCCGACACCACCCAAGCCGGCACCGCCAAGGCGGGGACGTGACCACCATGACCACCACCAAGAACCCCACCGACAACACCCCCGAGAACGCCACCACAACAACCGTCCTCGAAGCCCACAACGTCACCATGCGCTTCGGCGGCCTCACCGCCGTACGCTCCGTCGACCTCGCCGTCAACAGCGGCGAAATCGTCGGCCTCATCGGCCCCAACGGCGCCGGAAAAACCACCTTCTTCAACTGCCTCACCGGCCTATACGTCCCCACCGAAGGCACCGTCTCCTACAAGGGCACCGTCCTGCCCCCCAAACCCCACCTCGTCACCAACGCCGGCCTCGCCCGCACCTTCCAGAACATCCGACTCTTCGCCAACATGACCGTCCTGGAAAACGTCCTCGTCGGCCGCCACACCAGGACCAAAGAAGGACTCTGGTCAGCACTCCTACGCGGCCCCGGCTTCCGCAAAGCCGAAGCCGACTCACACCAACGCGCCATGGAACTCCTCGAGTTCATCGGCCTCGACCACAAGGCCGACCACCTCTCCCGCAACCTGCCATACGGCGAACAACGCAAACTGGAGATCGCCCGCGCCCTCGCCAGCGAACCCGGACTCCTCCTCCTCGACGAACCCACCGCCGGAATGAACCCGCAGGAGACCCGCGCCACCGAAGAACTCGTCCTCGCCATCCGCGAACAAGGCATCGCCGTCCTCGTCATCGAGCACGACATGCGCTTCATCTTCAACCTCTGCGACCGCGTCGCCGTCCTCGTCCAAGGCGAAAAGCTCGTCGAAGGCACCTCCGAAGAAGTCCAGGCCGACGAACGCGTCATCGCCGCCTACCTCGGCACGCCCTTCGAAGGCGCCCCCGGCACCGAAGAACTCGCCGAGGTCGAAGCGGCAGAAGCCCACGCAGAGGCCCACGCAGAGGCCCACGCCGAATCGCGCACGGAGGACGACCAGTGACCGCACTGCTCGAGGTCGAAGACCTCAAGGTCGCCTACGGCAAGATCGAGGCCGTCAAGGGCATCAGCTTCTCCGTCGAAGCAGGCCAGGTCGTCACACTCATCGGCACCAACGGCGCCGGAAAAACAACCACCCTGCGCACCCTGTCCGGCCTCCTGAAACCCCTCGCCGGAAAGATCGCCTTCGACGGCCGACCCCTGGCAGGCGTCCCCGCCCACAAGATCGTCGCCATGGGCCTGGCCCACTCCCCCGAAGGCAGACACATCTTCCCGCGCCTGACCATCACGGAGAACCTCCAGCTCGGCGCGTACCTACGGGACGACAAGGAAGCAGTCGAAAAGGACATCCAACGCGCCTACGACCTCTTCCCCATCCTCGGCGAACGCCGCAAACAAGCCGCAGGCACCCTCTCCGGCGGCGAACAACAGATGCTCGCCATGGGCCGCGCCCTGATGTCCCGCCCGAAACTGCTGATGCTCGACGAGCCGTCGATGGGCCTCTCCCCGATCATGATGCAGAAGATCATGGAGACCATCGCCGAGCTGAAGTCCCAGGGCACCACCATCCTGCTCGTCGAACAGAACGCCCAGGCCGCGCTCTCCCTCGCGGACCACGGCCACGTCATGGAGATCGGAAAGATCGTCCTCTCGGGCACGGGCCAGGACCTGCTGCACGACGAGTCGGTACGGAAGGCGTACCTGGGCGAGGACTGAGAAAGGAACCGAGAAGGACGGACCGAGAAGGGCGAACTACTTGCCCTTCTCCTTCCCCTTCTTCTCCTCGGCGTCCTCGATCACAGCCTCCGCGACCTGCTGCATCGACATCCGCCGGTCCATGGAGGTCTTCTGAATCCACCGGAACGCGGCAGGCTCGGTCAGGCCGTACTGCGTCTGCAGAATCGACTTCGCCCGGTCCACCAACTTCCGCGTCTCCAGGCGCTGCGAGAGGTCCGCGACCTCCTGCTCAAGCGTCTTCAGCTCCGCGTACCGGGACACTGCCATCTCGATCGCCGGAACGACGTCACCCTTGCTGAACGGCTTGACGAGATACGCCATCGCACCGGCGTCCCGGGCCCGCTCCACGAGGTCGCGCTGCGAGAACGCGGTCAGCATCAGAACCGGAGCGATCGACTCCTCGGTGATCTTCTCCGCGGCCGAGATGCCGTCGAGGACGGGCATCTTCACGTCCAGGATGACGAGGTCCGGCTGGTGCTCACGGGCGAGCGCGATGGCCTGCTCACCATCACCCGCCTCGCCGACCACGGAGTAACCCTCCTCCTCGAGCATCTCTTTGAGGTCCAGGCGGATGAGCGCCTCGTCCTCGGCGATGACGACTCGGGTCGTCTGCGGAGGCACGTGCGACTTGTCGTCGTCGGTCTGGGGCGACTCGGGGGCGGTCACGGGGGCTCCTTGGTGCGGGGCAGGTTACTGCTTCCCCTGAGCCTACCTAGCTGCGGTATGGTGGACGGGCAGCGGGTCGCAGTGAACCTTCGATTCGCTGGGCCCCGGTAGCCCAATTGGCATGAGGCAATGGATTCAAAACCCATACAGTGTCGGTTCGAGTCCGACCCGGGGCACTTTTCCTTCGATTCCAAGGTCGCATGAGAATCGGCGAAGATCCCTCGAACTTGTGAACCAGGTCAGGATCGGCCGCACACCTCGCGAGATCGAGCAAGGCTCGACCGTATGTACGACCTGGGGACACGCAAGCAGGCTCTGGCGCTGGTCGCGCAGGGGCGCAGCCTGAACTCCGTCAGCAAGGAGACCGGGATATCGCGCGCGGCGATCCGGTCCTGGCTGACGCGTATCGAGCCGCTGTCGCGCCAGGCGTCGACCGATCCCGGACCGCCTGAAAGCGAGGCGGCGTACTCGTACTTACTGGGCCTGTACCTGGGCGATGGGTGCCTGAGCCGCCACCGTCGCGGCGGCTGGTATCTCAGGATCGTGTGTGCAGACGCATGGCCTGGACTCATCGAGCTGTGCCGTGACGCGATCACGGCCGTACGCCCGGGGTCGAAGGTCTACCTCGTGCACAAGGACGGCTGTGTCGCCGTGACCAGCTATCACCGCTTCTGGCCGAGCCTCTTCCCCCAGCACGGCCCCGGCAAGAAGCACAACCGGACCATCGCCCTCGAACCCTGGCAGCAGGACATCGTGGACGCCCACCCGTGGGAGTTCGTCCGAGGGCTGATCCACTCCGACGGGTGCCGCATCACCAACTGGACCACCCGGCGCGTCGGCGGCGAGCGGAAGCGCTACGAGTACCCCCGGTACTTCTTCAGCAACAAGTCCGACGACATCCGGAAGCTGTTCACCGACACCCTCGACAAGGTCGGTGTCGGGTGGACCACCTTGGCCCGCGGCAGCGATCCGTTCAACATCTCCATCGCCCGCAAAGCCTCAGTAGCCCTCATGGACGCCCACATAGGCCCCAAGTACTGAGCACTGAAAGCAGCCTCAGTCCTCGCCGATGTGATGCACCCGCACCAGGTTCGTAGAGCCCGGGACGCCCGGCGGGGAACCGGCCGTGATGATCACGATGTCGCCCTTCTGGCAGCGGCCGATCCGTAGCAGTTCCTCGTCGACCTGGGCCACCATCGCGTCCGTCGAGTCGACGTGCGGGCCCAGGAACGTCTCCACGCCCCACGTCAGGTTCAGCTGGGCGCGGGTCGCCGGGTCCGGGGTGAAGGCGAGGAGGGGGATCGGGGAGCGGTAGCGGGAGAGGCGCTTGACCGTGTCTCCGGATTGGGTGAAGGCCACCAGGAATTTCGCGCCCAGGAAGTCGCCCATGTCGGCCGCCGCGCGGGCCACGGCGCCGCCCTGGGTGCGGGGCTTGCTGCGTTCCGTGATGGGCGGCAGGCCCTTCGCCAGGATGTCTTCCTCGGCTGCTTCCACGATGCGGGACATCGTCTTGACCGTCTCGACCGGGTACTTGCCGACGCTGGTCTCGCCGGAGAGCATCACCGCGTCCGTGCCGTCGATCACCGCGTTCGCGACGTCCGACGCTTCCGCGCGCGTGGGGCGGGAGTTGTCGATCATCGAGTCCAGCATCTGCGTGGCGACGATGACCGGTTTGGCGTTCCGCTTGGCCAGCTTGATGGCGCGCTTCTGGACGATCGGGACCTGTTCCAGGGGCATTTCGACGCCGAGGTCGCCGCGGGCGACCATCAGGCCGTCGAAGGCGGCCACGATGTCGTCGATGTTCGCGACGGCCTGTGGCTTCTCCACCTTCGCGATGACGGGGAGCTTGCGGCCCTCCTCGTGCATGATGCGGTGGACGTCCTCGATGTCGCGGCCGCTGCGTACGAAGGAGAGCGCGATGATGTCGGCTCCGGTGCGCAGAGCCCAGCGCAGGTCCTCGACGTCCTTTTCGGAGAGTGCGGGGACGGAGACGGCCACGCCGGGGAGGTTGAGGCCCTTGTGGTCGGAGACCATGCCGCCCTCGACGACGGTGGTGCGCACGTGCGGGCCGTCGACCTCGGTGACTTCCAGCGTCACTTTGCCGTCGTCGACGAGGATGCGTTCGCCGGGGGTGACGTCGGCGGCGAGGCCGTCGTAGGTGGTGCCGCAGACGCTGCGGTCGCCCTCGATGCCTTCTTCCACGGTGATGGTGAAGTCATCGCCGCGTTCAAGGAGTACGGGACCTTCGGTGAACCGGCCGAGGCGAATCTTCGGACCTTGAAGGTCGGCGAGGATGCCGACGTTCCGGCCGGTCTCGTCGGCAGCCTTGCGCACGCGCGCGAAGCGCTCCTCGTGTTCGGCGTACGTGCCGTGGCTGAGGTTGAAGCGGGCTACGTCCATTCCGGCTTCGACCAGTGCCTTGATCTGGTCGTACGAGTCGGTGGCGGGGCCCAGGGTACAAACGATCTTTGCTCGGCGCATGGTTCGAGCCTATGCCTTACCGGCGGGTAGAGAATTGGTCGGGCGTGACTACTCAACAACCTTTGCGTGAAGGGCTATTGACAAGTGTTGAATTGAGTAGGGGCTCGCTCCAATGAGCGCCCGTAAAGGGCGGTGGGTTTCTTTTTTCGAATTTTTTGAAGAATTGCCGGGGTTGAGCCGGGGGTCAGGTGTTCAAATCCGGCGGGATCATGGTGAAGCGGGCGTTCACCTGGGCGTAGACCGTCTGGCGCTGCGGCTCCAGGTCCAGGGGTGGTGCCTCCTCGGCGGAACCGGCGAACGCGGCGGTGTGCATCCGGGCGCCGCCGTAGGCCTGGGCCTCCATGCCGTACGGGGCGTTCTCGGCGCCGATGTCGGCGAGTTCGACCAGGGCGGCGAGCCGGGTGCCGAGGGCGTCGGCGTACGCGCGGGCCCGCTGCACCGCGTCCTGCACGGCCATGCGGCGCGCGTCGGCGTGCGGGGGCGAGTCGGGGCGCAGCTGCCACCAGGGGCCGTCGACGCGGGTGAGGTCGTGGTCGGCGAGGCGGGTGGTGAGTTCGCCGAGTGCGGTGAAGTCGGTGAGTTCGGCGGTGATGTGGACGCGGCCGAGGTACGAGCGAACGCGTTCGCCGCGGGTGTGTTTGGCGAGTTCGGGGGTGAGGGAGAAGGCGCCGGTTTCGAGGTGTTCGAGGGCTTCGGTGTAGGTCTTGACGAGGTCGAGTACGGCGGTGTTGCGGCGGGTGAGGTCGTCGAGGGCGCTGCGCCGGTCGGTGCCGCGGGCGCTGACGGTGATGCCGATCCGGGCGATCTCGGGGTCGACTTCGAGGCGGGCTTCGCCGCGGACGGCGAGGCGGGGGGCGTCGGGGGTGCCGTAGGGGGTGTGGGGGGCGTCCTGGTCCGGGTTCATGGTGGTCCTTCGGGGCGTGGGCGCGTGGCGTACGGCCACTCTGGCACCGGGTAGCGGCCCGCGGCAGTCACCGGATCGAAACCTGCGGAGGGTGTTGCGGGAGGTGGTGGCCGGTACAGAATCTACGCGCGTTCATCTACGCGCGTTGCGAACAAGACAAGAGAACACGAGGGAGATGACATGCCGCTCAACCGACGGATGTTCCTTGGTACTTCGGCGGTCGTGCCGGTGGCGGGGGCCGCGCTCGCGACCGGCACGGTCGGCGTCGCGCCCGCGACGGCCGACACGGGCGCGGACGCCGTCGGTGCGTCCGGGAGCAGCGCCGGGAAGCGGTACGCCTTCAGTGTCCTCGGCACTACGGACCTGCACGGCCATGTCTTCAACTGGGACTACTTCACGGATGCCGAGTTCGACGACAAGGATCACAACGACGTCGGTCTCGCCAAGATCTCCACGCTCGTCAGCGAGTTGCGTGAGGAGAGGGGCCGCGGCAATACGCTGCTGATCGATGCGGGTGACACCATCCAGGGCACTCAACTCTCGTACTACTACGCGAAGGTGGATCCGATCACCGAGGCCGGTGGCCCGGTGCACCCGATGGCGCAGGCGATGAACGCGATCGGGTACGACGCCGCGGCGCTCGGCAATCATGAGTTCAATTACGGCATACCGGTGCTCCGTAAGTTCCAGGAGCAGTGCGCTTTTCCGCTGCTCGGTGCCAATGCCCTGGATGCGAGGACGCAGAGGCCGGCGTTCCCGCCGTACAGCATGCATCGGCTGCGTACCCCGCAGGGCCGGGATGTGCGGGTTGCGGTGCTCGGTCTGACGAACCCGGGTATCGCGATCTGGGACAAGGCGCATGTGCAGGGGAGGATGACGTTCCCGGGCTTGGAGGAGCAGGCCGCGGTGTGGGTGCCGAAGCTCCGTTCGATGGGCGCGGACGTGGTCGTGGTGTCGGCGCACAGCGGGTCTTCGGGGACCTCGTCGTACGGCGATCAGCTGCCGTATGTGGAGAACGCGGCGGCGCTTGTGGCGGAGCAGGTGCCCGGTATCGACGCGATTCTGGTGGGTCATGCGCACACCGAGATCCCGGAGTACCGGGTGCGGAACGAGGAGACGGGCCGTGATGTGGTGCTTTCCGAGCCGCTGAAGTGGGGGCAGCGGCTGACGGTCTTCGACTTCGAGCTGGTGTGGGAGCGGGGCCGCTGGACGGTCGAGCGGGTCGCGGCGCAGGTGCTCAATTCCAATGCGGCGGAGGAGGATCGGCGGATCGCCCGGCTCCTGTCGGACGAGCACAAGAAGGTCGTGGCGTATGTCAACCAGACCATTGGCACCTGCACGGAGGCGATGTCGACGGCCGAGGGCCCGTACAAGGACGTGCCGATCATCGATCTGATCAGCCATGTGCAGGCCGAGACGGTGAAGGCGGCGCTCGCGGGTGGCGCGCACGCGCAGGTGCCGGTGCTCTCGCAGGCCTCGTGCTTCTCCCGTTCGGCGGGGATCCCGGCGGGTGATGTGACGTTGAAGGATGCGGCGGGCCTGTATCCGTTCGAGAACACCTTGGAGGCGCGGCTGATCACCGGCAAGCAGTTGAGGGAGTATCTGGAGTTTTCGGCGCGCTACTACGTGCGGACCCCGGCGGGCGGGGAGGTGGACCCGGCGAAGCTGACGAACGCGGACGGCATCCCGGACTACAACTATGACGCGGTGTATGGCGTGACGTACGAGATCGATATCGCCAAGCCGGCCGGTTCGCGGATCGCGAGGCTGGCGTACGACGGCGAACCGGTGGCGGACTCGGCGCAGTTCGTGCTCGCGGTGAACAACTACCGGGCGAGCGGCGGCGGGAACTTCCCGCATATCGCGGCGGCGAAGCAGCTGTGGTCGAATTCGGACGAGATCCGCACCACGATCATCACGTGGGTGCAGGAGCAGGGCACCGTGGATCCGGGCCGGTTCGCGTCGGTGGACTGGCGGCTGACGCGGGACGGCACGCCGGTGTTCTGACGCCTGACGGCGCCCGGTGGTGTGTGCGGCGCGGCTGTCCCTTTCGCTCGGCTATCCCTTTTGCTCCCTATCCCTTGAGTTGTACGAGGGTGCCGCGCCGTTCGTCGTGGGTGCCGGGGGTGCCGGGGCCGCCGGTGCGGGGGTCGGGTTCGAGGCCGAATGTCGTGAATGCGGTGCGCTCGGGCAGGGGGTAATCGGCCCTGCCGGTCAGGGAGTTGAGGATGGTGGCGCTGCGCCAGGCGGCGAGTCCGAGGTCGGGGGCGCCGACGCCGTGGGTGTGCGTTTCGGCGTTCTGCACGTAGATGTGTGAGCCGGTGCCGGTGATGGAGGGGTCGAGGACGAGGCGGTACTGGGCGTCGATGCGGGGGCGTTCGGAGCTGTCCCGGCGGATGTACGGGTCGAGGCCGGCGAGGAGCTGGCCGAGGGGGCGCTCGCGGTAGCCGGTGGCGAGGACGACGGCTTCGGTGGTGAGCCGGGAGCGGGTGCCCTGCTGCTGGTGCTCCAGGTGGAGTTCGACCTTGGTGGTGGCGACGCGGCCCGCAGTGCGGACGGTGACGCCGGGGGTGAGGACGGTGTCGGGCCAGCCGCCGTCGAGGGTGCGCCGGTAGAGCTCGTCGTGGATCGCGGCGAGGGTGTCGGCGTCGATGCCTTTGTGGAGCTGCCATTGGGCGGGGACGAGCCGGTCGCGTACGGGCTCGGGGAGCTGGTGGAAGTAGCGGGTGTAGTCGGGCGTGAAGTGTTCGAGGCCGAGCTTGGAGTACTCCATGGGCGCGAACGACTCGGTTCGGGCGAGCCAGTGCAGCTTCTCGCGTCCGGTGGGGCGGTTGCGCAGCAGGTCGAGGAAGACTTCGGCGCCGGACTGGCCGGAGCCGATGACCGTGATGTGCTCGGCGCCGAGCAGTCGTTCGCGGTGCTTGAGGTAGTCCGCGGAGTGGATCACGGGGACGGTCGGGGCGTCGACGAGTGGACGGAGCGGCTCGGGGACGTGCGGGGCGGTGCCGACGCCGAGGACCAGGTTGTGGGCGTATCCGCGGCCGAGGGCCTCGGCCTCGCCGTCGGCGTCGAGCTGGGTGAAGTCGACCTCGAACAGGGCGCGTTCGGGGTTCCAGCGGACGGCGTCGACCTGGTGGCCGAAGTGCAGGCCGGGGAGGTTCTCACTGACCCAGCGGCAGTAGGCGTCGTACTCGGCGCGCTGGATGTGGAACCGTTCGGCGAAGTAGAAGGGGAAGAGCCGCTCGCGGGTCTTGAGGTAGTTGAGGAACGACCAGGGGTTGGCGGGGTCCGCGAGGGTCACCAGGTCGGCGAGGAAGGGCACTTGGAGGCTCGCGCCGTCGATGAGCAGTCCCGGGTGCCATTGGAAGTCGGGCCGCTGCTCGTAGAAGGCGGTTCGCAGGGGTTCGGTCTCGGTAAGGCCGTGGGCGAGTGCGGCGAGGGAGAGGTTGAAGGGGCCGATGCCGATGCCTACGAGGTCGTGGGGGGCGTCGGGGGCGGGGGCGGTGGAGGCGGGGGGCGTGGCGCTGGGGGGCGTGGCGCTCATCGAGAGGGCTTCCTTTGGGGCGGCGTCTTTCGGGGGGATACGGGTTTGGGGCGTACGGGTATTGGGCGTACGGGTTTGGGGCGTACGGGGGTTTGCTCCGTTCCACCTTGAGTGGGCGAGGGGTGGCGTGCATGTCAGCTCGTCCAGCTCAACCCGAAAGGGGTACTTGTGACTTGCTTGGTGGGGCGGTGCTCAGTGGGGCGGTGGCGGTGGGGCCAGGCGGAGTTGGGCGGTGGGGGTCGCCGCCTCCAGTTCCAGGAGCCAGACGTCGTTCGCGCCCGTGTGCAGCACCGGTCCGGGGACGTAGAGCGTGGTCTGGGGTCCGGCGGTGCTCCAGTAGCGGCCGAGGTTGAAGCCGTTGATCCAGGCGAAGCCACGGGTCCAGCCGGGGAGTTCGAGCAGGGCGTCGCCGGGGGTGGTGAGAGTGAGCGTGGTGCGGTACAGGCCTCGGGTATCGGTGTCCGGGCGGTTGTCGCACGGCCGGAACGGGAGGCTCCGTACCCGGGACGTGTCGTCGAGCGCGTCGAGCCGCAGGCCACGGGCCCGTATGCCGTGCAGGTACTGGCGTTCGTGGCGGAGGCCGCCCGTGATGCCCTTGGGTTCGCCGAGGCGGGGCCCGTAGTTGACCCGGCCCAGGCTCTCGACCCAGAGCTCGACCTCGGCGGGGCCCGGCACGGGCTCGGGCAGCGTGGCGTCGGGGTCGGTGAGGACCGCGGCGGGGGTGCCGTCGACGGTCACGTAGGCACGGTCGTGCAGGCCGTGGACCGTCAGGGGGTACGGCTGCCGGGGGCCGGGGACGGTGACGCGGTAGCGGACCAGGCCGCGGTCGATGTCCAGGTCCTCGAAGGTGGGCGGGGTGCCGTGGGTGTGTTCGGGGCCGCCGAGGGTGTCCAGGACGGTGGGCAGGTGTACCCAGGCGGTGGGGGCCGCCGTGGTCGCGTGCCTCAATTCCCCTGGTGCTGGGGGAAGTTCGGGCAGCGGTCCGTCGGCGTAGGCGGCGAGGACTTCGCGGAAGGCGTGGAACTTCGCCGTGGGGCGGCCGAGTTCGTCGATCGGGGCGTCGTAGTCGTACGACGTGACGTCCGGGAGCAGGCGGCCGTCGTGCAGCTCTCCGGCGCGGTTGGCGCCCGCCCAGCCCGCGAAGTTGGTGCCGCCGTGGGCCATGTAGAGGTTGGCCGAGGCGCCGCAGTCGAGGATGTCGCGTAGTGCGTCGGCGGCGTCGGCCGGGTCGCGTACGACGGGGTCGGCGCCCCAGTGGTCGAACCAGCCGCACCAGAACTCCATGCACATCAGGGGGCCTTTGGCCTGGTGGCGGCGGAGGGCGGCGAAGCTTTCGCGGGCGCGGGAGCCGAAGTTGGCGGTGGCCAGGACTCCGGGCGCATCGGGCACACCGGATACACCAGGCACGTCGGGCACGTCGGGCACGGAGCCGCCGGTCAGCATGTGGTCCTCGGGGCCGTCCGAGGTGCACAGCGGCACGGTGACGCCGTGGCGGCGCAGCAGGTCGGTGAGGTGGCGCAGGTAGGCGTGGTCGGAGCCGTAGGAACCGTACTCGTTCTCGACCTGCAGCATGATGACGGGTCCGCCGGGGCCGCCCGGTCCGGGGCCGGGGCCCGGGCCGTCGATCTGGTGGGGCGTGATGTGTGGCAGAAGCTCGGCGAACCAGCGGTCCACGTAGGCCAGATACTGCGGGTCGCGGGTGCGTACCCGGCGTCCGAGCGGCCCGGTGACCCAGTGGGGCAGGCCGCCGTTGTCCCACTCGGCGCAGATGTAGGGGCCGGGCCGGACGATGGCCCACAGGCCCGCCGTGTGTACGGCGTCGAGGAAGCGGCTGACGGCGGCGACGTCGTGGAAGCGGTCCCGGCCGGGCTGGTGCAGGTTCCAAGGGACGTATGTTTCCACGCAGTTGAGGCCGAGGGCGCGGAGCATGGCCAGGCGGTGGTGCCAGTGCTCCTCGTGGACGCGGAAGTAGTGCAGGGCTCCGGAGAGCAGTCGTACGGGCCGGCCGTCCAGTTCGAAGTCGGTGTCCCCCACGCGGAACTCGGTCACCGGTCCCCCACCTTTCTCCGTTTGCGGTGGCGCCACTCTCACCTCTGGCGGCGGGCCGGTCCATGGACAAAGATCGGACGCGGTTGGACGTAGTGACGCGGCGAATCCGGCGGCGACGTGGCATGAGAGGAAGGGCGACCCGCGTGTATCACACCTGGATGCGGTACTTCACCCCCAGTGCCGCCCATCACCGCCTCGGGCTTGTGTGTCTCGGTGTGGGTCTCCAGCACGGGGCGCTGCCGACGGTCGGGCCGCGTGAGCTCGACCATCATGTGGCGATTGTGGTCAGTGCGGGCGGCGGCTGGTTCGAGATGCCCGACGGCGAGCGGGTGCGGGTCACGGCGCCCGCCTTGATCTGGCTGATTCCAGGCGTCGAGCACCATTACGGGGCGGATCCGGAGTCCGGCTGGGACGAGTGCTTCGTCGACTTCACGGGGCCCGCGACGGCGACGTACACGGAACTCGGCTATATCGAGCCGGACCGTCCGGTGGTGCCGCTCTCCGACGCGTCGCAGCCGCGGGCCGCGGTGGGGCGGATCGCGCGGGCGGCACGGCGCGGGAATCCGCTCCTGGAGGTCGAGACGGGGGCGGCGGTGCACGAGCTGCTCGTGTCGCTGCGGCGGTCCCGGGCCGATATCGCGCCGGACGGCGACCCGGTCCTTCAGGCGCTCGCGCGGGACGCGTTCCGGCCGCTGTCGGTGGCCGAGCACGCGGCGCGGCACGGTATGACTCCGGCGGAGCTGCGTACGGCGGTACGGCGCGGGGCAGGGTGCAGCCCCAAGGACTATCTGCTCGCCATCCGGCTCGGCCGGGCCAAGGAGCTGCTTGCGGCGACGGAGCTGCCGGTGGCGGCGGTGGCGCGGCGGGTGGGCTATGACGACCCGGCGTATTTCTCGCGGCTTTTCACGCGGCGGGTGGGGGTGGCGCCGGTGCGGTTCCGGGAGCAGCAGGGGCGGGCGGTGCCTGGGGGCTGGTCGCAGCAGATTCCGGATCCGGACGATCCACCGCGGATTTGATCGGTCCCGGGTCTGATCGGTTCGGTCCCCGGTCTGATCGGTACGGACGGCTTGTTCTCGGTACGGACGGCTTGATCAGTGGCGGCGGGCTTGTTCTAGGCTCGACCACCATGACCTCAAGCAACACCCAGGGAGACCGTTCCGCCGCCCCGGCCGGTGAGGTGGACGCCTCCGTGCGCGCCGAGCTGGTCCGGCTGCGGGAGAGCATCGACAACATCGACGCGGCCGTCGTCCATATGCTCGCGGAGCGCTTCAAGTGCACGCAGCAGGTCGGCCACCTCAAGGCCGAGCACCGGTTGCCCCCGGCCGACCCGGCCCGCGAGGCCGAGCAGATCGCGCGGCTGCGGCGGCTCGCGGAGAGCGCGAAGCTGGATCCGGCGTTCGCGGAGAAGCTCCTCAACTTCGTGATCGCGGAGGTGATCCGGCACCACGAGCAGATCGCGGACGGGCCGGGCGAGGAGTGCGCGGAGGGCTGAGCCCGGGGTCCCCTGTGCCGCCGCGCGGGCATCGGGCAGCATGTCCCCATGTCCGTACTGAGGCGCGACGAAGCGCAGACCCGAGCCCGGCTCCTCGATGTTCAGCGGTACGAGGTCGCTCTCGATCTCACCCGTGGTGAGGAGACGTTCGACTCTCACACGGTGATCGACTTCACGGCCCGTACGGATGGGGACACGTTCGTCGAGCTGAAGGTGGCGGCGCTGCGCTCCGCCACTCTTGACGGCGCCCCGCTCGACCCGGCGGCCCTGGACGGTGACCGGCTGCCGCTGGCCGGTCTCACCGCGGGTGCGCACACGCTGGAGCTGGATGCGTCGATGCGGTATTCGCGGACCGGTGAGGGCATGCACCGGTTCACGGACCCGGCCGACGGCGAGACGTATCTCTACACGCAGGCGTGCATGGACGACGCGCAGCGGATCTTTCCCTGCTTCGACCAGCCGGACCTGAAGGCCGTCTTCGCGGTCACGGTGACCGCGCCCGCCGCTTGGACGGTGCTCGGCAACGGCATCGCGAAGAAGGTGGACACGGGCGCCGCCACGGCCCGGTGGCAGCTGGCGGAGACGCCGCCGATCTCCACGTATCTGGTCGCCGTGGCGGCCGGGCCCTGGCACTCGGTGCGCACCGAGTACCGCGGTCTGCCGTTCGGCATTCACTGCCGCCGGTCCCTGGCTCCGTATCTCGATGCGGACGCCGACGAAATCATGACAGCGACGCTCGGCTGCTTCGACCGGTACCACGAGAAGTTCGCGGAGCCGTACCCGTTCGACTCCTACGATCAGGCGTTCGTGCCGGAGTTCAACGCGGGTGCGATGGAGAATCCGGGCCTGGTGACCTTCCGCGACGAGTTCGTCTACCGGTCGGCGGTCACCGACACCGAGCGGCAGACCCGCGCGATGGTGATCGCGCACGAGATGGCGCATATGTGGTTCGGGGACCTGGTGACGCTCCAGTGGTGGGACGACATCTGGCTGAACGAGTCGTTCGCCGAGTACATGGGCTACCAGACCTGTGCCGAGGCCACCCGGTTCAGCGACACCTGGACGGACTTCGGCGTCGTCCGCAAGGGTTGGGGCTACGACGCGGACCAGCGGCCCTCCACGCACCCGGTCGCGCCCGATCCGGACCTGGTGCCCGACACGGCGGCCGCCCGCGGCAACTTCGACGGCATCTCGTACGCGAAGGGTGCTTCGGCGCTGCGTCAGCTGGTGGCCTGGCTCGGTGAGAAGGACTTCCTCGCGGGCATCAACGCCCATTTCGCCCGGCACAAGTTCGGCAACGCCACGCTCGCCGACTTCCTCGACAACCTTGCCTCCGCGACCGAGTGGGACGTGCCGGCCTGGGCCGAGTCCTGGCTGCGTACGACCGGCGTCGACAAGCTCACGCCCCGGGTCGACGAGGCCGCGGGCGGCTGGCGGCTCACGGTCGAGCGGGACGGTGAGCGGCCGCACCGGGTCGGGGTCGGGGTGTATGACGCGGATCTCGTCGACAATGGGCGGCTTGTGCTGCGTGAGCGGTTCGACGTGGATGTGCCGCGAGGCGGTACGGCTTCAGCGGATGCGGCGGAGGTGGTGCGCCCGGGTCGGCGGCCCGACTTCCTGCTCCTCAACGACGGTGACCTCTCCTACGCGAAGATCCGCTTCGACGACGCGTCGTGGTCCGTCCTGAAGACCGGCCTGAGCGGGCTGCCCGATCCGTTGACCCGCGCCGTCGTGTGGAACGCGCTGCGTGATGCCGTGCGCGACGGTGAACTGCCGCCCGCCGCCTACCTGGAGGCCGCCCGCGCGCACCTGCCGTACGAGACCGATCTCGCGCTCGTGGCGGGGGTGCTCACCTTCGCCGGTACGCAGATCGCCGACCGCTATCTGCCCGCCGAGCAGCGGCCGGGTGCCCTGGCCACGCTCTCCGACCTGTGCCGCGATCTGATCCGGCGCACGGAGGACGGTTCGCACGCGGGGCTCCGGCTGCTCGCCGTGCGCCACTTCATCGCGGCGGCCGCGCAGCCGGACACGATCCGCGACTGGTTCGACTCGGGCAGTGTGCCCGGCGGCCCGGAGCTCGATCCGGAGCTGCGCTGGCGGATCCTGGGGCGGCTCGCGGTGCTCGGTGCGGTGGATGACGCGGTGATCGAGGCGGAGCTTGTGCAGGACCCGAGTGCGATGGGGCAGCAGGGGGCGGCGCGGTGCTGGGCCGCGCTGCCCGATCCGGAGGCGAAGCGGCGCGCCTGGGAGGCGATGTTCTCCGACGACTCCCTGTCGAACTACCTCTTCACCGCTACGGCCCAGGGCTTCTGGCAGCCCGAACAGCTCCATCTGGTACGGGAGTTCGTGCCCCGCTTCTACGACGATGCGGTGGCCCTGGCCGGGCGGCGGGGCTCGGCCCTTGGGGATGCGGCGGGGCGGTATGCGTTTCCGGGGGTGGTGGTCTCGCCCGAGACCCTCGCGTTGGGGCGGGCTTGTCTGGAGGACGGGGAGCCTGAGGCGGCTCTGCGGCGGAAGCTGGTGGATCAGTTGGACGACTTGGAGCGGGCGTTGCGGGTGCGGCAGGGCTAGGTGTGCTTCCCCAGCCCCGCCCCCGGAGCCGCTGCAAGGCTTCGGGAAGGGGCGGGGCCGGGAAGACTCGACCGGCTAGAGCTCCCGCACCTCGAACGCGTCCAGGACGAACTCCGCCTTCCCGTCCCCGCCCACCTTCCGCAGGCCCACCCACGCCTCGCCCTTGTCCGGGGCCGTGAACTCGTAGGTGTGGACCGTGGGTTCCGTCGCCACGGGGAGGGGTGTGCGGGAGAGTTCGCGGGGGGCCGGGGTGTCCACGGCTGTGATCCAGGCGTACTGGTCGGCCTTCTCGTTCTCGTAGCGGAAGGTGACCCGGTATGTCTTGCCGGGTGAGAAGCGGACCGTCGCCGGGATCGTCCGGTAGATCAATCCCCCGTTCTCGCCACGGGACTTGAGGGATTCCGAGTCGTCGATGACGTCGTCGATCGCCTTGCCGTTCCAGCCGCGCTGGGTGTACGGGGCGTGCCGCTGGGCGATATGGGTGCGCGGGTCGTTGGGCGTGCCCGGGGTCCCCGCCGCGTCGCCCTTGACGAAGACGCCCCAGCCCTGGGGGACGTTCTCGAAGTCCTCGTGGACGAGGGTGCCGGGCTTCGCCGTGCGCTTCGCCGCGACGATACGGACGTTGTCGAAGCGGACCCGCGCCGCCCCCGCCGCCGCGCGCAGCGTCAGGTCGACCGCGCCGCCGCCCTCCGGCACCGTGAAGTATGTGAAGATCCGCTGGAAGCGGGTGCCGTGTTTGCGGTCGGCCCCGACGTAGTTCCCGGCCGTGGACGTCTCCGTCCAGTTCGTGGCGGTCACGCCGTCCGCCGTACGCACCTCCAGGGCCGCCTTGCGCCGCTCGCCCGCCTTTTCACCGACCTCGACCTGTGCGGACGCGGCGTACGTTCCTGGAGCGAGCCGGGTGAGGCGCTGGCCCACGGTCGCGGCGCCGCCCGAGGCGATCACCAGCTCGTAGTCGCCCAGTTTGCTCAGTTCCACCGACGCCGGACCCGTCACCGTCCAGGCGTTCAGGGAGCCGGAGTTGAAGGCGGGGTCGCGCAGGGGCGTCGCCTGGCCCCAGTCGGGGTCGGCGGGGGCCGGGGCAGGTTCGCGGTAGAGGACGTACGGCTGCTTGGCCTTGGCCTTCAGTGTGATCGTGCCGTCGCCGGACACGGGCACTTCGGTGGCGTCGGTGCGGCCGTGGTCGGTGAGGCGGTACGCGTATACCTTCGACCGGCCCGACCAGCCGCGCGGCAGCTGCCAGGTGCTCGAACCGGACGTGGCGGAGTAGTGGTAGAGCTTCGCCGGGTCCGTGGCCTCGCGCGGTTCCCACGGCAGCAGATAGCGGCCGTCGTCGTACACCACCCGGCCGTCCGTCGTGATGACGCGTTTGCCGCCCTCGTCCGTCACCACGGTCTTTGTACCGCCGAAGAAGGTGATCTCGTGCTCCGCCCAGGACTTGATGGGGTACGCCTGGAGATACTTCGCCGGGAGCGACTCGGTCCAGATCAGGTCGTAGAAGACGTTCCAGTCGGTCTTGGCCACCCAGCCCTCGAAGTTGCCGGTGCGCGGGATGCCGAGGAGCGTGGGCCACTTGTCGGCGAAGACGTCCTTGTGGTCGTTGCGGATGAAGCGGATCAGCTTCGAGTTGATGCCGCGTGAGCTGTCGGGGCCGTAGTCGGTCTCGGTGGCCCAGTGTGACCAGACGGCCGAGCGCTCCAGGCCGTGGCCCCACTCCGTGGTGACGATCCAGCCCTGGTCGCGCAGGGCGCGCTGGAGTCGGTCGGAGTTCCAGCCGGATTCGCGGAACACGTCGATGTAGAGGGTGTTGAGGGCGTCGTCGGTTTCGGCGCGCAGGTCCGCGAAGCGCTTGATGATGTCGCCGGAGACCAGGTCGCGGCGGGCGTCGATGCGGTAGCTCTGGTCGAGCCAGTCCCACTGCTCGTTCGTCTTGTCGACCAGGGTCTCGGAGAACGCGTGGGCGACGGGGTACGACTCGGTGGCGTTGACGTGCACACCGAAGTCGCTGTTCCACTTCTTGCCTTCCCGGACCAGGGTGTTGAGGTCGTCGAGGCCACCGGCGCGCTTGTTGTAGTTGCCCGCGTAGTCGGGGTGCGCCGAGTCGTGGCCCTCGGACTGGTAGCCCTTGAGGAGGGTGTACTGGCGCAGCCCGTCGGTGGCGAGGCTGATCCGTTTGACCTGGTCGAGGGTGGCGAGGAACGGGTTGGTGGCCTGCGAGGCGAAGTTGAACGGGATGTGCGGGACGACCCTGAGGTGCTGCTCGTCGGCGCCGAGCGGCATGACCATGATGTCGCGGAAGGCGATGGCGGCGTCCTGCCAGGTGACTTTGCCGTCGCGGCCGCCGCTGTCGCCGTCGTTGTCGTCGTCGCTGTCGTCGTTGCGGTCGCCGGTGACGATCACGGTGGCGTACGGGAGCGGTTCGGTGGCGTCGACCGGTGCGGTCGCGGCCCGGTGGGTCCACTGGCCGCAGGCGAGCCGCGCCTCGGTGTGTTCGCCGTTCGAGCCGGTCTTGACGGTCGTACGCCACAGCCTGCCGTTCTCCCAGGTGGTGCCGGAGGACGAACTCGGCCTGTCGTACACGGTGTTGGTCTCGAGCGCGCCGCCGAGCGTGTCGTGCGCGACGACTGCGTACGCGCAGCCGCTCGGCTTCTCCGCGGGAGTGTCCGGGGTGACCTTGACGAGGGTGTCGCCGCTCTTGGCCTTGTCGAGCTCGATCCGGGCGGCGAGCAGGGCGGCGCCGGGCTGATCGCTGCGTACGGCGAGGAAGGCGAGATCGGGGAACTGCAGGGTGCCGACGCGGAGTTGCTCGGTGTCGGCGATATCGGTGATCCGCCAGTGCACCTGTCTGCCGTCGACGGTGATCTCGGCGCGGAGTTCGGTGCCGCCGTCGAGGGCGAGGAGGTAGTGGATACGGTCCTCGGCGGGCTGTTCGGCGGTGACCTTGGGGGTGTGGGTGGTGCCGTCGACGAGGAGGGTGGTGACGGGGTCGGTCTGGGCGTGCAGGACGGCGCCGGTGGAGCGGTCCGTGGAGCCGATGATGCGGGGGAAGGCCGTGTCTACGCGGACCTCCAGGTCGGCGGAGCGGAGGGTGGCTTCGGCCTTGGCCTTGGCCTTGGTCTTGGCGCCGGGGGCGGCGGCCGTGGCCGTTCCGGTGAGGCCGAGGCCCAGGGTGGCTCCGGTGGCGGCGCCGGTGGCCACGATGGTGCGGCGGCTGGGCCCTGGCCCGGGCCTCGGTCCGGTCGGTGCTGTGGTCTGCGACGGCTGCACTGCGCGCACCCCTTCGTGGGACTTCTCGAGACGGGTTTCGGTGGCCGTCACGATGGGGGACGCGGGTTGGGGTGGCCCATGGACAAAGGTGCGGGAGTGGTTGGACTTAGCGGGGGTGGGCGGGTTCAGCGGGTGACCGGCCATGAGGTGAGCTGCTGGCTATGAGGTGTACGGGAACACGGCCCGTACCTCCCAGCCGCCCTCCGTGCTCGGCCCCGCCGAAAGCCGCCCGCCCAGCGCCGTGACCCGCTCCTCGAGCCCCGCGAGGCCGAACCCCCCGCCCCGCGCCTTCTCCCCCAGCGGAGCGGCCTTCGTGCCGTCGTCGGCGACGCGGATTTCCAGGCCGCCGCCGACCGTGCGCAGTCCGATGCGTACCGCGGTCGCGTCTGCGGCGTGTTTGCGGATGTTGGTCAGGGCCTCGCGGACGATGCGGTGGGCGGCGGCCGCGAGGTCGCCGGGCAGTCGCTCGGCGAGGCCCGGCTCGACGTACAGGATCGCGGGCGGGCCGGTCTCGGAGAACCGCTCGGCGAGCTCCCGTACCTGGTCGAGGCCCGCGAGGGGCTCGGTTTCGGGTTCGCCCTCGCGCAGTACCCGGACGAGGCGGCGCATCGCGCCGAGCGCCTCGTCGCCCGCGTGCTCGATCCGCTCGAAGGTCGCGGCGGCCCGGTCGCCGGAGGCGGTGGTGAAGCGGGCGGCGCGGGCCTGCACCACGATGCCGGTGACGTGGTGGGCGACCAGGTCGTGCAGTTCGCGGGCGAGTTCGATGCGCTCGGCGGTGCGGACCGCCTGTAGATCGCGTACGCGCTGCACCGCCTGGTTGCGAAGCAGCAGCGAGAACGCGGTGACGACGGCGGTGAGCACCGCGAACAGCATGGTGAACCGGCCGGGGTCGGCGTCCCGCACCGGCGCGGCCACGCAGGCGAGGCCGAGGAGCGTGCCGAGGACGGCGGCGGTGCGGGCCGGGGAGCGAAGCAGCACCCCGGTGAGCAGGACGAGAAGGGCGATGGCCTCGCCCATGCCCCAGACGACCAGGGGCCGGTCGCCGATGATGAGGAAGAGCGTGACCGCCCAGGAGACGACGGCGGCGGCCCGGGCCCGGTGGCGCAGCGGTGCGCCGCTCCAGGGCACCGCGCACAGGCAGACGAAGACGCCGGAGAAGGCGACGAGGGCGTGCGGGGCGGTGGGGCGGCGGGCCAGGGCGAAGCCCTCGAAGGCGACGAGGAGGATCAGGACGGCGGCGAGCAGCAGCTTCGCGGCGAGCACCCGCGACCGTCGTCGTTCCAGCCAGGCCTCGGCCTGGATCATGGCTCGGCCCGGCTCATGGGTCCGCGCTCACCGTTCGCCCGAGGCCAGGCCGCTCTCCCAGGCCCAGGCGGCGATCTCGACGCGGTTCCGGGCGTCGAGCTTGGCCTGCACGTTGGCGAGGTGGGTCTTGACCGTGGAGAGGGAGACGAACAGGGCCGCGGCGATCTCGGCGTTGGTGAGGCCGCGGGCGAGGCAGCGCACGACCTCGCGTTCGCGTTCGGTGAGCGGCTCGGCGGGGCGGCGGGCCTCGGCGCGGCGCTCGGCGACGGGCGCGAGCTCGCGCAGGAGGCGCACGGTGATGGCGGGTGAGACGAGGGAGTCGCCGACGGCCGCGGCGCGCACCGCCTCGACCAGCATGTTCGGGCTGGCGTCCTTGAGCAGAAAGCCGCTGGCGCCGCCGTGCAGCGCGGTGTGTACGTATGCGTCGAGGTCGAAGGTGGTGACGATGACGATGCGTGGGCGCGCGGAATCCGTGTCGTCAGTGGTGGCGGCGAGCCTGCGGGTGACCTCCAGGCCGTCGAGCTTCGGCATGCGGATGTCGAGGAGCAGCACATCGGGGTCGAGGCGCTTGACCGCGTCGAGCGCGGCCTCGCCGTCGACGACATCGGCGAGTACCTGGATGTCGGGCTGGCTCTCCAGGATCATCCGGAAGCCGGTGCGGACCATTTCCTGGTCGTCCGCGATGACCACCGTGATCGTCATTGCCGCCCTGCCTGCCCGGTCCTGCCTGCCCGGTTCCCGTACGGGAGCCGGTTTCTCCTATGGGACCGGGGCCCGGGAGGGCCCGCAACCGCTGGCCCTCCCGTCACGCTACGCGGCGAGGGGCCCCGCACACCTCGTCCATCCGGTTCGCTTGCGTTCATCCGGAAGTACGAGGCGTACGGGGCCCGACATCGCAGCCCGTGCCGTGGTGCCAGGCCAGGGCCCGTCGTCTGGATCTTGCCGGGGTCGCGGGGTCTGGCACGCACATCTGCGGCGTTGTCGTCGGTTGCCAACGCTCCGCGTTGACGCCCTCCTCCGCCTTGCAGCTGCACGCACCAGACCCCGCTCGACTCGACCGGAACGTGACCGCCGACCGGGTCCGGCCTGATCCAAACGACAGGCCCTGGGCGACCGTACCGGGTCAGAGCTCGGAGGCCGCCTTGGCTATGTCCGCCGCGAAGTGGGAGACCTCGGTGTAGACGCCCGGCTTGCCGGGCCGCGCGCAGCCCTCGCCCCAGCTGACGATGCCGACCTGGATCCACTGGTCGGAGTCGTCCTTACGGAACATGGGGCCGCCGGAGTCGCCCTGGCAGGTGTCGACGCCGCCCTCGTCGATGAGGCCGGCGCAGATCTCCTCGCCCTCGATGAGGTTGGAGTACGCCTTCTTGCAGGTGGCGTCGTCGACGAACGGGACGTTGGCCTTCAGGAGGTAGCGCTGCTGGTCGCCGCCCTCCTTGTCGGCACCCCACCCGGCGATGGTGAACTCGCCCTCGTTGAAGGCGTCCGAGTCGGCGGTCTTCAGGAGGGGCAGGTCGAGCTCCTTGTCGAGCTTGATGAGCGCCCAGTCCTTGCCGTTGCCGTCGTAGCCGGGGGCCTGGAGGACCTTGGTGGACTTGGCGGTGACCGCGTCCGGGCTCTCCAGGTCCACGACGCCGCCGGTCGCGGTGATGGAGGTGTCCTCGCCCGAGCCGTCCACGCAGTGCGCGGCGGTCAGGACGATGTCCTTGGCGTACATGGAGCCGCCGCAGCCCATCGAGAGCCGCACCATGAAGGGGAATTCACCCTGCTCGGCGGGGGTGCCGCCGACGACCCTGGTCCCCGGGTCGCCGGTCACGTCGGCGGCCGACGCGGAGCTCAGCGGCTGAAGGCTGACGGCGGCGAGGGTGACGGCGCCGAGGGCGGCCGCTCTTTTGAATGAACCAAAGGGGTTCTTCAACTGTCTTTCCTTTCGTGGGGGGTTGCACGTGCAGGCGGCCCACGCCAAGGGGGTGCAGCAGAGCGACATGGGCATGCCAATCCACGTGCCACGGATTATTGGGGTCCGAACGGTCGGTAGGCAAGGGTGAGTTTCCGGCCAATGGGCACGGCCCGTTTCCCCACGAACCCCCGTACAGTGGAAATCACTTGGAAGTGATCCAGTCGACCTTGGCCGACCTTCGAGGGGGTACGGCGTGGCGAACGGCAGTCCCCCGGACAGTGGCGGCGGCGGCCCGGTCGCGCACGGGTTCCCGCATCTGGAAACGGTGCGTTCGGCGATCAACGCCGTCTACAAGCGCCTCTCGTACGACACCGTGCACGCCTTCGACACCAGCGTGGTCCCGGCCGATGTGGCCTTCAGCGATGTGGACGACCTGTATCTGGGGGTGCAGCGGGTGGCCCGCACGATGGTGCGGCAGCTGCGCCTGCCGGACGCCCGGATCATCGTCAGCTTCCGCCGGATGGAACAGGCCGCGAACGTCGAACTGACCGCGGGCCCCGAGTACTTCATCGAGCTGAACGACCGGTTCCGTGAGCACCGCCGCGACATCGGCGCCGCCCTCGCGCACGAGGTGACGCACGTCTATCTGCACCGCCTCGACCTGCACTTCCCCGGCACCCGCGACAACGAGATCCTCACGGATACGGCCGCCACGTATCTGGGCGCGGGCTGGCTGCTCCTGGACGCCTACCGGGAGGACCAGGTCTCCTCGCAGAAGCTCGGCTATCTCACGCCGGAGGAGTTCGGCTACGTCCTGGCCAAGCGGGCGCTCGCGTTCGGCGAGGACCCGGCGGTGTGGTTCACCAGCCCGCAGGCGTACACCGCGTATACGACGGGCCTGCGGGAGGCCCGCCGCGACGGGCAGCGTCCGCCGCTGGCGGCCGCGGGATGGATGGGGCGCCGCCGCTACGCGCGGGACCGTCGCCGGGCCCTGTCCGAGGACTGGCCACTCGCTGCGGACCCTGCCGGGTCCACGAATCCCGGGGACCTCGCGGGCGGCCAGTACCACTTCGAGCGCGGCTCACCGCCCCGCGTCACCTTCCCGTGCCCCACCTGCCGCCAGCGGATCAGGGTGCCGGTGCGGGGGCGGGTCAGGGCACGGTGCGGGCTGTGCCGCACGGTCCTCGACTGCGATACTTGAACCCTCCCCCAGCTAAAGCAGGGGGATTCCTGGCTCAGGAAGCCTCCCGAGGTAGCCCCTCGAAGGGTCTTACTCCCTCAACACCAGCCGGGACGGAACCTGCCCGGTTTGGTAGAGCAAAGCTCTGGGTGTGCTGTCTTGGTTCTCGATCAGCACGTGTACGGAGCTTGGTTCTCGCTCCGCACGGCGGGCAGCTTACCCGATCGTGTGGGCGGTCTGCCGCAACTTCGACCTCACCCCGCCCCATAGACCGGCCCCGGAGCCGCCGCCGAAGCGAGCAGCTTCCGTGCCGCATCGCCCGCCTCCGCCGGGGTCCACCGCGCCCCCTTGTCGGTCGTCGGCCCCGCACGCCACCCCTCCATCACGGTGATCCGCCCGGCCTCCGCCTCGAAGACCCGCCCGGTCACCCCCTCGCTCGCCGTCGAGCCGAGCCACACCACCAGCGGCGATACGTCCTCCGGCGCGGCCTCCAGTCCGGCGAAGGTCTGCTCGGTCATCCGGGTACGGGCGGCCGGGGCAAGGGCGTTGACCTGGACGCCGTACCGGCCGAGCTCCGCCGCCGCCACCGACGTAAGCGCCAGAATGCCCGCCTTGGCCGCGCTGTAGTTGCCCTGCCCCACCGAGCCGAGGAGCCCGGCCCCCGAACTGGTGTTGACGACCCGCGCCTGCGGTGTCCGGCCCGCCTTCGACTCGGCGCGCCAGTGCGCGGCCGCGTGCTTCAGGGGCAGGAAGTGGCCCTTCAGATGGACCCGCATGACCGCGTCCCAGTCGTCCTCGTCGAGGTTGACCAGCGTGCGGTCGCGCAGAAAGCCCGCGTTGTTGACGAGGGTGTCGAGACGGCCGTACGTCTCCAGGGCGGTGCGTACGAGGGACGCGGCGCCCTCGGACGTGGCGATGTCGCCGCCGTGGGCGACGGCCTCACCGCCCGCCGCGACGATCGCGGCCACCACCTCGTCGCCCGGGGTCCCCGATCCCGGCGAGCCGTCCAGGGACACACCCAGGTCGTTGACCACGACCCGCGCGCCCTCGGCGGCGTACGCGAGCGCGTGCGCGCGCCCGAGCCCGCGCCCCGCGCCCGTCACCGCCACGACCCGCCCCGCACACAGCCCGGGCGTATCCCCAACTCCCATATCACGCCTCCTTGTTGACCGTTGCCGCAGCCAGAAACGCGGGGCGCTCCCCGCCCCCGTGCACCAGCAGGCTCGCCCCACTGATGTACGCCGCCCGCTCCGAGGCCAGGAACACGGCCGCCTCGCCGACCTCGGAGGGTTCCGCGAGGCGGCCGAGCGGCACGGTGCGGCCGACCGCCGCGACCCCGCCGTCCTCCCCGTCGTGGCCGTAGTGCAGCGCGGACAGCTCGGTGCGGACCATGCCCAACACCAGCGTGTTGACCCGCACTTCGGGCGCCCACTCCACCGCCATCGAGGCGGCCAGGTTCGCGAGCCCGGCCTTCGCCGCCCCGTACGCGGCGGTCCCCGGCGACGGCCGCGTCCCGCTCACGCTGCCGATCATCACCACCGAACCGCGGCTCTCCTTCAGTAGCGGGTACGCCGCGAGCGATGCCGTCAGGGGCGCGGTCAGATTCAGCTCGAGCACGCGCGCGTGCCGCTGGGCACCGGTCTCGCCGAGCAGCCGGTACGGCGTACCGCCCGCGTTGTTGACCAGGGTGTCCAGGCGCCCGTAGGTGGTGCGTACGCCGTCGAAGAAGACCTCGACCGCGTCCGGATCGCGCAGGTCGACCGGCCTGAACTCGGCCTCGGTGCCCGCCACTTGGACCGGCTCGTCCGGCGGCCTGCGGGCGCACACCACCACCCGGGCCCCGGCCCGCAGAAAGGCGCGGGCGATCCCGGCGCCGACGCCGCGCGTGCCACCGGTGACGACCACGACGCGCCCGCCCGCCGCATCCCGCGTACCACCATCCATGCCGTCCGCGGCCCTCCCCTCCTCTTGCATTCGCTGCTACCTTCCCCACCTAACAAATGTTTGGTGGAAAGGTAGCTGATCCTCCCATGGGTGTCTCCACCTCGAGCCCGGACAAGGGCATCGCACTGGTCACGGTCGACTTCCCGCCCGTCAACGCCCTTCCCGTGCACGGCTGGTACGAGCTCGCGGACGCGGTACGCGCGGCGGGCCGCGACCCCGAGGTGCGCTGCGTCGTCCTGGAGGCGGCCGGGCGCGGCTTCAACGCGGGCGTCGACATCAAGGAGCTGCAAGGCGAGGCAGGGACGGCCGAGAACGCCGCGCTCCTGGGCGCCAACCGCGGCTGCTACGAGGCGTTCGCGGCGGTGTACGAGTGCGAGGTGCCGGTGGTGGCGGCCGTGCAGGGGTTCTGTCTGGGCGGCGGGATCGGGCTCGTCGGCAACGCGGACGCGATCGTGGCCGCCGACGACGCCACCTTCGGGCTGCCCGAGCTCGACCGGGGCGCGCTCGGCGCCGCCACCCACCTGGCCCGCTTGGTCCCCCAACACCTGATGCGCGCCCTGTACTTCACGTCCCGCACCGCGACGGCCGCCGAGCTGCACGCCCACGGCTCCGTGTGGCAGGTCGTGCCGCGTGACCAACTCCTGGACTCAACCCTTGAGTTGGCGCGCGAGATCGCCCGCAAGGACGGCCAGCTGCTGCGGCTCGCGAAGGCCGCGATCAACGGCATCGACCCCATGGACGTACGCCGCAGCTACCGCTTCGAGCAGGGCTTCACCTTCGAGGCCAACCTCAGCGGGGTCGCCGACCGGGTCCGGGACACCTTCGGCAAGGGGGACGGAAAGTGACCGACAAGAGCATGACGCCCGACGAGGTCGTCTCCAGGCTGCGCAGCGGCATGACGCTCGGCATCGGCGGCTGGGGCGCGCGCCGCAAGCCGATGGCCCTGGTGCGGGCGATCCTGCGGTCGGAGCTGACCGATCTGACGGTGGTCTCGTGCGGCGGCCCGGACGTCGGGATGCTCGCCGCCGCCGGTCGGATCCATCGGGTTGTCGCGCCGTTCGTGACGCTCGACTCGATTCCCCTGGAGCCGCACTTCCGGGCGGCGCGCGAGAGCGGCGCCATCGAGCTGACCGAGTACGACGAGGCCATGTTCCTGTGGGGCCTGCGCGCGGCCGCCAACCGGCTGCCGTTCCTGCCGGTCCGCGCGGGCATCGGATCCGACGTGATGAGGGTCAACCCCGAGCTGCGCACGGTCACTTCACCGTACGAGGACGAGAGCACCGGGGAGCAGGAGGAGTTCGTGGCCGTGCCCGCCCTGCGCATGGACGCCGCGCTCGTCCACCTCAACCGGGCCGACCGGCTCGGCAACGCCCAATACCTGGGCCCCGACCCGTACTTCGACGACCTGTTCTGCGAGGCCGCGAGCGCCGCCTACGTCTCCTGCGAGCAGCTCGTCGAGACCGCCGAGCTGACCAAGGACGCGGCCCCGCAGACCCTGCTCGTCAGCCGCCACAACGTCACGGGCGTCGTCGAGACGCCGAACGGCGCCCACTTCACCTCCTGCGCGCCCGACTACGGCCGCGACGAGGCGTTCCAGAAGGCGTACGCGACCACGCCCTGGCCCGAGTTCGCCGGGCGGTTCCTGTCCGGGGACAGCGAACACGCGTACCAGACCGCCGTCCAGACGTGGCACGAGGAGCAGCAGCAGTGACCGACACCCAGGCCATGAGCACCGTCACCCGGGCCGAGTACTGCGTGATCGCCTGCGCCGAGGTGTGGCGCGGCGTGGGCGAGGTGCTCGCCAGCCCGATGGCCCCGATCCCGTCCTTCGGCGCCCGGCTCGCCAAGCGGACCTTCTCGCCCGACCTGCTCCTGACCGACGGCGAGGCGATGCTGGTGTCGCTCGACGGGACGGTGGAGGGCTGGCTGCCGTACCGCCGTCATCTGGAGCTGGCCGCCGGCGGGCGGCGGCACGTCATGATGGGCGCCAGTCAGATCGACCGGTACGGCAACCAGAACATCTCCTGCATCGGCGACTGGCACCGCCCGAAGCGGCAGCTGCTCGGGGTGCGGGGAGCGCCCGTCAACACGCTGAACAATCCCGTGAGTTACTGGGTGCCGAAGCACTCGCGGCGGGCCTTCGTGGAGCGCGTCGACATGGTGAGCGGGGTCGGCTACGACCGCGCGGCCGAGGCCGGGCCCGTCGCCCGCCACCACCGCCTGCCGCGTGTCGTCAGCGACCTCGGCGTCTTCGACTTCGCCACGCCCGACCACTCGATGCGGCTCGCCTCGCTGCACCCGGGCGTGACCGTCGAGCAGGTGCGCGCGGCGACGGGCTTTGAACTCACCGTCCCCGACGAGGTGCCGTACACCCGCGAACCCACCGCCGATGAGCTGGAGTTGATCCGGACGGTCATCGACCCGAAGGGCGTACGCGAACGCGAGGTGCCCGCCCGATGAGCCCCGCCACCATCCCCACGGCCTTCACCCAGCTCGTCGGCATCCGCCACCCGATCGTGCAGACCGGTATGGGCTGGGTCGCCGGGCCCCGGCTCGTCTCGGCCACCGCGAACGCGGGCGCCCTCGGCATCCTCGCCTCCGCGACGATGACGCTCGACGAGCTGCGCGCGGCCGTGCGCGAGGTCAAGTCTCGTACGGACGCGCCCTTCGGGGTCAATCTGCGCGCGGACGCGGCCGACGCACGGGACCGGGTACGCGTGATCACCGAGGAGGGCGTGCGGGTCGCGTCCTTCGCCCTGGCCCCGTCCCGCGAACTGATCGCGGAGCTGAAGGACGCGGGGACCGTCGTGATCCCGTCCATCGGCGCCCGGCGGCACGCCGAGAAGGTGGCGGCGTGGGGCGCGGACGCGGTGCTCGTGCAGGGCGGCGAGGGCGGTGGCCATACCGGCGAGGTGGCGACGACGGTGCTGTTGCCGCAGGTCGTGGACGCGGTGGACCTTCCGGTGATCGCGGCGGGCGGATTCCATGACGGACGCGGCCTGGTGGCGGCGCTCGCGTACGGGGCTGCGGGCATCGCCATGGGCACGCGCTTCCTGCTGACCTCGGACTCGGCCGTCCCGGACCCGGTCAAGGCCCACTATCTGGCGGCGTCGGTCACAGACGTGACGGTCACGACGGCCGTGGACGGTCTGCCGCACCGCATGCTCCGTACGGACCTGGTGACGTCCCTGGAAGGCGCGGGCCGTACGCGGAGGCTGGCCAGGTCCGTCCGGCACGCCGCCGCCTTCCGCAAGCTCTCCGGGCTCTCGTGGCCGCGCCTGGTCCGCGACGGCCTGGCGATGAAGCACGGCATGAACCACGGCAAGGAGCTGACCTGGAGCCAGGTCCTGCTCGCCGCGAACACCCCGATGCTGCTCCGGGCCGCCATGGTCGAGGGCCGCACCGACCTCGGCGTCATGGCCTCCGGCCAGGTCGCGGGAGTCATCGACGACCTGCCGTCGTGTGCGGAGCTCGTCGACCGCGTCATGGCCGAGGCAGAGCACGTACGGAAAGGGCTGCACGCGCACGGCACCCTGCCAACCCCAGGGTGATCTCCGTATCCGGCATCACCGGCATATCCCGCAAGGGAGTTCAGGCATGTCGATCTCCAGACGCACGCTGCTCACCGGTAGCGCGACGGCAGTGGTGGCCGCCGCCCTCACCCCCTCCGCCGCGGTGGCGCGGCCCCGGGTCCGGGTGTCGGGCACGCCGCGCTCGGTGCGGCACATCCCGCTCGAACGCGCGGTCAACGTCCGTGACCTGGGCGGCTATCGCACGTACGACGGTGCCGAGGTCCGCTACGGGCGGGCGTTCCGCGCCGACGAACTGAGCAAACTCACCGACGCGGACGTGACGGTGCTCGGCGGCCTCGGCTTGACCAGGGTGGTCGACTTCCGGGTCCCGTTCGAGATCGAACAGAACGGCCCGGACCGGCTCCCCGCCGGGCTCACGGCGGTTTCCCGGCCCGTCAGCGACATGGGCCTGTACGCCTGGCTGCTCGGGGTCATCAGCTCGCGCGACCCCGTGAAGCAGGAGGAGGCGCTGGGCGGCGGCCGTGCGGAGGAGCTGATGCGGAAGATCTACCGCACGTTCGTGACGGACGCGACGAACCGGGGCCGGTTCGCGGCAACGCTGCGGGACCTGGCCGGGGGCGCGGGCGGCGGCGCGCTGCTCTTCAACTGCACGTCGGGCAAGGACCGTACGGGCTGGGCGAGTTACCTGACGCTGAGCCTGGTGGGGGTACCGGGCACGGTGGCCGAGCAGGACTATCTCCTGTCCAACACCTTCCGGGCGGAGGCGGACCGGCGCACCCGGGAGGCGCTGAAGCAGATGGGGTTGATGCAGAACCCGGATCTGCTGATTCCGGTGCAGGAGGTGCGGCCGGACTATCTGGGCGCTGCCCTGGCCCAGGCCGACGCGGACTACGGCGGGCTCGGCGGGTACGTACGGAACGGGCTCGGGTTGGACGGGCGGACGCTGGTCGGACTGCGGGAGCGTCTGGTGGCCTGAGCACCGTCGCTCTTTCCCCCGGTCCCGCCCCTTCCCGGCTGTGTCGATATGCGGCTAACGCCGCGGGGGGCTCCGCCCCCTGCTTACGGGAAGGGGCGGGGCTGGGGAATCAAACCCGCTCCACGATCGTCACGTTCGCCTGCCCCCCGCCCTCACACATCGTCTGCAACCCGAACCGCCCACCCGTCCGCTCCAGTTCGTGCACCAACGACACCATCAGCCGAGCCCCCGTCGCCCCCAGCGGATGCCCCAGCGCGATGGCGCCCCCGTTCACATTGACCCGCTCCGGATCCGCCCCGGTCTCCTTCAGCCACGCCAGGACCACCGGCGCGAACGCCTCGTTGATCTCGACCAGATCCATCTCGTCGAGCGACATCCCCGCCTTCTTCAGGGCGTACGCCGTCGCCGGGATCGGCGCGGACAGCATCCGGATCGGGTCCTCGCCCCGGACGGACAGATGATGCACCCGCGCCCGCGGGGTCAGCCCGTGGTCGCGTACCGCCCGCTCGGAGGCGAGGAGGAGCGCCGCCGCACCGTCCGAGACCTGCGACGAACACGCGGCGGTGATCGTGCCGCCGGGCACGACCGGCTCGAGCGCCGCCATCTTCGCCAGGGACGTGTCACGGCGCGGCCCCTCGTCCACGGCCACGTCCCCGTACGCCACGGTCTCCCGCTCGAACCGCCCCTCGTCGATCGCCCGCACCGCCCGCTGGTGCGAGCCGAGTGCGAACTCCTCCATCGCGCGCCGCGAGATACCCCACTTCTCGGCGATCAGCTCGGCACCGTGGAACTGGTCGACCGGCTGATCGCCGTACCGGGCCCGCCACCCCTGCGACCCGTGGAAGGGCCCGTCCTTCAGGCCGAGCGGCTCCCCCGCCTGCCGGGAGGCGTACGCGATCGGGATCATCGACATGTTCTGCACGCCCCCCGCGACCACCAGATCCTGCGTGCCGGAGAGCACACCCTGTGCGGCGAAGTGCAGGGCCTGTTGGGACGAGCCGCACTGGCGGTCGACCGTCGTGCCCGGCACCTCCTCGGGCAGCCCGGCGGCCAGCCACGCCGTGCGGGCGATGTCGCCGGCCTGCGGCCCGACCGTGTCCAGGCAGCCGAGTACGACGTCCTCGACGGCGGCCGGGTCGATGCCGCAGCGCTCCACGAGGGCCTTGAGCACATGCGCCCCGAGGTCGGCCGGATGGACCCCGGCGAGTCCGCCCTTGCGCCGCCCCACAGGCGTACGGACCGCTTCGACGATGTAGGCCTCGGCCATGACAACTCCCAACAGGTCTGTTGCATCAGCGGGTTCAGGTGCGTACGGCGATTCCGTCCAGGACCATCGACAGGTACTGCCGCGCGATCTCCTCCGGACTGTGCTGCCCGCCCGGCCGGTACCAGGAGGCGGCGACCCACACGGTGTCGCGCACGAAGCGGTAGGTGAGCCGGACGTCCAGGTCGGAGCGGAAGACCTGGGCGTCGACGCCGCGCTCCAGGGTGCCGAGCCACGCCTTCTCGAACTTCTGCTGCGACTCGGCGAGATACGCGAAGCGGGGCTGCCGCGCGAGGTGCCGGGACTCCTTCTGGTAGATCGCGACGGCGGCGCGGTGCCGGTCTATCTCCCGGAACGACTCCGTGACCAGGGCCTCGATGGTCTCGCGCGGGCCGAGGTCGGCGGCGAGCACCGCGTCGTAGCCCTGCCAGAGCTCGTCGAGGAAGGTGGAGAGGATTTCGTCGAGGATCCCCTCCTTCGAGTCGAAGTGGTAGTAGAGGCTGCCCGCGAGCATCCCCGCCGCGTCCGCGATCTTACGGACGGTGGTGGCGTTGTAACCCTGCGCGGCGAAGACCTCGGCGGCGGTGGCGAGGAGCTCACGCCTCCGCTCGGGCGCGGCGGTCACCTGGGGTTTCTTCGATTGGTTCGAGGTGTTCGGCTGGTTCGGCACAGGTCCATTGTCCGCCCCCGGCTACGCGTGCTGACTGCTGACCGACACGACCTCGCCCGTCATGTACGAGGAGTACTCCCCGGCGAGGAAGACGATCACGTTGGCGACCTCCCACGGCTCGGCGTATCGACCGAAGGCCTCCCGCTCGGTGAGCTCGGCGAGCAGCTCGTCGGTGGTGACCTTGGCCAGGTGCGGGTGCATGGCGAGGCTCGGGGCGACGGCGTTGACGCGTACGCCCAACTCCGCGGCCTCGACGGCGGCGCAGCGCGTCAGGGCCATCACCCCGGCCTTGGCGGCGGCGTAGTGCGCCTGCCCGGCCTGGGCGCGCCAGCCGACGACGGAGGAGTTGTTGACGATGACGCCACCCGAGCCGGACTCACGGAACGCCCGCAGCGCCGCCCGTACGCACCGAAAGGTGCCGTTCAGCGTCACGTCGAGCACGCGTGACCACTGCTCGTCCGTCATGTCGACGAGCTGCGAAGTGCCGCCGAGCCCGGCGTTGTTGACGACGATGTCGAGTCGGCCGTGGCGTTCGACGGCGTACCCGAAGAGCGCCCGCACCTGCTCTTCTTCGGTGACGTCACACGCCAGCGACGCCACCTTGTCCGCCCCGAACTCCTTGACGAGCTCGGCCTCGGACTCGGCGAGGCGCCGCTCGTGGGCGTCGCTGATGAGCACCAAGGCGCCCTCTTCGAGGAACCGGCGCGCGGTGGCCCCGCCGATGCCCGCCCCCGCGGCGGCGGTGATGACGGCGGTGCGGCCGTCGAGCAGTCCGTGCCCGGCTACGTACTGCGGCTTGTTGTCCATCACGCCAGGAGGCTAACCTACCAAACACTTGTTAGGGAAGGAGTCGGTCGCCCCGTGGACCTCGACGAGTCACCCGAAGAGCAGGAATTCCGCCGCGCGGCACGCGCCTGGCTGCGGGCCAACGTGCCCGCAGAGCCGCTGCGTTCACTGGAGACCGAGGAGGGTTTCGCCCAACACCGCGCCTGGGAGGGCCGGTTGGCGGCGGACCGCTGGTCGGTGGTCTCCTGGCCCGAGGAGTACGGCGGCCGTGGCGTGGACATCTTCCAGTGGCTGATCTTCGAGGAGGAGTACTACGCGGCGGGCGCGCCCGGCCGGGTCTCGCAGAACGGCATCAGCCTGCTCGCGCCCACGCTCCTCGACCACGGCACCGCCGAGCAGAAGGCCCGGATCCTGCCCGCGATGGCCCGTGGCGAGGTGATCTGGGCGCAGGCGTGGTCGGAACCGGAGGCGGGCTCGGACCTGGCGTCCCTGAGGTCCCGGGCCGAACGCACCGACGGCGGCTGGCTGTTGACCGGCCAGAAGACCTGGTCCTCACGGGCCGCCTTCGCCGACCGGGCCTTCGGCATCTTCCGTACGGACCCTTCGGGCGCGGCCGAGGGCAAGCCGCACCGGGGGCTCACGTATCTGATGTTCGACCTGCGGGCGCCGGGCGTCACGGTCCGGCCCATCGGGCGCCTCGACGGCAAACCCGCCTTCGCGGAGCTCTTCCTCGACGGGGTCTTCGTACCGGACGAGGACGTGCTCGGCGAGCCGGGCCAGGGCTGGCGGATCGCGATGTCCACGACCGGCAACGAGCGCGGCCTGACCCTCCGCTCCCCCGGCCGCTTCCTCGCGACCGCCGACCGCCTGGTGCGGCTGTGGCGGGAGCGCGGCGACCCGGCGGACACGGCGCTGCGCGACCGGGTCGCGGACGCGGTGATCGAGGCACGGGCGTACCGGCTCTTCACGGCGGCCAACGCCTCCCGCTTCGCGGCCGGGGAATCGATCGGCGCCGAGTCCAGCCTGAACAAGCTGTTCTGGTCCGAGCACGACATCCGTACCCACGAGACGGCCCTCGACCTCCTCGGCGCGGACGGCGAACTCGCCGACGGAGACGGCGCGTTCCCGGACTCCGACTGGGCGGAGGGGTACGTCTTCGCGCTCGCGGGCCCGATCTACGCCGGTACGAACGAGATCCAGCGGGACATCGTCGCCGAGCGGCTGCTCGGCCTGCCGAAGGGACGCCGGGCATGAGGTTCCTCCTGGACGCGGAACAGCAGGCGTTCGCCCACTCGCTGGACGCGATGCTGACGGCGGCGGACACCCCTTCGGCCGTACGCGCATGGGGATCCGGGGACTTCCGGCCCGGCCAGGCGCTGTGGGGGCGCCTGGCCGAGGCCGGAGTGTTGGCACTCGCGGTGCCCGAGGAGTACGGAGGGATGGGGCCGCTCCCCGTCGAACTGGCCGTCGCCTTCGTGGAGTTGGGGCGGCACGCGGTACCCGGCCCGCTGGTCGAAACGGTGGCGGCGGCCCGGCTGCTCACGGCCCTCGGGGACGACGCGGCACCATCCCGGGCGGCCAAGGAACGGCTCGGGGACCTCGCCTCCGGCGAGGCGACGGCGACCCTCGCGCTACCGGAAGGCGGCCCGTACGCCCTGGACCCGGAGGCGGCCTCCTGGACGGTGCGGTATGCCGCCGGAGCCGGGTCGGCCGCGACGGAGCTCCGGCTCGCCCCCGGCCACGGCCCGGTGCGCCGCTCCGCCGACCCGGCCCGCCGCCTGGCGCTGCCCGTGCCGGGCGGCCCGGTGCTCGCGGCCGGGCCGCGGGCGGCCGACGCGGCGCGGGCGGCGGCCGACTGGGCGGTCCTCGCCACGGCGGCACAGGCCCTCGGGGTCGGGCTCGCGCTGCTCGACCGGACCGTGGCTCATGTGCGGCAACGCACCCAATTCGGGGTGGCGGTCGGGTCGTTCCAGGCGGTCAAGCACCAGCTCGCGGACACGCTGATGTCCCTGGAATTCGCCCGCCCACTGCTCTTCGGAGCGGCACTCTCGATGACCCGGGCCGACATCGCGGCGGCCAAGGTCGCGGCCTCCGAGGCGGCGTACCGCGCAGCGCGCACGGCCCTCCAGCTCCACGGCGCCGTCGGCTACACGCAAGAGCTCGACCTCTCCCTGTGGCTCCGCAAGGCCCAGGCCCTGCGCACGGCGTGGGGGGCGCCGGGGTGGTGCCGAGAGCAGGTCCTCTTCCGAAAGGAATCCGCATGATCTCCCTCGACGGCAAGACCGTGCTCATCACCGGAGCGGCTCGGGGCCAGGGTGCCGCGGAGGCGCGGCTTTGCGCGGAGGCCGGGGCGCGGGTCGTGCTCACGGACCTCCTTGAGGAGGAGGGCCGTCAGGTCGCCAAGTCCCTGGGTGACCAAGCCCTGTTCGTACGCCACGACGTGACCGATGCCGCGAGCTGGGCGGCCGCCGTGCGGGCCGGGCTCGACCGCTTCGGGAGGCTCGACGCCCTCGTCAACAACGCGGGCCTGTGGCGCACAGCGTCCGTGGAGGAGGAGACGTACGAGAACTTCGAGCGGCTGCTGCGGGTCAACCTGCTCGGGCCGTTCCTCGGTATCCAGGCGGTCGTGCCCGCCCTGAAGGACGCGGGCGGTGGCTCGGTGGTGAACATCTCCTCGACCGCCGGGCTGGGCGGCCTGCGGCGCAGCGCGGCGTACGGCTCATCCAAGTTCGGCCTGCGCGGGCTCACCCGGTGCGCGGCGCTCGACCTCGCGCCGTACCGGATCCGCGTCAACTCCGTGCATCCGGGAGCGATCGACACCCCGATGATCGCCGAGGTGATGGCGGGCCGGGACTGGTCCCACGTGCCGCTCGGCCGCACGGGCCGCCCGGAGGAGGTGGGCGGCCTCGTGCTGTTCCTGGTCTCCGAGGCCTCGTCGTACGTCACCGGCGCGGAGTTCACCGCGGACGGCGGCCAGACGGCGTGAGGCCCCGGGCCCGCCTAGGGCGTGTCCGATGGGTCCTGCCTGGGTCGCGACGCCGGCCCGCACGCCCCCACTCTCGGCTTCGCTCGAGCGGGAGGTGCCCCCGGGCGTTGTCGTCGGTCCCCGACGCTCCGCGTCGCCCGCCGCGAAGCGGCTGATGTCACAGCCTCCTCCGCCTTGCAGCTGCTGCTCGCCATCCGAAGGATGAATCAAAGAGGCGAGGCGGAGCCGCGCAGCGGCGGAGCGCACCAGACGCCGCTCCCGGCCACACGGACAGACACCACCCACCGCAGCCCGCCTGACCCATCGGACACGCCCTAACCCGCCTGCTCCTGAAACGCGGGCAGCTCGAAGATCCGCGTCTTCGCCGCGTCGTCCATGAGCTCCACGAGCGGCAGTACCAGCTCCCACAGATCCTGCTTGTCCACCTCACGCGCCAGCGCGTCCAGCTCCGCGTCCCCCAACGCCCCCGCCGCATCCGCGACCGTCTTGCGGGAGTCGTCCGGAAGGACCTCCACCAGGGGCAGGAACTCGGCCCACAGGGCGGTGGCGACGACCGCCCGCACGACGCCGTGGAGGACATCCGCGTCCCGCAGGGACGGCAGGGCGGCGACCGCCCGGCGCTCCTCCTCGTCGAGCAGCGCGACCAGGGGCAGCAGCGACTCCCACAGGTCCTGCTCGGCGGCCACCGCGACCAGGCCGTTCAGCTGCTCGGGCGGCTGGGCCGCGGCGAGTGAGGCGATCCGGGCGCGCTGCTCGCCGGTCACCATCCCGGCGACGGCGAGCGCCTCGGGCCACAGGCCGTCCCCGGCCGACGCGATGACCCGTTCGAGCCGCTCCTCGCCCATCAGCGCCACGATCTGGCCGAGCCGTTCGGGCCGGTCGATGGCGAACCCGGTGCGCAGCACGGTCGCGTCGTCGACCTGCGGCAGGATCCGGGCGAGCGCCGAGTCGCGCAGATACCCCACGAAGCGGCCCATGGTGAGGTGGTCGCCGCGTTCGGCGAGCGCCACCGAGATCCGGACGATCAGGTTCTCGTCGATCCGGTCCACGATCCCGGGTATCCGGCGCGGGTCGAGGTAGGCGCAGGACTCGGCGGTGAAGGCGACCGGCAGCTTCTCGATGATGTCGGCGGCCCGCGCCGGGTCGAGGCGGCCCGCGACGGCGGCGGCGAGCCGGGGCCCGAGCGCCTTCTGGGAGATCGCGGCGGCCACCCCGGAGGGCACCAGCTTGGTCGCGGCGGCGATCCGGTCGAGCATGTCGGGCGCCCGGTCGAAGAGCGCCGCTACGGTCTGCTCGCGGAACCGGCGTACGTCGTCGGCGGGCAGCCCCTGGAGAAACGCGAACCGCTCCGGCTCGGCGTCGAGCAGCCGGGCGAGTTTCTGGGTCTCGGCGCGGCCCTGCAGCGTGTCCATGGTCGGCCCCCTTACCGGAACAGGATCTTGCGGACGGGTCCGCGTGCCAGGGCGGGCACCAGCTTCAGGGCGGCCTCGGCGGCCTCGCCCAGCCCTGCGGCCCGGCTCTCGCGCTCGCCGCGCAAGGCGTCGGCGAGCAGCTGGAGCTGCCCGGGTTCGAGCCGCCCGAAGCTCTCCGGGGGCGCGGCCCCCAATTCCCCACTCACGTTTCCCAGCGCTTCGGTGCTCACGGGACCTCCCGGGGCTCGCTCATTACTCCTGGGTCAGGTCACGAGCATGCCCCCGTCTTTGACTAATAGTCAACGACGGGGGCGGCCCGGATTCCCGTACGGCTACGGCCAGTTGATCAGCCCTTCACGGCACCGGCCGCGAGCCCGGAGCCCAGCCTGCGGTGCACCACCACGAAGAAGATCATCACGGGCAGCGTGACCAGTGTCGAGCTGGCCATGACCGGACCCCAGGCCGTGGAGTTCTCGCCGAAGAACTGGTAAATGCCCACGGCGGCGGTGTACTTGGAGCCGTCCTTCATGAAGGTGTACGCGAACACGAACTCGTTCCACGCCGTGATGAAGGCGAAGATCGAGGTCGCCACCAGGCCCGGCGCCACGAGCGGCAGCAGCACGGAGCGGAACATCCGCCCCCAGGAAGCCCCGTCGATATACGCCGCCTCCTCGACCTCCTTCGGCACGGTCTGCACAAAGCCCCGCAGCGTCCAGATCGCGAACGGCAGCGACAGGGCGACGTACACGATCGTCAGGCCGAGCAGCGAGTTGAGCAGGTCGTAATCGCGCATCTGAATGAACAGCGGGATGACCAGGGCCTCGAGCGGCACCATCTGCACCACAAGGACCATGATCAGTACGGAGGTCCGGAACCGGAACTTGAACCGGGCCACCGCCACCGCCGCGAACAGCGAGAGCACCGCGGCGGCCAGGATGGTGCCGAGCCCGACGACGGCCGAGTTCAGCAGATACGTACCGAAGTTGCCCTTCTCGAAGACCAGTTGGAAGTGCTCGAAGGTGAACCCGCTGGGCGCGAGGTCGGAGCCGCGGACGGCCGCCTTCGGGTCGAGGGCGGTGGAGATCATCCAGTAGACGGGGAAGAGCGTGAAGACGAGCAGCGCGGCGACCGCGACCGGAATCCCGATCCGGGCGGCCGGGCTGGTACGGCGGCGAGAGGCGGCTCGGGTGCGCACTGCTTTCACCGTGCTCACCGTGCTCACTGTGCTCACAGGTCCTCCTCCCCCTGCCGGAACAGCGTCCGGATATAGACGATCGTGATGACGAGCAGCAGCACCGTGAGCAGCACCGCGGCCGCGGCGCCCGTGCCGTAGTCGTTCTTCGCGAACGCCTCGATGTACGAGAAGACGCCGAGGTTGTAGACGTCCGGATTGGAGCCGTCGCCGCCCGGCATCACGAAGATCTGGGTGAACACCTTGAAGTCCCAGATGGTGGAGAGGATGGTCACCACCAGGAAGACCGGCCGGATGGTCGGCAGGGTGATCTTCCAGAACCGCTGCCAGGCGTTGGCGCCGTCCAGCATGCCCGCCTCGTAGAGCTCCTTGGGGATGGTGAGCAGGCCCGCGAGCACGGTGATGGCGACGAACGGGAAGCTGTGGTGCACCACGTTCAGGGTGGCGATGCCGTAGAACGGCAGCCGTTCGGTGAACCAGTTGGTGGTCTCCGGGTCGATCAGGCCGACGCTGCCCGCGAGTTGGCTGAACAGCCCGTCCTGCGGCTGGAACAGCCAGATCCACACATACGTCCCGGTGACCGCGGGCATCGCCCAGGCGGCGAGGATCGCGACGGAGCAGATCAGCCGCCAGGTGGGCCCGAGCCGGTTGAGAAGGAGCGCGACCAGCGTCCCGACGACCAGCGTGAGCCCCACACACGCGACGGCGAAGAACACCGTGTTGGGCAGCACGGTCCGCCACAGCAGCGGGCTGCTGAGCAGATCGGCGTAATGGTCGAACCCGGTGAACGTACCGATCCCGCCACCGAACTTGACCTCGTAGTCCTGGAGCGAGAGCTTGCCGACCTGCACGAGCGGCCAGAGCAGCAGCCCCGCGAGGACGGCGAGGGCCGGGGCGAGCAGCAGCCACGGCCGGGTGAGGTTGGTCAGGTGCCGCCTGCGGCGGGCGGAGGCCTGCGCGGCCTGTGGCCCACCGCCGACGAGCGCTTCTTTCTCTGCTTCCTCGACTTTCACGGTGCTCACAGCGGAAGGGTGTCCCTCACTCGGTCGCTTACTCGGCCGCTCACTCGATCCCCCACCCGGTCTCTCACTCGTCCTTGGCGAAGATCGCGTCCATGTCCTTGGCCGCCTTGTCGGCCGCCTCCTTGACGCTCGCCTTGCCGTTGAGGATCGACTGCACCATGCGCGGAATGACCTTGGAGGCCTGGATCTCGCCGTACGCCTTGGTCTTCGGCACGGTCGCCCCGGCCTCGAGCATCTGCTGGGCGAAGGGCTCGACGAGCGGGTCCTTCTTGTCGGCGATCTTCTTGAGCTCGGAGTTCTGACCGGGGAAGTAGTTGGTCTGCTCGGCCCACTCGGCGGCGAACTTACCGGTGGTCAGAAGCTTCACGAACTCCCAGGCGAGGTCCTGCTTGTCGGTCTTGAAGGTGGACAGGTAGGAGCCACCGAGGAACGACCGGCTCATTCCGCCGTCCTGGCCGGGAATCGGCACGGCACCGAGCTTCCCCTTGAGGTCCGGGTTGGCCTCGACGATCGCCTTCGGCGTCCAGTTGCCGTTGACGGACATGGAGATCTCCCCCTTGCCCCAGGCGTCGCCGACCTCCTTCTCGGTCCAGGTGTTCACCTTCGCCGGGGAGACCTTGTTCTTGGTCGCCAGGCCGGTATAGAACTCGAGCCCCTCGACCGCCTTCGGCGAGTTGATCGCGGACTTCCACTTCCCGCCCTGCTCGGTCGCGAGCTCGCCGCCCGCGCCCCAGATGAACGGCGTGGCGAACATCTCGGCCCCGCCCGCCACCGGGAACGCGACCTTGTCGGGCTCCTTCTCCTTCAACGTCCTGGCGGCGGCCCGCAGTTCGTCCCAGTTGGTGGGCGGCTGAATCTTGTGCTTCTCGAACAGGTCCTTGCGGTAGACGATGCTGCGCACGCCCGCGTACCACGGCATGCCGTACTGCTTGCCCTCGAGCGTGCCCGCGTCCTTCAGCCCCTCGACGAGATCGTCATTGAGCCCCGCCTCCTTCACCTTGTCGGTGACGTCGACGAGCCCGCCGGTCTCCGCGAACTGCGGCACCCAGGTGGTACCGACCTCGGCGACGTCCGGCACCTGGTCGGGCCCGCCCTCGATGGCGGTGGTGAACTTCTTCTGGGCGGTGGCCCACTGCTGGTACTCGACCTTGATGTCGGCCCCGGTCTTCTTCTTGAACGCCTTGGCGGCCTCCTTGAAGAAGGGCCGGGCATCGGGGTTGGTGCCCTCCATGATCCAGACGGTCAGGGTCTTGCCCTTGCCGTCGATCCCGCCGCCGTCGGCCTCGCCGCCGCCACCGTCGTCGCCGCCGCACGCGGTCGCGGTCAGCCCGAGTGTCGTGCAGATGGCTACCGCCGCGAGGACGCGGCGCTTCATACCGGGCTTCATACGGGCCCCCTCCAGGTTCCGTTGGTGGCTGCGATTGTGGTCGCAGCGGATCCGAGCGGTCTAGACCCATTCGGATACGCGGCCGAACCGTAATGAGTATTGCGGGTTCCGCAACAGCCCAGCCCCGGAAGACATATGCCCGCCCACACCACGGCCGTAAGCCCGCGCACACGCCGCAGCGCCCGCCACGTCCGGTCGGGGACTATGGGGCGGGCGCTGCGTCAGGTCCACACGTCGTTGTGCGGAACGTTTGTGGGGACCGTGGGTCAGTCAGTTCAGTTGTCGTTCGGCGTTACACCGTGAGCGAGCGGTCCGTCGGCCGGATCGGCGCGTGCAGGTCGGACGCTCCCGTCAGGAAGCGGTCCACGCCGCGCGCCGCCGAGCGGCCCTCGGCGATCGCCCAGACGATCAGGGACTGGCCGCGGCCCGCGTCACCGGCGACGTACACGCCGGGCACGTTGGTCTGGAAGTCGGCGTCACGGGCGACGTTGCCGCGGGCGTCGAGCTCCAGGCCGAACTGGGACACCAGGCCGTTCTCCTGGTCGATGCCGGTGAAGCCCATGGCCAGGGTGACCAGCTGGGCCGGGATCTTGCGCTCCGTGCCCGGCTTCTGCTCCAGCTTGCCGTCCTTGAACTCCACCTCGATCAGGTGCAGGTACTGGACGTTGCCGTCCTCATCGCCCTCGAAGTGGGTGGTCGAGACGGAGTAGATCCGCTCGCCGCCCTCCTCGTGGGCCGAGGTGACCTTGTAGAGCATCGGGAAGGTCGGCCAGGGCTGGTGCGGGGCACGGTCCTCGCCAGGCCTCGGCATGATCTCCAGCTGCGTGACCGAGGCCGCGCCCTGGCGGTGGGCGGTGCCCACGCAGTCCGCGCCGGTGTCGCCGCCGCCGATGACGACGACGTGCTTGCCCTCGGCGGTGATGGGCGGCTGCACGTAGTCGCCCTCCTGCACCTTGTTGGCCAGGGGCAGGTACTCCATCGCCTGGTGGATGCCGTTGAGCTCACGGCCGGGGACCGGCAGGTCGCGGGCGGTGGTCGCGCCCGCGGCGATCACCACGGCGTCGTACCGCTTGCGCAGGTCCGTCGCCGTCATGTCGCGGCCGATCTCGATGTCCGTACGGAAGCGGGTGCCCTCCGCGCGCATCTGCTCGATACGGCGGTTGATGTGCCGCTTCTCCATCTTGAACTCGGGGATGCCGTAGCGGAGCAGACCGCCGATGCGGTCGGCGCGCTCGTACACCGCCACCGTGTGACCGGCGCGCGTCAGCTGCTGCGCCGCCGCCAGGCCCGCCGGGCCCGAGCCGATCACCGCGACGGTCTTGCCCGACAGGCGCTCGGGGATCTGCGGGGCGACATCCCCGGTCTCCCACGCCTTGTCGATGATCGAGACCTCGACGTTTTTGATGGTCACGGCGGGCTGGTTGATGCCGAGCACGCACGCCGACTCGCACGGGGCCGGGCACAGACGGCCCGTGAACTCCGGGAAGTTGTTCGTCGCGTGCAGCCGCTCCGACGCCGCCGCCCAGTCCTCGCGGTACGCGTAGTCGTTCCACTCGGGGATCAGGTTCCCGAGCGGGCAGCCGTTGTGGCAGAACGGGATGCCGCAGTCCATGCACCGGCTGGCCTGCTTGCTGATGATCGGCAGCAGGGAGCCGGGCTGGTAGACCTCGTTCCAGTCCTTGACGCGCTCGGCGACGGGACGGGTCTCGGCGACCTCGCGGCCGTGGTTCAGAAAGCCCTTCGGGTCAGCCATTGAGCGCCGCCTCCATCATCTTCTCGTGGGTCTCGGACTCGGAGAGCCCGGCTCGCTCGGCGGCGTCCTTGGCGGCGAGCACTGACTTGAACGTACTGGGGATGATCTTGCTGAAGCGGGTCACGGCCGCGTCCCAGTCCGCGAGGAGCTTCTCCGCGACCGTCGAGCCCGTCTCCTCCTGGTGGCGGCGCACCACCTCGTACAGCCACTGCTTGTCGGAGTCGTCCAGGGCCTCGACCGCCGCCGCGTTGCCCGCGTTGACGTTGTCGGCGTCCAGGTCGATGACGTACGCGATGCCGCCGGACATGCCCGCCGCGAAGTTACGGCCGGTCTCGCCGAGGACCACCGCGTGGCCACCGGTCATGTACTCGCAGCCGTGGTCGCCCACGCCCTCCGAGACCACCGTGGCACCGGAGTTACGGACGCAGAACCGCTCGCCCACCCGGCCGCGCAGGAAGATCTCACCGCCGGTCGCACCGTACGCGATGGTGTTGCCCGCGATCGTCGAGTACTCGGCGAGGTGGTCGGCGCCCCGGTCCGGGCGGACCACGAGGCGGCCACCGGACAGGCCCTTGCCGACGTAGTCGTTGGCGTCGCCTTCGAGGCGGAGGGTGATGCCGCTCGGCACGAAGGCGCCGAAGGACTGGCCCGCCGAGCCGGTGAAGGTGATGTCGATGGTGTCGTCCGGCAGGCCCGCGCCGCCGAACTTCTTCGTCACCTCGTGGCCCAGCATGGTGCCGACGGTCCGGTTGATGTTCCGGATGGCGACCTGGGCGCGGACCGGCTCGGCCTCGGCGGCGCTGTTCGCGGCGAGCGCGTCGGCGGCCAGCTTGATGAGCTCGTTGTCCAGGGCCTTCTCCAGGCCGTGGTCCTGCTCGATCAGCTGGTGGCGGACGGCGCCCTCGGGCAGGTCCGGCACGTGGAACAGCGGCTCCAGGTCGAGGCCCTGGGCCTTCCAGTGCTTGACGGCCCGCTCGGTGTCGAGGAGTTCGGCGTGGCCGACGGCCTCGTCGATGGAGCGGAAGCCGAGCTCGGCGAGGAGCTCACGGACCTCTTCGGCGATGAACTCGAAGAAGTTCACCACGTACTCGGCCTTGCCGGAGAACCGGTCGCGCAGCGTCGGGTTCTGCGTGGCGATGCCGACCGGGCAGGTGTCCAGGTGGCAGACGCGCATCATGACGCAGCCGGAGACGACCAGCGGCGCGGTGGCGAAGCCGAACTCCTCGGCGCCGAGCAGCGCGGCGATGATCACGTCACGGCCGGTCTTCAGCTGGCCGTCGGTCTGCACGACGATCCGGTCCCGCAGCCCGTTGAGCAGCAGCGTCTGCTGGGTCTCGGCCAGGCCGAGCTCCCAAGGACCACCGGCGTGCTTCAGCGAGGTGAGCGGCGAGGCGCCGGTACCGCCGTCGTGGCCGGAGATGAGGACGACGTCCGCGTGCGCCTTGGACACACCGGCCGCGACCGTGCCGACGCCGACCTCGGAGACCAGCTTCACGTGGATGCGGGCCTGCGGGTTGGCGTTCTTGAGGTCGTGGATCAGCTGCGCCAGGTCCTCGATGGAGTAGATGTCGTGGTGCGGCGGCGGCGAGATCAGGCCGACGCCCGGCGTGGAGTGCCGGGTCTTCGCCACCCACGGGTACACCTTGTGGCCGGGCAGCTGGCCGCCCTCGCCGGGCTTGGCGCCCTGCGCCATCTTGATCTGGATGTCGTCGGAGTTGACGAGGTATTCGCTCGTCACGCCGAAGCGGCCGGACGCCACCTGCTTGATGCTGGAGCGGCGCGCCGGGTCGTACAGGCGCTCCGCGTCCTCGCCGCCCTCACCGGTGTTGGACTTGCCGCCCAGCTGGTTCATGGCGATGGCGAGGGTCTCGTGCGCCTCGCGGGAGATCGAGCCGTACGACATGGCGCCGGTCGAGAACCGCTTGACGATCTCGGAGACGGGCTCGACCTCGTCGATGGAGATCGACGGGCGGTCCTCGCTCTTGAAGCCGAAGAGCCCGCGCAGCGTCATCAGGCGCTCGGACTGCTCGTTGACGCGGTCCGTGTACTGCTTGAACACGTCGTAGCGGCGCTGCCGCGTGGAGTGCTGGAGGCGGAACACCGTCTCCGGGTCGAAGAGGTGCGGCTCGCCCTCGCGGCGCCACTGGTACTCGCCGCCGATCTCCAGGGCGCGGTGCGCCGGGGCGATGCCGGAGGCGGGGTACGCCTTGGCGTGCCGGGCGGCGACCTCACCGGCGATGACGTCGAGGCCGACGCCGCCGATCTTCGTGGTGGTGCCGACGAAGTACTTGGCGACGAAGGACTCGTCGAGACCGACGGCCTCGAAGACCTGGGCACCGCGGTAGGAGGCGACGGTCGAGATGCCCATCTTGGACATGACCTTCAGAACGCCCTTGCCGAGGGCGTAGATCAGGTTCCGGATGGCCTGCTCGGGCGAGCCAACCTCGTCGGCACTGAGGAACGTACCGGCGCGAACCAGGTCCTCGACGGACTCCATCGCCAGGTACGGGTTCACGGCGGCGGCGCCGTAGCCGATGAGCAGCGCGACGTGGTGCACCTCGCGGACGTCACCGGCCTCGACGAGCAGGCCCACCTGGGTGCGCTGCTTCGTACGGATGAGGTGGTGGTGCACGGCCGCGGTGAGCAGCAGCGACGGGATCGGGGCGTGCTCGGCGTCGGAGTGCCGGTCGGAGAGCACGATCAGGCGGGCCCCGGCCTCGATGGCGGCGTCGGCCTCGTGGCAGATCTCCTCGATGCGGGCGGCGAGGGTGTCGCCGCCGCCGGAGACCCGGTAAAGACCGGACAGGGTCACGGCCTTCATGCCGGGCATGTCGCCGTCGGCGTTGATGTGGATGAGCTTGGCCAGCTCGTCGTTGTCGATGACCGGGAACGGCAGGGTCACGGACCGGCACGAGGCGGCGGTCGGCTCGAGCAGGTTGCCCTGCGGGCCGAGCGAGGAGTGCAGGGAGGTGACGAGCTCTTCGCGGATGGCGTCCAGTGGCGGGTTGGTCACCTGCGCGAACAGCTGCGTGAAGTAGTCGAAGATCAGCCGGGGCCGCTCGGACAGGGCCGCGATCGGCGTGTCCGTACCCATCGAACCGATCGGCTCCGCACCGGCCTTGGCCATCGGCGTGAGCAGGACGCGCAGCTCCTCCTCGGTGTAGCCGAAGGTCTGCTGGCGGCGGGTGACCGAGGCGTGGGTGTGCACGATGTGCTCGCGCTCGGGCAGGTCGGAGAGCTCGATCTCACCGGCCTCCAGCCACTCCTGGTACGGCTGCTCGGCGGCGAGGGCGGCCTTGATCTCGTCGTCCTCGACGATGCGGTGCTCGGCGGTGTCGACGAGGAACATCTTGCCGGGCTGGAGACGGCCCTTGCGTACGACCTTCGACGGGTCGATGTCGAGCACGCCGACCTCGGAGCCGAGCACGACGAGGCCGTCGTCGGTGACCCAATAGCGCCCCGGGCGCAGGCCGTTGCGGTCGAGGACCGCGCCCACCTGCGTACCGTCGGTGAAGGTGACACAGGCCGGGCCGTCCCAGGGCTCCATCATCGTGGAGTGGAACTGGTAGAAGGCGCGCCGTGCCGGGTCCATGGAGCCGTGGTTCTCCCACGCCTCCGGGATCATCATGAGCACGGAGTGCGGCAGCGAACGGCCGCCCAGGTGGAGGAGTTCGAGCACCTCGTCGAAGGACGCGGAGTCGGAGGCGTCCGGCGTGCAGACGGGGAAGATCCGCTCGAGCTGCTTCTCCCCGAAGAGGTCCGAGACGAGCTGCGACTCGCGGGCCCGCATCCAGTTCCGGTTGCCCTGCACGGTGTTGATCTCACCGTTGTGCGCGACGAAGCGGTACGGGTGCGCGAGCGGCCACGACGGGAAGGTGTTCGTGGAGAACCGCGAGTGGACGAGCGCGACCGCGGACGCGAAGCGGCGGTCGGACAGGTCCGGGAAGAAGGGCTCCAGCTGGCCGGTGGTCAGCATGCCCTTGTAGACGAGGGTGCGCGCGGAGAGCGACGGGAAGTACGTCGCGGCCTCCCGCTCGGCACGCTTGCGCAGCGCGAACGCCTTGCGGTCAAGCGCGATGCCGCTGTTCTCGCCATCGGCGACGAAGATCTGCCGGAAGACCGGCATGGTGGAGCGGGCGCTGGCGCCGAGGAGCTGGGGCGCGACGGGGACCTCGCGCCAGCCGAGGACGGTCAGGTCCTCCTCGGCGGCGATGGCCTCGATGCGGGCCGCGGTCTCATCGGTGCCCTCGACGGGCAGGAAGGCGATACCGACGGCGTACGCACCGGCCTCCGGGAGCGCGAAACCGACGGTCTCGCGCAGGAAGGCGTCCGGGACCTGCATCAGGATGCCGGCGCCGTCACCCGAGTCGGGCTCGGAGCCGGTGGCTCCGCGGTGCTCGAGATTGCGCAGTACGGTCAGCGCCTGCTCGACCAGCTCATGGCTGGCAACACCGGTCAAGGTGGCCACGAACCCGACACCACAGGCGTCGTGTTCGTTACGGGGGTCGTACATCCCCTGCGGGGCGGGGCGACCATCCATGGGCGACCAGGCGTCGGAACGCATCGGCTCTCCCGTCGTCGTCGGTGGCAAAAGTGCAAGGTGCCGAGGGACGACGTTGGCCCTCATGGCGCTAGAAATTTCGTGCAGGTTACATGATGGAGGGTTTCTCGAAAACCGGATACTTCATTCCACCATGCGGACACCGCTCGTGGCGATGGGAACCGCTCGTACAGCTGAAGGAGAGGACCGGTGCGGACAGATCAGTGACCGACGGCCCGGAACACAGGGCCTCATTGCCCATGGACCTGCGCCGAGCCTCATTGCCCGTAGCGCTTACGGCTCATGCCCTGAGCCCCGCACATCGAAACCGCCTGGTAACGAGAATGTATGCGGCCGCTTGCATAGTCGCGGTAGCAAGACAGGGCGTCAACCTATTGCGATACCGAAAAGCGTGCCCAGGACGTACGTCACACCCGCCGCGGCACCGCCCAGAGCGAGCTGCCTGAGCCCGCTGTACCACCACGATCGAGCCGTCACCCGCGCCACGACGGCCCCGCAGGCGAAGAGCCCGAGCAGCGCGCACACCACGGCGGGCCAGAGCGCCGAAGCACCCAGCAGATACGGCAGTACGGGCACCAGGGCGCCCAGGGCGAAGGACGCGAACGACGAGACGGCGGCGACCATCGGCGAGGGCAGCTCCCCGGGGTCGATCCCCAGCTCCTCACGCGCGTGTATCTCCAGGGCCTGCTCGGGGTCCTTGGACAGCTGCCGTGCGACCTGACGGGCCAGGCCGGGCTGGACCCCGCGCGACACGTACAGGGCGGCGAGCTCGGACTCCTCGTCCTTGGGGTGCTTGCGCAGCTCCCGCCGCTCCACCTCGAGCTCGGCCTGGACGAGGTCACGCTGCGAGGCCACCGAGGTGTACTCACCGGCCGCCATGGAGAACGCACCGGCCGCGAGCCCGGCGAGCCCGGTGATCACGATCGTCTGCTGCGACACGGCGCCGCCCGCGACACCGGTCATCAGGGCGAGGTTGGAGACCAGACCGTCCATGGCACCGAAGACCGCGGGACGCAGCCAGCCACCGCTCACATCGCGGTGCGTGTGGTTGTCGCGGTGCGCCTCATGCAGCGTGGCCTGGTTGTCGACGATCGCCATATCCGACGGTGCTCCTCTCCTGCGGTACGGGCCGCCCGTACGAGGCTTCCGGTACGGACTTCCGCACCCCCGCCCGCGATCGAAAGTACGCGCGAAAAACGCCTCTCGCCAGCAAGGAAGGCCGTACTTACCAGCGCTTTTGGGCCGTCTGAAGGGCGTACGAGGGTGTCGAAGGAGTGACGTGACGGCACCGGCGTACGCCCGGACCGGAAAGGGTGGAACGCATCGGGCTAGGTCCTGTCGTCGAACTCGCGTCGTCGCCCGAAGGGCGGCCCAGCGGCGTCTGGTGCGGGCGATCGCAAGGCGCCGGAGCGCCCGCGTGGCGGAGTCACGTGGGCGCTCCGGCAACGCGGCGAGCGTGCGTGCCAGGCGTCGCTGGGCAGGCGGGAGTTCGACGACAGGGCCTAGGTCCTGTCGTCGAGCAGAAAGGCCGGAGTCCATGGCGTGGCCAGGTCCTCTCTTCCGGGTCAGCCCGGCTCCGGACGACGGTGCCTTCCGGGTGGCCCGAACGCCCGGGGGCACCTCCCGCTCGAGCGCAGCCGAGAGTGGGGGCGTGCGGGCCGGCCCCGCGACGCCGGGAAGATCCGGAAGAGAGGGCCTGGGTCCTCTCACGTCGGCCCCGGCGCCCGACGGCGCGGGGGCGCTGCGCGATCGGGCCCGCGGGGCGCTGCTCGGCCTCGCGGTCGGTGACGCGCTCGGCGCCCCGGCCGAGAATCTGAAGCCCTCGGAGATCCGCCGCCGCTGGGGCCGCATCGAGAGCTTCGTGTCGGAACACCCGGAGGGCACGGACGACACCGAGTACGCGATCTTCTCCGGACTGCTCCTGGCCCGGCACGGCTCGGGCCTCACCGTGGCGCACGCCGAGAAGGCCTGGCACCGGTGGATCGCGGACGTGGACGAGGGCCCGTTCCGCGGCGCGGGCTTCAGCGAGCGCGGCACCCTGGAGAACCTCCGCCGCGGCCTGGCCGCTCCGGTCACCGCCCAGCACCGGCACGCCTGGAGCGACGGCCTCGCGATGCGGGCCGCGCCCTTCGGCGTCTACGCCGCGGGCCGCCCCGCCGAGGCGGCCCGACTGGTGGCGATCGACGGCTCCGTCAGCCACGACGGCGAGGGCATCTACGGCGGCCGGGCGGTCGCGGCGGGGGTAGCGGCGGCGATGGCGGGCGAGGGTCCCGCGGGCACGATCGGCGCGGCGCTCTCGGTGATCCCCATGGACTCCTGGACGGCCCGCTCGCTGCGCCGCGCGGTGGTGGCGGCCCCCGGCGGCGAACGCGCGGTCCGCTCCGCGGTGGTGGTCGGCGGCTATCCCTGGACGGACCTGGCCCCCGAGGCCGTCGGCCTGGCCTTCGGCGCCTTCGCGGCGGCCCGCGGCGAGTTCCGTGCATCCGTCCTTGCGGCGGTCAACATGGGCCGCGACGCGGACACCACGGCAGCCGTGGCGGGCGCCCTCGCGGGCGCGGTCCGCGGCGCCTCGGCCATCCCGGAGGACTGGGCAGCGGCCATCGGCCCGGTCCGAGGCAGCTGCCTCCCGTCCATGGCGGGTTACCACGTCCTGGACATCGCGGACCTGTTGACCCCGGACGAGGAGGCCTGATGTCGGCACCGACCGACGTGACTGCTGTGCCCGCTGCCGCCGATGCCGCTGCGGGCAGTCGTTCCGCACCCGCTGTGGGCAGGCGTTCTGCAGAGCGAGTGGGGCCTCCCCTGCTCGAGCGAAGTCGAGAGCTTGGGGAAGGGTGGGCACAGCCCCCGTCGCCGGGCGACGCCCCGGACAGCCCTCGCCCCGGGGAGCCCGGGGGAACCCCGGTGCCGGGCACAGCAACGACGGAGGCACCTCCGACACGCACCCGCCTGGAGGGCATGCTCCTGGGCCTCGCCGCAGGCGACGCCGCAGGATGGCCCGCGGCGCGGCACCGCGCAGCGCGTATGCCCGAGTGGACCCGCCGCCTCACCCGCGAACTGGACACCTTCGCCGAGCAGAACGCCACCACCACCCTCCCCGTCCCGATCGCCCTCAACCAGCCCCCCGAACCCCTCCGCCTGGGCCCCTCCGACGACGCCGAGTGGGCGGCGTACACCGCCACCGCCCTCCTCGCCGGCCCCGGAAACGTCCGCGGCGCCCTGGACCACAACTGGGCCACCCTCGCCGCCCAGATCGCCGCGGCGGCGGCCCGCGCCCCCGAGGTCGAGTCCGCCGTCGTCCCGCTGCGCGCCCGCATCTCGGTCCGCGCCGGGCTCGGCAATCTCGCCACCGGCCTGCGCCCGCCCGCCACCGGCCACGACAACCCGCATTTCTTCGACGACGCCGCCTGCGTACGAGGCTGCGTCCTGGCCGCCGTACACGCCGGAGACCCCGAATCGGCCGCGGAGCTCGCGGAGTTCGACGCCCGCTACACCCAGGACGGCGACGGCGTGCACGGCGCCCGCGCGATGGCCGCGGCCCTCGCGGTGGCCCTGGCCGAGCCGACCCGAGCCGCCCAACCCGACCGACCCGATCGGCCCGACGGACCCGACCGACCCGCCCAACCCACCGGATCCACCGGACCCAGCGGATCCACCGGACCCACCCACCCCGACGACGCCGTCACCCGAGCCGTGGACGCTGCCCTCGCCCAGCTCCCCGAGACCACCGAGATCGGCCGTAACGCCCGCCACGCCGTGTCCCTCGCCCGCGAGCACGCCGCCTCCGCCCCGGCCGACCTGCCCGCCTCCGCCGGTGTCTTCGGCCTGATCCCGCTGCTCGAGCACGAGATCGTCGACCACGTCTACAGCTACGGCATCGCCGCCGCCGAGACCGTCCCGGTCGCCCTCGCCCTCGCCACCGCGGCCCGTGGTGACCTCGCCACCGCCGTACCGGCCGCCGCCTGCCTGTCCCGGGTCGCCGACTCGGCCCCGGCGCTCGCGGGCGCCCTCACCGGCGCGCTCGGCGGCGCCGACGCCGTGCCGGACACCTGGCGCTCCGCCTGCCGCGCCCTGTCCGGCTGTGCGCTGCCCCGCCTCGCGGGCACCGACCTCGTGCAGCTGGCCGCGGAACTCGCGGCCGCGCTCTCCGGCCTGCTCGCCGCCCGGCCCGACCGACCCCCCAGAGAGGACAGTTGACGTGGCATCCGTACCACCCGCACAGCCGAACCAGCCACAGCACCCACAACACCCGCCACACCCGCCACACCCGCCGCACTCCCAGCCCCTGCACCCCACCCTCACCGACCGCATCACCGGCAGCATCGTCGGCGCCGCCGTCGGTGACGCGCTCGGCGGGCCCGTGGAGGGCTGGACCCCGGAGCAGATCGCCGAGCGCCACGGCGGCCGGATCACCGGCATCGTCGGCCCCTGGCACGGCAACGACTGGCGCACCGCCCGCCCCATCGCGCCGTACCACAAGGGCGACGGGCACGTCACCGACGACACCCTGATGACACATGCGCTGATCCGCGTGTACGCGAAGGTGCGCGACCACCTCGACGCGTACGCCGTCGCCGACCACCTGGTCCCCGACCTGATCACACATCCGCGCTGGATCCCGGAACTCGAGGCCGAGGCCCTGCCCCTCCAGCGGATCTTCCTCGCCGAGAAGTGGCTCGTGGCCCGCCTGCACTACGGCCATGTCGACCCGCGCGAGGCGGGCAGCGGCAACATCGTCAACTGCGGCGCGGCGATGTACATGGCGCCGGTCGGCCTGGTCAACGCCGCCCATCCGGCCCGGGCGTACGCCGAGGCCGTGGACGTCGCGGGCGCGCACCAGTCCTCGTACGGCCGGGAGGCGGCCGGGGTGTTCGCGGCGGCGGTGGCGGCGGCCTGCACCCCGGGCGCGACGCCCGCCTCGGTGGTCGACGCCTGCCTGTCCCTGGCCAAGGACGGCACCCGTACGGCGATCGAGGCGGTCTGCGAAGTGGCCGTACGCCACCAGGAGTTCGAGTCGGCGCTCGCCCCGCTGCGTGCGGCGGTGGCCCCGTACGACACGGTCGGTCCCGACTACCGCGCCCCCTCGCTCGGCGCCCGCAGGCCCTCGCGGCTGCACGCCATCGAGGAGCTGCCGATCGCGCTCGGGATGCTGCTGGTCGGCGCGGGCGACTACCGCACCACGGTGCTCGGCGCCGTCAACTACGGCCGCGACTGCGACTCCATCGCCACGATGGGCGGCGCCATCGCGGGCGCGCTGCACGGCGAGACGACGGTGCCCGCCGCCTGGGCGGAGCAGGTCGGTGAGGCCAGCCGCCTCGACCTGCGCGCCCCCGCGGCCGAACTGGCCACCGTGGCCCGGGAGATCTTCGACCGCGACACGGAACGCCACGCTCGCCACGCCGCGGCGTTCACCGCTCTCACGGCCGCCCGGACGGACGTCACGGACCCGGAGCCCCGGTCCGGAACCGCGGCCACCCCCGGACCCCCCGGACCGTCCGGAACCCCCGCATCCGGCCACCCGGCACCCGACGAGCCGCCCCACCTCGGCCCGCCCCACGGCAGCTCCGCCCCCGACACCCCGGCCAACGGCGACTCCCCCGCATCCGCCGACCTCCCGGCCGTATACGCCGAAATCCGCCGATGACGCTCCGGCTCACCTGGGTGCAGCCCGAGGACCTGCTCGGGCACGAGCTGCGGCAGGCCGCCGAGGACGGCCGGACCGGCGTCGGCGCCGTGGCCGCGCGGCGCTGGCGAGCGGCGGGCGGCCACCCGGCCCCGCCCCGCGCGGGCGCGTCCGCACCACCGCGACCGAACTCCACCGACAACACAGCCACCGCCCTACGCACCCTGGCCCGCCAACTCCTCGACCAGCTCGACCGGTCCCAGTCCCCACTGGCCGCGCTCGAACCCACCGACCTCACGGCCATCCACGCCACCCTGCCCCCGGCCCCGGCCCCCACCACAGCCCCGGTCCCGGCCCCCGACCCCACGCCCCGCCTGCACGCCGCCTGGCTGGGCCGCGCCATCGGCTGTCTGCTCGGCAAGCCGGTCGAGAAGCTCCCCCTCACCGGCATCCGCAAGCTCGCCCGCGCCACCGGAAACTGGCCCCTGACCAGCTGGTTCACCGCCAAGGGCGTACCCCGGGAGCTGCTTGCCGCGTACCCCTGGAACCGCCGCAGCGCCGCCACCTCACTCGCCGAGAACATCGACGGCATGCCGGAGGACGACGACCTCAACTACCCCCTGCTCAACCTCCTCCTGCTCCAGCGGTACGGCCCCGACTTCACCACCCGCGACGTCGCCGCGCTCTGGCTGGACGAGCTCCCCGCGGGCCGCACCTTCACCGCCGAGCGGGTCGCGTACCGCAACCTCCTCGACGGCGTGGAACCCCCGCACACCGCCCGCCGCCACAACCCGTTCCGCGAGTGGATCGGCGCCCTCATCCGCGCCGACGTACACGGCTGGACCCACCCCGGCGACCCGGCCGCCGCCGCGGCCCAGGCCCACCGCGACGCCACGCTCACGCACACCGGCAACGGCGTGTACGGGGCGATGTTCGCGGCCGCCGCGATCGCACGGGCCGCGGGCGGCGGCGCCGACGTACACACCTGCCTGCGCTCCGGACTCGCCGTCGTACCGCCCCGCTCCCGCCTTGCCGCCGCGGTCCGCCACGGCATCCAACTGGCCGACAGGCACCGCGACTTCGACACGGTCGTGGACGTACTGCACGACACCTACGGGACGTACCACTGGGTGCACGTCATCCCCAACGCCGCCCTGCTCGCCGCCGCTCTCACCCACGCCGACGGCGACTTCGGCGGCTCGATCTGCCGTGCCGTCTCGGGCGGTTGGGACACCGACTCCAACGGCGCGACGGCCGGATCGCTCACCGGTCTGCTCGCCGGGCACCCGGACGCGCTCGGCGAGCACTGGACGGCGCCCCTGAAGAACCGCCTCGCCACGTCCGTGGGCGACTTCGACGGCACGACCTTCGACGCCCTCGCCCGTCTGACCGCCCGCCTCACCGTCCACCCTGCCGTGTCCGGCGCCCGCCCCGCGTAGCCGTACGAGGAGCCACATGCACGACACCACGGAAAGACCCCAAGAACACGACACCACGGAAGAGCCCCAAGAGACCGAAGCGCCCACCGCCCAGGAACCCGCCGCCCTCTCCGGCCTCCGCGTCCTCGACCTCTCCACCCTCTTCGCGGGCCCTCTCGCCGCCACCCTGCTCGGCGACTTCGGCGCCGAGGTGATCAAGGTGGAGCACCCGCACCGCCCCGACCCGTCCCGCGGCCACGGCCCCGCCAAGGACGGCATCGGCCTCTGGTGGAAGCTGCTCGGCCGCAACAAGCGCACCATCACCCTCGACCTGTCGACCCCCGGCGGCAGCGACACCCTCCTGCGCCTCGCCGCCACCGCGGACGTCGTGATCGAGAACTTCCGCCCCGGCACCCTGGAGCGCTGGGGCCTCGGCTGGGACGAGCTGAGCGGCGCCAACCCGCGCCTGGTGCTCGCCCGGGTCACCGGCTTCGGCCAGTTCGGCCCCTACGCGCACCGCCCCGGCTTCGGCACCCTCGCCGAGGCGATGAGCGGCTTCGCCGCGATCACCGGGGAACCGGCCGCGCCCCCGACACTGCCGCCGTTCGGCCTCGCCGACTCGATCGCGGGCCTGACCACGGCGTACGCGGTGATGGCGGCGCTGCACACGCGCGCGACCAGCGGCCGCGGCCAGGTCGTGGACATGGCCATCATCGAGCCGATCCTCACCGTCCTCGGCCCGCAGCCCATCTGGTACGACCAGTTGGGATACGTACAGCCGCGCACCGGAAACCGCTCCACGAACAACGCGCCCCGCAACACGTACCGCACCGCGGACGGCACCTGGGTCGCCGTCTCGACCTCCGCCCAGTCGATCGCGGAACGCGTGATGCGCCTGGTGGGCCGCCCGGACCTGATCGACGAGCCCTGGTTCGAGACCGGCCTCGGCCGGGCGGCACACGCCAACGAACTGGACAAGGCGGTCGGCGCGTGGATCGCCGAGCACACCCGCGACGAGGTGATCGCGGCCTTCGAAAAGGCCCAGGCGGCGGTGGCCCCCATCAACGACGTACGCGACGTCATGAAGGACCCGCAGTACGCGGCCCTGGACACGCTCACCACGATCGAGGACCCCGAACTCGGCCCCCTACGCATGCAGAACGTCCTCTTCCGCCTCTCCGCCACGCCTGGCGCGATCCGCTGGGCGGGCCGCCCGCACGGCGCCGACACGGAGGCGGTCCTGACCGAACTCGGCCTGACGGAGGCGGAGATCAGATTGCTGCGACAGGCGGGAGCGGCATGAGCGGCACACCCCCGCGGACCTCGCCGCAGCCACCCCCACTGACGTGGCTGTACGCCCCTGGGGACCGCCCCGAGACGGTCGCCAAGGCGCTCAGGGCGGGCGCGGACGCGGTGATCGTGGACCTGGAGGACGCGGTCGCCCCGGATCGCAAGGAGTACGCCCGCACCGCCACCGCCGAACTCCTCACCGAGGCCCACCAGCCGGTGCCGGTACACGTCCGCGTCAACGCCCTGGACGGCCCGTACGCGGCGGCCGCGGCGGCCGACCTCCGCGCCCTCACAGCCCTACCGGGCCTGGCGGGCCTACGCCTTCCGAAGATCACGAGCGCTGATGCGGTCACCACCCTGGCGGCGAACACCCCGACCCCGCCCCCGCTCTGCGCCCTCCTGGAATCCGCCCTTGCCATCGAGCACGCCTACGCCATCGCCACCGCGCACCCCGCGCTGCACTGGATCGCCCTGGGCGAGGCGGACCTGAGGGCCGACCTGGGCGTAACGAGCGACACGGGCCTCGACTGGTCCCGCTCCCGCGTGATCTGCGCAGCCCGGGCAGCGGGCCTGCCGCCCCCGCCCCAATCCGTCTACCCGGACATCACCGACCTGGAGGGCCTGGCCGCCTCCTGCGCCCACGGCCGTGCCCTGGGCTTCCTGGGCCGAACGGCGATCCACCCCCGCCAACTGCCGGTGATCGAGCACGCGTATCTGCCGAGCGCGGCGGAAATCGAAGCAGCGGAGGAGATCGTCAAGGCGGCGGACACGACCGGGGGCGCCCAGGCCCTCCCCGACGGCCGCTTCATCGACCCGGCGGTCGTGGCAGCGGCCAACCGCACCTTGGCCTTGGCGACCCGTGCGACCGATAGCCCGTCCGGCGTTTGAGGACGGGCGTGCCCTGCGTCAGATCTTCTTGGCCGACCCCGAAGACTCGGAGGAGTCGGACGACGAGTCAGAGGAGTCATCCTCAGAGCGATCGGCTTCGGAGCGGTCAGCCTCAGAAGAGTCATCCTCGGAGGAGTCCTTCGTGGTCCCGTCCCCGGACCCCCCGGAGGGTTCCGGCTCGACGACACCCTCGCGCCCCGGCCGCGACCGGCCCGAGATCACCATGTAGGCCACAGCCACCAGGAACACCGCGATCGAGACCCACACGTTGAAGCGCAGCCCGAGCACGTTGTTCAGCTGGACCTCGTCCACCCGCATGTACTCGATCCAGCCGCGCCCCGCGCAGTACGCGGCGACGTACAGCGCGAACGCCCGCCCGTGCCCGAGCTTGAAGCGGCGGTCGGCCCAGATCACAAGCACCGCGACGCCGATGCACCACAGCGACTCGTACAGGAAGGTCGGGTGGTACGTGCCCGGCACCCGCCCGCCGTCGGAGCGCGTGATCTCCAGGGCCCACGGCAGATCCGTCGCCCGCCCGTACAGCTCCTGGTTGAACCAGTTGCCCCAGCGCCCGATCGCCTGCGCGAGGGCGAGGCCGGGCGCGACCGCGTCGGCGTACGCGGGCAGCGGGATGCCGCGGCGGCGGCAGCCGATCCAGGCGCCGAGCGCGCCGAGCGCGATCGCGCCCCAGATGCCGAGGCCGCCCTCCCAGATCTTGAAGGCGTCGACCCAGTCGCGGCCCTCGCCGAAGTACAGCTCGTTGTCCGTGATGACGTGGTAGAGCCGCCCGCCGACGAGGCCGAAGGGCACCGCCCATACGGCGATGTCGGCAACGGTGCCGACCCGGCCGCCGCGCGCGACCCAGCGGCGCCCGCCGAGCCAGACGGCCACGAAGACGCCGATGATGATGCAGAACGCGTAGCCGCGCAGAGGAATGCCGAAGGGGTCGATCTCACCCTTGGCCGGGCTGGGGATATAGGCAAGGAGTTCCATGGCGAGGTCGACGCTACCGTGCCGGGCCGGAAGCACGGCAATCCGCCCGCCCTAACGGCTGGATAACGGGCCCCGCCCGGCCCGGGGAACCGAGGAACCGCAGCACCCCGGACCGCCCCGTCACCGCTACCGCGCGGCCGCCTCCACCATCTGCTTCAGCTTCGCGGGCGTCAGCGGGTTCTGCTGGTCGCCGAAGATGTCCTTGCCGTTGAGGTGCACGGTCGGGGTGCCCCGGAAGCCGCCCTTCTCGAAGGCCTCATTGGACTTGCTCACCCAGCTGTCGTGCGTGCCGTCCTCGACGCACTTCTTGAACTCGGGGGTGTCGAGACCCTCGACCTTTCCGGCGAGCTCGATGAGCCTGCTGTTCTCCCCGAAGGCGTCTTCGGCCTCCGGCGGCTGGTTCTGGAACAGCACGTCGTGGTACGGCGTGAACTTGCCGGCGTCCTGGGAGCAGGCCGCGGCGTTGGCGGCACGCAGGGAGCCGCTGCCGCCGAAGTTCTTGTCGATCAGCGTGGCGAGGTGGTACTCGACCTTGAGCTGGCCCTTGTCGGTCAGCTCGTGGATGGTCTGCCGGTACGCCTTCTCGAACTGGGCGCAGGCCGGGCAGCGGAAGTCCTCCCAGATGGCCAGGGTGGACTTGGCGTCGGCCTGGCCGACGGTGATGGCCGGGCCGTCCTTGCCGTCCGCCCCCTTCGGCGTCACGACCGGGCCCGCGCTCTCCTTCTTGCCGTCGCCGCCGGTGTTGGCGGCGATCACGCCGGCGATGGCGGCCAGGCCGAGGACGCCGACCACGGCCGCGGCCACGATCAAGGTGCGGCGGCGCCGCTCCCGCGCCTTCTGCCGCTCGCGCTCGACGGCCAGCCGGTCCCGGGCGGCGCGCTTTCCCTCACGGTTGTTCTCGCTCACATCCCGCCAAACGAACCGGGGAGGCACCAGCGTGCCTCCCCGGCCCAGGTCCACCCGTACGAGGGACGCGGCAGCGGGATGACCGGCAGGAGCGCGTCCGCGAGCGCCGGACGGGCTACTTCTTGCCCGCCGCGCCCCGCCGCACGCCCTCCGCCAGCTCGGCCGTCAGGCTCCGTACCGCCGCAAGCCCGGCCGCCTCGTCCTCGGCGTCGAGCATCGCCTTCACGAAGGCCGAACCGACGATCACGCCGTCCGCGAAGGAGGCCACCTCGGCGGCCTGGTCGGCGTTGGAGACGCCGAGGCCCACGCACACCGGGAGCTCGGTGGTCGCCCTGGTTCGCCGTACGAGGTCCTCGGCCTGGGCGCCCACGGACTCGCGGGTGCCCGTGACGCCCATCAGCGAGGCGGCGTACACAAATCCGGTACCGGCCTCGGTGATGGTGGCGAGCCGGGCGTCCTTGCTGCTCGGCGCCACCACGAAGACCGTCGCCAGGCCGTGCTTGGCGGCGTGCTCCCGCCACAGGCCGGACTCCTCGACGGGCAGGTCCGGCAGGATGCAGCCCGCGCCACCGGCCTCGGCGAGCTCCGCCGTGAACCGCTCCACGCCATAGCGGTCGATGGGGTTCCAGTACGTCATGACGAGCACCGGCTTGCCCGTGGCGACGTGCGCCTCACGCACCGTGCGCAGTACGTCCGCGATCTTCACGCCGCCGCGCAGGGCGATGTCGTCCGCGGTCTGGATGACCGGCCCGTCGAGCACCGGGTCGCTGTGCGGAAGCCCGACCTCCACGATGTCGGCTCCGGAGTCGAAGACCGCCTTGACGGCCTCGATGCCGCCGTCGACGCTCGGGAACCCGGCGGGCAGGTACGCGACCAGCGCGGCCCGGCCCTCGGCCTTGGCGGTGGCGAGCGCGTCGCTCAGGAGCGACCCCCTGCCACCCATGGATGCGGTCCCGCTCACTTGGCGTCCCCCTCGATCTCGGCGATGTCGGCGGCGTCGGCCGCGACCTCGGCGTCGGCATCGGTGTCGTACAGGCCGAAGTACCGGGCGGCCGTGTCCATGTCCTTGTCGCCGCGTCCGGACAGGTTGACGACGAGCAGTCCGTCCTTGCCGAGCTCCTTGCCGACCTCCAGGGCCCCGGCGAGCGCGTGGGCGCTCTCGATGGCCGGGATGATGCCCTCGGTGCGGGAGAGCAGGCGGAGCGCCTGCATCGCCGCGTCGTCGGTGACGGCGCGGTACTCGCCGCGGCCGCTGTCCTTCAGGTACGCGTGCTCGGGCCCGATGCCCGGGTAGTCGAGCCCGGCCGAGATGGAGTACGGCTCGGTGATCTGGCCCTCCTCGTCCTGGAGGACGTACGACCGCGAACCGTGCAGGATGCCCGGCTCACCGGCCGTCAGGGTGGCCGCGTGCTCACCGGACTCGATGCCGTGGCCCGCGGGCTCGCAGCCGATCAGACGCACGTCCGCGTCCGGGATGAAGGCGTGGAAGAGGCCGATGGCGTTGGACCCGCCGCCCACGCAGGCGACCGCGGCGTCGGGCAGCCGCCCGGCCCGCTCCAGGAGCTGCCGCCGCGCCTCGACGCCGATGACGCGGTGGAAGTCGCGCACCATCGCGGGGAACGGGTGCGGTCCGGCGACGGTGCCGAAGAGGTAGTGGGTGTGCTCGACGTTGGCGACCCAGTCGCGGAACGCCTCGTTGATGGCGTCCTTCAGGGTCCGGCTGCCCGACTTCACGGCGATGACCTCGGCGCCGAGCATCCGCATGCGGGCGACGTTGAGCGCCTGGCGCTGGGTGTCGATCTCGCCCATGTAGATGGTGCAGTCGAGGCCGAAGAGGGCGCAGGCGGTGGCGGTGGCGACGCCGTGCTGGCCCGCGCCGGTCTCGGCGATCACCCGGGTCTTGCCCATGCGCTTGGTGAGCAGGGCCTGCCCGAGCACGTTGTTGATCTTGTGGGAGCCGGTGTGGTTGAGGTCCTCGCGCTTGAGGAACACCCGCGCGCCGCCCGCGTGTTCGGCGAACCGCGGCACCTCGGTGAGCGCGCTGGGCCGCCCCGTGTAGTTGACCAGCAGATCGTCGAGCTCGGCGGCGAACTCGGGATCCTGCTTGGCCTTGTCGTACTCGACGGCGACCTCGTCCACGGCGGCGACGAGGGCCTCCGGGATGAACTTGCCGCCGAACGCACCGAAGTAGCCCGCGGCGCTGGGGACTTGACCCTCCGGGTCAGGGATGAAGAACTGGCTGGACATGTGCGACATGCTCCTGTGCTGGGGCGTACGCCCCGGATGTCCGTTGGATGGTGGTCACGGTAACGCGGTGGCGGTGCGGTGCGACGGCGAGTTGTTCCCCGCCCCGCCCCTTCCCGAAATCCTGCGGAGCTTCGGGGCTCCGCCCCGGACCCCGTATCGCGCTGAAGGCGCTCGTCCTCAAACGCCGGACGGGCTATTAGTAGCCCCTCCGGCGCTTGAGGAGCGGGGGTCTGGGGCGGAGCCCTCAATTACGGGAAGGGGCGGGGCTGGGGAAGAAAAAGAACCGGCCTCAGCCGCACGCGCCGACCGCACCCCGACGCCATCGCATCCCGTTCACCTGACCCGGCTCCGAGCCGATGACATACCGCACCCGCCGCCCGTGCACACGCCGCGCAGGCGCACGGCAGCCGCGTGGTCGGCAACCGGGTCCGAGGCGGGCGATCAGCGGCATGACGTCAGAACCCCTCAGCCCCGCCCGTGCCGCAGCGCGGGGTGCTCCCCGGCGGCCACCAGGTCGACCACGGCCTGCTTCGGGTCCTTGCCGGTCACCAGGGACTCGCCCACCAGCACGGCATCGGCACCATCATTGGCGTACGCGATCAGGTCGTGCGGCCCGCGCACCCCCGACTCGGCGATCTTGATGATCCCGGCCGGGACCTCCGGGGCGACGCGGGTGAAGGTCGTGCGGTCGACCTTCAGGGTCTTCAGGTCGCGTGCGTTGATTCCGATGATCTTCGCGCCCGCGGCCACCGCCCGCTCGACCTCCTCCTCGTCGTGCGCCTCGACGAGCGGCGTGAGCCCGATGGACTCGGCGCGCTCCACGAGCGAGACGAGGGCCTCCTGGTCGAGGGCGGCCACGATGAGCAGCACGAGGTCGGCGCCGTACGCCCGGGCCTCCCACAGCTGGTACGCGGTGACGATGAAGTCCTTGCGCAGGATGGGGATGTCGACCCGGGCGCGGACGGCCTCCAGGTCGGCCAGCGAGCCGCCGAAGCGGCGCTCTTCGGTCAGGACCGAGATGACGGCGGCGCCGCCCGCCTCGTAGTCGGCGGCGAGTCCGGCCGGGTCGGCGATCGCGGCGAGCGCGCCCTTGGACGGGCTGGACCGCTTGACCTCGCAGATCACCTTGACGCCTTCGCCGCGCAGCGCGGCCACGCCGTCCTTGGCCTGGGGGGCCTTCGCGGCGCGCTCCTTGAGCTCGTCGAGGCTGACGCGCGCCTGCCGCTCGGCGAGGTCCTCACGCACGCCTTCGATGATCTCGTCGAGCACACTCACGCGAGCGGGTCCTTCCCTGACGGCAGTCTGAGCACTGCGATGGTATCCGGCCGGGAGCGAAGCCCTCGCATCCGGTTGACGCGGGTCCCACTACCTGGACTTTTTTCGTCCGGTCCCGGTGCCTGGCGTGGCCCGTCAAGGGCTCAGCCAAGCCGCCCCGAAGGGCAGATTGCGTACGACGGTGAAGACGAGCAGCAGTCCGCCGATGCCCCAGGCGTACGCCGAGGGGAGCCGCAGCCGCAGCTGCCGACCGCGCGCCGCCGCGTACGCCCACACGACCCAGCCGACGGCGAAGAGCAGATATCCGGCCACGGCGACGGCGTTGGCCTGAAGCGCGGTCAGAAAGTCGCCGTGCACGAAGGCGTGGGCGCTGCGCAGGCCGCCGCAGCCGGGGCAGAGCACGCCGGTCAGCTGGAGGAACGGGCAGACGGGGTAGTGACCGGGTTCGTTCGGGTCGACCGAGCCGACGTAGGCGAAGGCGCCGACGACCGCGCCGAGCACCCCGGCGGGGACGAGCAGCCGCTTGAGGGCACCGCCGCGGGTCGCCGGGGGTGGCAGTACGGCGGCGGGTACGGCCGGTACGGCGGGTACAGCGGCGTACGGGACGGGGGCGGTCGGCTGCGGCCCGTGCGCGTCGACGGTGGGTTCAGCGGTCACCCCCGCATTCTGCCTCGCGGCCGTGGGCGGCGCCCGTGGGCGGGGGCGTACGGGGCAATGCCGCCGCGCATGCGCGAGGGGCGGGACCGGATGTCGGTCCCGCCCCTCGGCCGGGTACGAAAGCAGCGCTCGGGTCAGCTCTCCGAGGGCGCCAGCTGGGCTGAGGCCTTCGGCTGGCCGAGGCCCGCGGCCCGCATGGCGGCACCGACGACGCCACCGAGGGCGACGATGACCATGCCGGCCCAGAAGCCGAGCGGCTGGCTCATCACCATGAAGGCGCCGGAGACGCAGAAGCCGATGATGGCGATGATGACCCCGGTCCAAGCGGCCGGGGTGTGTCCGTGGCCTTGCGCCATGGCTTGCTCCTCGTGTGACGATCGAACGCTCAAGCCCATTGTATGGGGCCGCCGTAAATGCCCCCGAGGCCCCCCGGACGGACCTCGGGCGATGCCCTAACCCGTGGGGTCCTCGCCCCGGTCCAGGGCCTTCCACAAGTCCTCGGGACGGGCTGTGTCCGTGGTGGACGTGGCCGTGGCGCGGGCGGTGCGGCGCGGGCTGCGCTCGTACTTGCCGGACATCGCGGGCCACCGCGCCCCGAAGCGCAGCGCGAGCAGACCCGCCGCGAGGAGCAGCAGGCCGCCGACGGCCGCGACGTAGGGCCAGGCGGTGTGGTGGACGGCGTCGATGGTGGCGGTCGCGTTGCCGGTGGCCGTGGCCGCCTTCTCGTCGAGGGCCGCGGTGTCCTCGGCGCCGAGGAGTGCGGCCGCCACGATCCCCGCGCCGCTCAGGGTGAGCAGGGCCGAGACGACGACGCGGCCCGTGCGGCGTACCGCGAAGACCGCGACGAGGGCGGCGAGACCGACTATGGCGAGGGCGGCGGGAGCGCCGGTGACGTCGCTGCCCTTGGCGGCCTGGGTGAGGGCGCCACCGGCCGTGGCGGCCTCGCCCTCGGACCAGATCTGCATGGAGGCGAGCAGCGCGACGGTGGCGCCGAGTGCGCCGAGCAGCAGGGCGGCCGCGAGGCTGCGGCGGCCGCTACCGCCCTGCGTCGTGGTCGCGCGGGCGGCTTCGGCTTGGGCCTTGGGTACGGCTGCGGAAGTCACGCCCTCCACTATCCCTCACGGTCCGCGGGTGCGTTCAAGCGGTTCACGACTCGTCCCTTACGGGCGCGTGCAGGCGGTTGGCGCTGTGTACGGCGCGCAGTACGGCGGCCGCCTTGTTCCGGCACTCGGTGTCCTCGGCGACCGGGTCGGAGTCGGCCACGACGCCCGCGCCCGCCTGGACATAGGCGGTGCCGTCACGGAGCAGGGCGGTACGGATGGCGATGGCCGTGTCCGAGTCGCCGGCGAAGTCGAGGTAGCCGACGCAGCCGCCGTAGACGCCGCGCCGGGAGGGCTCGAGCTCGTCGATGATCTGCATGGCGCGCGGCTTGGGAGCGCCGGAGAGGGTGCCGGCGGGGAAGCAGGCGGTGAGCACGTCGAAGGCGGTGCGGCCCTCGGCGACCTGTCCGGTGACGGTCGAGACGATGTGCATGACGTGCGAGTACTTCTCGATCGACATGAAGTCGACGACCTCGACGGTGCCGGGGGTGCAGACCCGGCCCAGGTCGTTGCGGCCGAGGTCGACGAGCATCAGGTGCTCGGCGCGCTCCTTGGGGTCGGCGAGCAGTTCGTCGGCGAGGGCCTGGTCCTCCTGCGGGGTCGCGCCGCGCGGCCGGGTGCCCGCGATGGGGTGCACCATGGCGCGGCCGTCCTCGACCTTGACGAGGGCCTCGGGGGACGAGCCGACCACGTCGAACGCCGCGCCGTCCCCGGAGGGGAACCGGAACAGGTACATGTACGGCGACGGATTGGTGGCCCGAAGCACCCGGTAGACGTCCAACGGGCTTGCCGTACAAGGGGTTTCGAACCGCTGCGAGGGCACCACCTGGAAGGCCTCACCGGCCCGGATGCGTTCCTTGATGTCCTCGACGGCGTCCTGGTAGTCCGCGCCGCCCCACAGCGCCGTGAACTCCGGCAGCGCGGATTCCGGCAGCGCGACCGGGGTCTGCGCGACGGGCTCGGCGAGGTCGGCGGCCATGGCGTCGAGCCGGGCCACCGCGTCCGCGTACGCCTCGTCGACGCCGGTGTCGAGGTCGTTGTGGTTGATGGCGTTGGCGATGAGCTGGACCGAGCCGTCCCAGTGGTCAAGGACCGCCAGGTCGCTGGTGAGCAGCATGGTCAGCTCGGGCAGCCGCAGATCGTCGCGGTCGCCGGGCCCGATCTTTTCGAGCCTGCGCACGATGTCGTAGCCGAGGTAGCCGACCATGCCGCCGGTGAAGGGCGGCATGCCGTCGTGCAGGTCGCGCGGGGTGTGCAGGGCCTCGACGGTGGCGCGCAGGGCCTTCAGCGGGTCGCCGTCGGTGGGTACGCCGACGGGCGGGGTGCCCAGCCAGTGCACCTGGCCGTCGCGTTCGGTGAGGGTGGCGTCGCTGCGTACGCCGATGAAGGAGTAACGCGACCAGGACCGGCCGTTCTCCGCCGACTCGAGCAGGAAGGTACCGGGGCGCTCCTTGGCGAGCTTGCGGTAGAGGCCCACGGGGGTGTCGCCGTCGGCCAGGAGTTTCCGGCTGACGGGGATGACGCGGCGGTCGGCGGCGAGCTTGCGGAACGTCTCGAGGTCCATGCGGCCGACCCTACTGAGTGACGGGGAGCACGTCGGCGTCGAAGCAGGTGCGGGCTCCGGTGTGGCAGGCGGCGCCGACCTGGTCGACCTTGACGAGGACGGTGTCGGCGTCGCAATCGAGGGCGACGGACTTGACGTGCTGGAAGTGGCCCGAGGTGTCACCCTTGACCCAGTACTCCTGGCGACTGCGGGACCAGTAGGTGCAGCGGCCGGTGGTGAGCGTGCGATGCAGCGCCTCGTCGTCCATCCAGCCGAGCATGAGCACCTCGCCGGTGTCGTACTGCTGGGCGATGGCCGGAAGGAGCCCGTCGGCACTGCGCTTGAGCCGCCGGGCGATGGCGGGATCGAGATTGCTGCTGCTCATGGGGCCCATTGTGCCGGGTACGCAGAGCCCTCCCCGGGACCGTCCACTGGGCGGACCACGCGCCGCGGGATTAGCCTTGCACCATGTCGACCCATGCGAAGCGTGAACGGCTGCTCCTCGCCGACCTGTTGGAGGCCGCGGGCCCGGACGCCCCCACTCTGTGCGAGGGCTGGAACACCCGCGACCTGGCCGCCCATGTGGTGGTGCGGGAGCGACGACCGGACGCCGCGGGCGGCATCCTGATCAAGGCGCTCGCCGACCGGCTCGAGCGGGTGCAGGCCGAGTTCGCCGCGAAGCCGTACGAGGAGCTGATCCAGCTGATCCGTACGGGCCCGCCGCGGTTCTCGCCGTACGCCCTGAAGCCGGTGGACGAGGCGGCGAACGCGGTGGAGTTCTTCGTGCACACCGAGGACGTACGCCGGGCGCAGGAGGGCTGGAGCCCGCGCACCCTGGACCCGGTCTTCGCGGACGCCCTGTGGAACCGCCTGGAGAAGGCGTCCCGGCTCCTGTGCCGCAGCGCGCCGGTGGGTCTGGTCCTGCGCCGCCCGGACGGCCAGACGGCGGTGGGGCACCGGGGCACGCCGGTGGTGACGGTCACGGGTGAGCCGGGCGAGCTGACCATGTTCGCGTTCGGGCGGCAGGACCAGGCCCGGGTGGACGTGGAGGGCGACAAGGACGCGATCGAGCGGCTGCACGGCGCCAAGCAGTTGGGGCTCTGACCTGGGCCCCGGTGGGCTATGACCTGGGCCCCGGTGGGCTACTCGGTCACCACCGCACCGGCAGGCTCCTCGTCCCCCGCATCAACATGCCCGTGATCCAGGCGAGTTCGGACTCCTCCGTGGCCGGTGCGAGGTTCGGGCACCGCCGCAGGAGGGTGCCGATGGCGATGCGGCCCTCCAGGCGGGCGAGGGGTGCGCCGAGACAGTAGTGCAGGCCGTGGCCGAAGGCGATGTGGCCGCGTGCGTCCCGGCGGATGTCGAAGCGGTCCGGGTCCGGGAAGCGTGCGGGGGTGCGGTCGGCGTCGGCGAGGGCGACCAGGACGACGGCGCCTTCCGGGATGACGGTGCCGTCGAGTTCCACGGGTTCCGTGGTCCAGCGCGGCGTCGCGGTCTCCACCGGACCGTCGAAGCGCAGCATCTCCTCGATGGCGCCGTCGAGCAGGCCGTCGGGGTCGGCGCGGAGCAGGTCCAGCTGGTCGGGGTGGGCGAACAGGGCGCGTACGCCGTTGCCGATGAGGTTGACCGTGGTCTCGTGGCCCGCGATGAGCAGCAGCAGGGACATGCCGATCAGCTCGTCCCCGGTGAGCCGGTCGCCGCCCTCGTCCACGGTGTGGATCAGGGCGCTGAGCAGGTCGTCGTGGGCGCCGGGGGTCTTGCGGCGGGTGCGGATCAGTTCGTCGAGGTAGTGGCCGATGGCGTTGAAGGCGGGGGCGCGCTCGGCGGCCTTCTCGGAGGAGACGGCCGCGTTCGACCACGTACGGAAGGAGTCGCGGTCGAGTTCGGGCACGCCGAGCAGCTCGCAGATGACGGTCATCGGCAGCGGGAAGGCGAGCGCCTCGATCAGGTCGGCCGTGCGGTCGCCGCCGCCGTCGGCGAGCATGGCGTCGAGCAGTCCGTCGGTGACCTCCTGGATGCGCGGGGCGAGCGCGGCGATCCTGCGGGGGCTGAACTCGCGGGCCACCAGGCGGCGTAGCCGGGTGTGGTCGGGTGGCTCGCGCAGCAGCATGTGGGTGAGGGTGGGGCTGTCCGGGGACGTGCCGAGGTCGTTGGGGTCGACCTGGGCCTTGCGGATGTCGCGGGTGATGCGCGGGTCGGTGAGGGCGGCCCGGCAGGCCTCGTGTCCGACGACGAGCCAGCGCTCCATGCCGTCGGGGGTGCGGGCGCGGTGCACCGGGCCGCGCTCGCGCAGGGCGGCGTAGACGGGGTACGGGTTCCGAGTGAAGTCCGGGCTGAGGTGGAGCAGGTCGACGGCGGGTTCGGTCGGCATGTTTCCCCCGTGGAACGGTCGATCCCAGGCGAATGGGGCGGATACCTCTGGACGCTACCCGCGACCGATCTTCCTCCACAGGGTCATTCGAGCCATTCAGTGGTACGCCACCAGGTCCCCGCAGGCGTCAACTTGCCCTTGTCTTACGGGAGTTGAGCGTGTTTCTTACGGGAGTTGGGCGCGCCGCAGCGCGGTGACGCAGAGCCCGAACACGCCGCCACCGGCGGAGAGCGCTGCCCCGGCGACGAAGACCGGGCCGCTGCCCCAGAGTCCGATGGCGCCGCCCACGACCGGGTAGCAGAGCGGCGCGACGCCCATCGTGAACAGGGTCGAGACGGAGGTGACCCGGCCGATCAGGGCGGGCGCGGCGGAGGTCTGGATGAGCGCGGCACAGAGCGCACCGTTCAGGCCGACGAACAGCCCGATGCCGCACCCGGCGAGCGCCGCGACCGGCACGGACGGCGCGAAGGCGAGCGCGGCGAGCAGCACGGCCCCGGCCACGAGCGCGACGCAGAGCACGGCCCCGGCGCGCGGCAGCCGACCGCGCACCGCGAGCAGCAGCGACGCGCCGCCCGCGCCGACCCCGAACCCGGCGATGACCAGGGACATCCCGGAGGCGCCCCAGCCCCGCTCGTCGGCGAGCAGCACGAGCCCGATATTCGCGGGCCCGGAGAACCCGATCTCACCGACGGCGGTCGCCAGGAGCAGCGGCGCGAGGAGCCGGTGCCGACGGATGTAGCGGAGGCCGTCGAGGAGTTGGCGCAGGGGGCCGGGTTCGGGATCGCCGGATTCCGCCAGGCCGGGCCGGGGATCGTCGGAGTCTGTGGGGCCAGGCTTTGGATCACCGGCGCCCGCCGCGCCCGCCCCATCGGGATCACAGGCCCCCGCAGCGCCAGCCCCACTCGCCACCGGCCCGCCCGCCACCGGCCCCAGTCGTACCGCGAGCAGCAGCCCGAGAGACACCGCGAACAGCACCCCCGCCACGCCGAACGCCGCCGCCGATCCCCCGACCGTGACCGCCGCGCCACCCAGCGGGGCGCCGCCGATCAGGGCGATGCGGGCGGCGAGGCCGCGCATGCCCTGGACCCGGGCGAGTTGGCCGGGGGTGGTGAGCCGGGGCGGCAGGGCGCCGACGGCGGGCAGGAACAGCGCGTCGACCGTGCCGAAGACGAGCGCGAGCGGCAGCAGCAGCCACAGCCCCGGTGTGGCCACGGCCAGGACGGCGGCGACCGCGAGGATCACCAGGCAGCGCGCGGCGTCCGAGCCGATGACGACCCGGCGCGGTCCGAACCGGTCGGCGACCACTCCCCCGACCAGCATGAGCACCGCGCGCGGCACCGCGCCCACGGCGAGCACGAGACCGGCCTGCCCGGGGTCGCCGCTCCGGGTGGCGGCCCAGGCGAGGGCCACGAAGTAGACGGCGTCGCCGATGGCCGTCGCGGTGTAGGCGCCGAGCCAGCGCAGTACGTTGCCGTCGCGGTGGGCGGGCCGCTCGGCGGGGGCGGGCGCACCCGTCCCGGGTATCCGGGCCTCGGTGCTCATGACCGGAACGGGAAGCCGTAGATGTGCACCGCCACGTTCTCCCGGCCCTCGGTGTCGCCCGCTTCTTCGGCGGCCCGCCCGATGGCGTCGTACTTCTTCAGGAGCGTTTCCAACTCGCGGGGCAGCTCGGCCAGTTCGGCGGCGGTGAGCCGCGGCAGGTACTCGGAGTCGATCGCGGCGGTGCGCCACTCGGCCGACCAGGCGCGCTGCTCGTCGAGGTAGCGGCGGTAGAGGTCGGCGCGCTGCTCGAAGAAGAGCCGGGTCACGGAGGTGTGCGCGGCGGCCCGGCCGGGTTCGCCGCTGAAGTCCTCGTCGCGGATGCTCACGGTCTGCGCCGACGGGCGCCACCAGCGCTTGTGCTGCCTGCTCCTCGTGCCGCAACCACCCCGAGGTCCGCACGAGGCGGCCACAATCATCGAGCAGTGCATGCGCACCTCGCGACCTCACTCGGCTTCGGCCCGGCCCCTACGCCGCCTTTGCAGCAGAAATCGCGCATCCCCACAGTCTGGCATTGTCCCGCATCCCGGACAGCCGTCTCACATTCCAACCACAGAGGTGATCGGCTCGACGCCGTCTGGCACGCTCCGTCCATGAACACGACTTCTGCTTCCGCGACTTGGACCGTGGCCGTGCTCGGCCCCGGTGGTATCGGCGGGCTCGTCGGCGGGCTGCTCGCGCGCGCCGGACACCGGGTGATCTGTCTCGCGCGCGAGGAGACCGCCGCCGTGCTCAATGAGCGGGGCCTGACCGTACGCAGTGAACAGTTCGGCGAGTTCGACGTGCGCGTGACCGCCGACACCGAGCTGCGCGAGCCCGTGGACGCCGTGCTCGTCTCGCCCAAGGAGACCGACCTGGAGGCGGCGCTCGACCGGGTGCCACCGGCCGTCCTGGGCAAGGGACTTGTGCTGCCGCTGCTCAACGGCTTCGAGCATGTCGACGTCCTGCGCAAGCGCTACCCGGCCGAGCAGGTCGTGCCCGGCACCATCCGGGCCGAGTCCACCCGGACCGCGCCCGGCGTCATCGCGCACACCACACCGTTCGCCCTCGTCGAGGTGGGCAGCCGGACCGCGCCGCCCGCGCGCGTGGCGGCGCTCGCCGACGTCCTCGGCGGGGCGGGCCTCGAGGTCACCGTCCGGGACGACGAGACCGCGATGCTCTGGGGCAAGCTGTCGATCCTGCTGCCGATGGCGCTCCTGAGCACCCGGTACGGCATCACCGTGGGGCAGGTGCGCACCGAGCGGCGGGACGAAATGCTCGCCGTCATCGAGGAGTTCGACGCCGTGGCCACGGCGGTCGGTGCGGCCGTCGACACCGAGGCGCTGCTCCGGTTCATGGAGCGGATGCCGTACGGGACGAAGTCCTCGATGCAGCGAGCCGCCGAGAAGGGGGCGGCAGGGCGGCCCCTGGAGGCGGATGCCATCGGCGGCTCGGTGCTGCGGGCGGCCGCCCGGCACGGCATCGAGGTGCCGGTGACGGCCCGGCTCGTCGCGGAGGTCGAGGGCGGCGCGTAGCCGTTCGGACGGCGCCCCGTGCGTCGTCAGCGCACGGGGCCGTGCCCGGGGGCAATAATCAGCCCGTCCGGCGTTTGAGGACGAGCGCGTTCAGCGCGACGAAGCGGGGTCTGGGGGCGCAGCTCTCAGGGGCGGCACCCGAGCCGACGGTACGAAGCGTGACAGGGGCGTGCCGTGGGACCTTGCGCGTCAGCGCACCGGGTGGCCCGCGGTGCGCAGCGTGTTCTTGACTTCGCCGATCCGCAGATCCCCGAAGTGGAACACCGAGGCCGCGAGCACCGCGTCCGCGCCCGCCGCGATGGCCGACGGGAAGTGCTCCAGGCGGCCGGCGCCGCCGGAGGCGATGACGGGGACGGTGACGTGCTTGCGTACCGCCTCGATCATCTCGATGTCGTAGCCGTCCTTGGTGCCGTCGGCGTCCATCGAGTTGAGCAGGATCTCTCCGGCGCCCAACTCGGCGGCCTGGTGCGCCCATTCGACCGCGTCGATGCCCGCGGACTTGCGGCCGCCGTGCGTGGTGACTTCGAAGGAGCCGCTCGCTGTCCGGCGCGCGTCCACCGACAGGACGAGCACCTGCCGCCCGAAGCGCTCGGCGATCTCGCGGATCAGCTCGGGGCGGGCGATCGCCGCCGTGTTCACGCCGACCTTGTCCGCGCCCGCGCGAAGCAGCTTGTCCACGTCCTCGGCGGTACGGACGCCGCCGCCGACCGTCAGCGGGATGAAGACCTGCTCGGCGGTGCGGCGCACCACGTCGTACGTCGTCTCGCGGTTGCCCGACGAGGCGGTGATGTCCAGGAACGTCAGCTCGTCGGCGCCCTCGGTGTCGTACACCTTGGCCATCTCGACGGGGTCGCCCGCGTCCCGCAGGTTCTGGAAGTTGACGCCCTTGACGACCCGGCCGTTGTCGACGTCCAGGCAGGGGATGACTCGGACTGCCAGGGTCATGACTCCACGGCTCCTCTGTGTGCTTCCAGTTCCACTTCGACCAGGATGCGCGGGTCGACGAAGCCGCTGACGACGGCCAGCGTGGTCACGGGGCGTACCGCGTCGAAGAGTTCCTTGTGGGCGCGGCCCGCCTCGTCGACGTCCCGTGCATGGGTCAGGTACATGCGGGTGCGGATCACGGAGTCGGCGCCGAGGCCGAACTCCGCGATCGCTTGGAGGGCGTTGGTGAAGGCGACGCGCGTCTGCTGGTACGGGTCTCCCTCGCCGTACAGGACGCTGTCCCGGAACGACGTGGTCCCGCCGACCACGACGCGGTCGCCCACCGCGACGGCGCGCGCGAAGCCGAAGGCCTCCTCCCAGGGGCTGCCGCTCTGCACCCGCCGTACGGATGTCATGACGACACCGCCGCCAGCGCCTCTTCCAGCGTGAACGCCTTCGCGTAGAGGGCCTTGCCGACGATCGAGCCCTCGACGCCGAGCGGTACGAGCTCGGCGATGGCCCGCAGGTCGTCCAGGGACGAGACGCCGCCGGAGGCGACGACGGGCCGGTCGGTGGCCGCGCAGACGTTCTTCAGGAGCTCCAGGTTGGGGCCCTGGAGGGTGCCGTCCTTGGCGATGTCCGTGACGACGTACCGCGCGCAGCCCTCCTTGTTGAGGCGGTCCAGGGTCTCGTAGAGGTCGCCGCCGTCCCGGGTCCAGCCGCGGCCGCGCAGCGTCGTGCCGCGGACGTCGAGGCCGACCGCGATCTTGTCGCCGTGCTCGGCGATGACCTTGGCGACCCACTCGGGGGTCTCCAGGGCGGCGGTGCCGAGGTTGACGCGGGTGCAGCCGGTGGCGAGGGCGGCGGCGAGCGAGGCGTCGTCGCGGATGCCGCCGGAGAGCTCCACCTTGATGTGCAGTTCTGCCATGCGCTCCGCCACCTCGGCGATCAGCTCACGGTTGTCGCCGGTGCCGAACGCCGCGTCCAGGTCCACGAGATGGAGCCACTCGGCGCCGGAGCGCTGCCAGGCCAGGGCCGCCTCGAGGGGGGAGCCGTAGGAGGTCTCGGTGCCGGACTCGCCGTGCACCAGGCGGACCGCCTGGCCGTCGCGGACGTCGACGGCGGGCAGGAGTTCGAGCTTGTTCGCGGGCATGTGCGGGTTCGCAGCCATTTCTCGAGGGTGGTCAGCGGGTGGTCAGAAGGTGTTGATCCAGTTGGTCAGGAGCTGGGCGCCGACGTCTCCCGACTTCTCGGGGTGGAACTGGGTGGCCCACAGCGCGCCGTTCTCGACGGCGGCGACGAACGGGGCGCCGTGCGTGGTCCAGGTGACGATCGGGGCGCGCATCGCCGGGTTCGTGGCCTGCAAGGTCCAGTCGTGGACGGCGTACGAGTGCACGAAGTAGTAGCGCGCGTCCGCGTCCAGGCCCTTGAAGAGCTCCGAGGCGGGCGGGGCGTCGACGGTGTTCCAGCCCATGTGCGGCACCACGTCGGCCTTGAGGGGCCCGACGGTGCCGGGCCACTCGTCCAGGCCCTCGGCCTCGACGCCGTGCTCGATGCCGCGCGAGAACAGGATCTGCATGCCGACGCAGATGCCCATCACGGGCCGCCCACCGGCCAGGCGGCGCTCCACGACCCAGTCGCCGCGCGCCTCCTTCAGGCCCTTGATGCAGGCGGCGAAGGCGCCGACGCCGGGCACGAGCAGCCCGTCGGCGTTCATGGCCTTGTCGTAGTCCCGGGTGATCTCGACGTCGGCGCCCGCGCGGGCGAGGGCGCGCTCGGCGGAGCGTACGTTGCCGAAGCCGTAGTCGAAGACGACGACCTTCTTAGGTGCTGCGGAGGTCAATTCCACACCTCCAGACGGAGAACGCCCGCGACGAGGCACATTGCGGCACCGATGGAGAGCAGGGTGATCAGGCTCTTGGACTGCTTCTGTTTGACGAAGGAGTAGACCCCGCCGAGCAGGAAGAGCCCGACGAAGATCAGCAGTGCGGACAGGCCGGTCATGGCTACAGCGCGCCCTTCGTGGAGGGGAGGATCCCGGCCGCGCGCGGGTCCCGCTCGGAGGCGTAGCGCAGCGCCCGGGCGAGCGCCTTGAACTGGCACTCCACGATGTGGTGGGCGTTGCGGCCGTACGGCACGTGGATGTGCATGGCGACCTGGGCCTGGGCGACGAACGACTCGAAGATGTGCCGGGTCATGGTGGTGTCGTACTCGCCGATCATCGGCGCCATGTTCTCCGGCTCGGTGTGCACGAGGTACGGGCGCCCGGAGAGGTCGACGGTCACCTGGGCCAGCGACTCGTCCAGCGGGACCGTGCAGTTACCGAAGCGGTAGATGCCCACCTTGTCGCCGAGGGCCTGCTTGAAGGCGGCGCCGAGCGCGAGGGCGGTGTCCTCGATGGTGTGGTGCGAGTCGATGTGCAGGTCGCCCTCGGTCTTGACGGTGAGGTCGAAGAGGCCGTGGCGGCCGAGCTGGTCGAGCATGTGGTCGTAGAAGCCCACACCCGTCGACACGTCGACCTTGCCGGTGCCGTCGAGGTCGATCTCGACGAGGACCGAGGTCTCCTTGGTGGTGCGCTCTACGCGGCCGACGCGACTCATGCGCTCTGCTCCTGTTCCGTTTCCTTCTTGAGTTCGCGTACCGCATCGAGGAACGCGTCGTTCTCGGCGGGCGTGCCCGCGGTCACCCGCAGCCAGCCCGGTACGCCGTTGTCCCGGACCAGGACACCCCGGTCGAGGATCTTCTGCCAGACGGCGTGCGCGCCGCCCTCGCCCTCGAACCGGCCGAACTGTACGAAGTTCGCGTCCGACTCGGTGACCTCGTAGCCGATCGCGCGCAACTCGGTGACCAGACGGTCCCGCTCCTGCTTGAGCTGATCAACGTAGCCGAGCAGGGTGTCGGTGTGCTCGAGCGCGGCCAGTGCGGTGGCCTGCGTGACGGCCGACAGGTGGTACGGAAGCCGGACGAGCTGCACCGCGTCCACCACCGCCGGGTCGGCGGCCAGATAGCCGAGGCGCAGGCCCGCGGCGCCGAACGCCTTGGACATGGTGCGCGAGATGACGAGATGCGGACGGCCCTCGAGCAGCGGGAGCAGCGAGTCGCCGTGGCTGAACTCGATGTACGCCTCGTCGACGACCACCAGGGACGGCTTGGCGGCCTGCGCGGCCTCGTACAGGGCAAGCACCGTCTCGGGCGGTACGGCGGTGCCGGTCGGGTTGTTCGGCGTGGTGATGAAGACGACGTCCGGGCGGTGCTCGGCGATCGCCTTCTCGGCCGCGGGCACGTCGAGGGAGAAGTCCTCGTGCCGCGGGCCGGAGATCCAGCCGGTGCCGGTGCCGCGGGAGATCAGCGCGTGCATCGAGTACGAGGGCTCGAAGCCGATCGCACTGCGGCCGGGTCCGCCGAAGGTCTGAAGCAGCTGCTGGAGGATTTCGTTGGAGCCGTTGGCCGCCCAGACGTTCTCGACGCCGAGCTCGTACTTGCCGGTGCGGGTGAGGTAGCGGGCCAGCTCGGTGCGGAGCTCGATCGCGTCCCGGTCCGGGTAGCGGTTCAGGCCGCGGGCCGCCTCGCGGACCCGCTCCGCGATCCGCTCGACCAGCGGTTCGGGCAGCGGGTACGGGTTCTCGTTGGTGTTCAGGCGCACGGGCACGTCGAGCTGCGGCGCGCCGTACGGGGACTTGCCGCGCAGTTCGTCGCGGACGGGAAGGTCATCAATCCGGGTCACTTGCTCTGCGGCACCTTCCACTCGAACCGTGCCTTGATCGCCGCCCCGTGCGCGGGCAGGTCCTCGGCCTCGGCGAGGGTCACCACGTGGTGGGCGACCTCCGCGAGCGCGTCGCGGGTGTAGTCGACGATGTGGATGCCGCGCAGGAAGGACTGCACGGACAGGCCCGAGGAGTGGCAGGCGCAGCCGCCGGTGGGCAGCACGTGGTTGGAGCCCGCGCAGTAGTCCCCGAGCGAGACCGGCGCCCACGGGCCGACGAAGATCGCGCCCGCGTTCTTGACCCGCTCCGCGACCGCGGCGGCGTCGGCGGTCTGGATCTCCAGGTGCTCGGCGCCGTACGCGTCGACGACCCTGAGGCCCTCGTCCAGGCCGTCGACCAGGACGATCGCGGACTGCTTGCCCGCGAGGGCGGGCTTGATCCGGTCCTCGATGTGCTTGGTCGCGGCGACCTGCGGCTCCAGCTCCTTGGCGACCGCGTCGGCGAGCACCACGGAGTCGGTGACCAGGACGGCCGCGGCCATGGGGTCGTGCTCGGCCTGGCTGATCAGGTCGGAGGCGACGTGCGCGGCGTCGGCGGTGTCGTCGGCGAGCACCGCGATCTCGGTCGGCCCGGCCTCGGTGTCGATGCCGATCTTGCCGGTGAAGTACCGCTTGGCGGCGGCGACCCAGATGTTCCCGGGCCCGGTGACCATGTTCGCCGGGGCGCAGGACTCGGTGCCGTACGCGAACATCGCCACGGCCTGGGCGCCCCCGGCCGCGTACACCTCGTCGACGCCGAGCAGGGCGCAGGCCGCGAGGATCGTCGGGTGCGGCAGACCATCGAACTCACGCTGCGGCGGCGAGGCGAGCGCCACCGAGCCGACCCCGGCCTCCTGCGCGGGGACCACGTTCATGACCACGGACGAGGGGTATACGGACCGGCCGCCCGGCGCGTACAGGCCGACGCGCTCGACCGGCACCCACTTCTCGGTCACGGTGCCGCCGGGCACGACCTGGGTGGTGTGCGGGGCGCGGCGCTGCTCGCGGTGGACGGCGCGGGCCCGCTTGATCGACTCTTCGAGGGCGGCCCGTACGTCCGGGTCGAGCTCGGCAAGGGCGCGATCGAGCGCCTCGGCGGGCACCCGGACCCGCTCGAGCTCCACACCGTCGAACTTCTTCGCGTACTCGATCAGCGCCGCGTCGCCACGATGATGCACGTCCTCGCAGATGGGACGCACCTTGTCCAGGGCGGCCGCAACGTCGAACTCGGCTCGGGGCAGCAGGTCGCGCAGGGCTGAGCCCTCAGGAAGGGCGTCGCCGCGCAGATCGATTCGGGAGATCACGGAACCAATTCTCTCAGACGGACATCGCACCCCGGACGCCTGTATCAATCGCTGATACAAGCCCCTGATCACTGGCTGCTCACTGGCTGATACAAGACCCGGAAGATCCCATTCACCACTAGCGTTCAGCCCGTCACACAGCGGGCATGAACAGATGTACCAGCCGGTACGGGATTACGGGGACCACGGCGCGTACGGGGTGTTGGGGAATCACGGGGACTTCGGGGACCACGGGGGCTTCGGGGACTACGGGGACTACGGGGAGGAAGAGCGCGAGTGTCGGACGCTCAGGACACGGACATGCCGGACGACCTCACGGCGGCCGAGATGGGCATGTGGCAGGCGTTCCAGAACGGCACCAGGTACGACCTGTCCAGCGGCGACGCCGAGGTGGACGACCCGCACGGCGGCCTCCCGTGGGGCCCGGAGCGCAGCGTGCGGGCCCGCCTGGTGAGCCTCCTGATGCTGGCCGGGCCGCCCGCGCTGCCCGGCCGGGTCTCCTCGATCAAGCTCGTCGGGGTGCAGATCACCGGGACCCTCGACGTCGCGGGCGGCCAGGTGGAGCCGTACGTCGAACTGCACAACTGCCGCTTCGAGAAGGAAATCCTGCTCCCGGAGAGCCACTTCACCACTCTGCGCCTGGTGGACTGCTCCATTCCGCGGTTCGAGGCGGCCCGCCTGCACACCGAGGGCGATCTGCATCTGGCCCGCTGCCGGGTGCACCGCGGGATCCGGCTCACGGACGCGCAGATCGGCACCGACCTGCTGCTCAACCAGACCGTGGTGCACCGCGACCGGCTTGGCCGCGCGATCGTCGCCGACGGCCTCTCCGTCGGCCAGGACCTCCAGGCCGAGATGGTGGAGGCGCACGGCGAGCTCAGCCTGCGCGGCGCCCAGGTCGGCGTGTCGCTCAGCCTGCGCGGCAGCCGGCTCACCAACCCGTACGGCAGCAAGGCGCTCAACGCCCCGCAGCTGACCGTGGAGCGCACCCTGTATCTGACGCCCGCCGCGGTCGGCGGCAGCGGCTACCAGGCGGGCACGACCCCGGCGCGGGGCGTGCGGGTGCAGCGCTTCGAGTGCCACGGCGGGATCCGCCTGGACGACGGGCGGTTCGGGGACGCGGTCGACCTCGAGCAGGCCCGCTTAGTCCTGGAGAGCGAGCAGGAGATCTCGATGCGCCGCATCCAGACGCCCGAGCTCCGCTTCCTCGGCGACCGTCCGGAGCGCGGCGTGATAGTCCTGTCCGGCGCCCGGATCGTCAACCTGGTCGACAAGTCGACGAGTTGGCCGGGCCCGGGCGCCTTCCGGGTCGGCGGCTTCACGTACGAGAACCTCGTCCCGCGCGGCAGCTTCCCACTCACCCGCCGCCTGGAGTGGCTGGCGGCCGCGACCCCCGAGTACAGCCCGGAACCGTACGAGAAACTCGCCACCGTACTGCGCAACAGCGGCGAGGACGCCGACGCCCGCGAGGTGCTCCTCGCCAAGCAGCGCCGCCGCCGCGAGACCCTGCCGCTGGCCGGAAAGCTCTGGGGGTACGCCCAGGACTGGACGGTCGCCTACGGGTACCGGCCGGGCCGGGCCGCGGTGTGGATGGCGGTGCTCTGGGCGCTTGGCGCGGTGGCGTTCTCGCGCTACCACCCCCCGGCCATCAAGCCCGGCGAGGGCCCGGAGTGGAACCCCTCGCTCTTCGCCCTCGACCTCCTGGTCCCGGTGATCAACCTGGGGCAGGACGGCTACTGGCGCGTCGAGGACCACTGGCAGTGGCTGTCGGCGGCGCTGACGCTGCTGGGGTGGATTCTGGCCACGACGGTGGCGGCGGGGGCGTCGCGGCTGCTGTCGCGGAACTGAATAGAGCCCGTCCGGCGATTGAGCACGAGCCCGTTCAGGGCGAAGGGGGTCTGGGGCGCAGCCCCCAGTTCCGGTACCCAGGCCGACGGCGCGGATCCGGATCCGTAAGCTTCAAGACGTGACCACCCGGCTTCCGCTCTTCCCGCTCAACACCGTCCTGTTCCCGGGCCTCGTGCTCCCGCTGAACGTCTTCGAGGAGCGCTACCGCGCGATGATGCACGACCTCGTCAAGGCCGTGCCCGAGGACTCCGAGGAGCCGCGCCGCTTCGCCGTCGTCGCCATCCGCGACGGCCACGAGGTCGCCCCGACCGCGCCCGGCCTTCCCGACCAGACGGCGGTGCCCGAGCGCGGCCCGGCGGCCGGCTTCGGGGACGACCCGATCAAGGCGTTCCACAAGGTCGGCTGCATCGCGGACGCGGCCACCGTACGGGAGCGCGAGGACGGCAGCTTCGAGGTTCTGGCCACCGGTACGACCCGGGTCCGACTGCTCTCCGTCGACGCCTCCGGCCCTTACCTGACGGCCGAGTTGGAAGAGTTGCCGGAGGACCCGGGCGAGGGCGCGGGCACCCTCGCCGCGGGCGTCCTGCGCGCGTTCCGGGACTACCAGAAGCGGCTCGCCGGGGCCCGCGAGCGCTCCCTGTCCACCGGCGCCGAACTGCCCGACGAGCCGTCCGTCGTGTCGTACCTGGTGGCCGCGGCCGCCGTCCTGGACACCCCGACCAAGCAGCGTCTGCTTCAGGCCCCCGACACCGCGTCCCGGCTGCGCGACGAGCTGAAACTCCTTCGCACGGAGACCGCGGTCATCCGTAATCTGCCGTCGTTGCCCGCGATCGACCTGACGCGCGGGCCCACCAGCCAGAACTGACGAGCACCGAAGGGCACGGCACCGAGCAGATGGCGAAGAAGGCGAAGAGCTCAGCGAAGTCCGGGAAGTCCGGGAAGTCCGGGAAGCAGCAACAGTCCGGCGGCACCCCGGCGACCGTCGCCCTCACCGCCGCGGACATCCCGTTCACGGTCCACCAGTACGAGCACGACCCCGCGCATCCCTCGTACGGCGAGGAGGCCGCCGAGGCCATGGGGGTGTCGCCGGACCGCATCTTCAAGACGCTGGTCGCCGAGGTGGACGGCGCGCTCACCGTCGCCATCGTCCCGGTCGCGGGCACCCTGGACCTGAAGGCCCTCGCGGCGGCGGTCGGCGGCAAGCGCGCCACGATGGCCGACCCCGCGGCCGCGGAGCGCACCACCGGCTATGTGCGCGGCGGCATCTCCCCGCTCGGGCAGCGCAAGAAGCTCCCGACGGTCCTGGACGACTCGGCGTCGGCGTACGACACGATCCACGTCTCGGCGGGCCGCCGCGGCCTCGAAGTCGAGCTGGCCCCGGGCGACTTGGCGAAGCTGACGGACGCGGTACTCGCCCCGATCGGCCGTGGCTGAACCGCGTACCCTCGCATGGACGTGTCGCGCGCGACCTCTCGACGTATCCGGGGTTCTCGGTTAAGCACCGACGGTATGTCGAAGAAGACGCGCAAGCGGAAGTGGCGTATCCGCAAGGGCAAGTCCAACCACGGCCGTCGGCCCGCCTAGGGCGTGTCCGATGGGTCAGGCCGGCTGCGGTGGGCGGTGCCTGTCCGTGTGGCCGGGAGCGGCGTCTGGTGCGCTCCGCCGCTGCGCGGCTCCGCCTCGCCTCTTTGATTCATCCTTCGGATGGCGAGCAGCAGC